>PMDE01000156.1 GCA_003154335.1 Methanoregula sp. | reverse complement strand
AAAGAACACTATTTTTTTTGAGATCACTCTGACAAACGGTCTTTCAAATATTGTTTCAAAATCCGTTTCCTGGGAATGATCTTAAATATTTCCCGTCTGATAGGGAGGAGTGGAGATGAAAGAACATGGTAAAAATAAGCCAGAAGATCGTTCCCTGTGTGTGGCTGGAAAAAGACGCCGATAAAGCAGCTGAGTTTTATGTTTCGGTATTTAAGAATTCCAGGATTCTGAGAACCTCCTACTACCCCAAAGCCGCTGAAGAAGTCTCCGGTCAGAAAAAAGGATCGGTTATGACCGTCAGGTTTACCCTGGAAGGACAGGAATTTATGGTCCTCAATGGCGGCCCTGCGTTCAAACTGAGCGAAGCAGTTTCCTTCATGGTTTTTTGTGATACCCAGGAAGAGATAGATTATTTCTGGAATAAACTGTCTTTTGTTAAGGAAGCCGAACAGTGCGGCTGGCTGAAAGATAAATTTGGCCTCAGCTGGCAGATAGTCCCGACAATTCTTGATTCGATGACCACCGACAAGGATCCTCAAATAGTGGAAAGGGTAACGGCGGCATTCCTTAAGATGAAGAAATTTGATATCAGCGCATTAAAAAAAGCATACGAAGGATAGCCTGGATCATTATTTTTGCAGATCTTTCGGAATATCACCATCAAAAGAAATTCAGTTTACCGGTCTTACACCACCCGCCGCAGGCACCGGATTAATCCGGCGGATACGCACGCCTGAGCACTCTCGCGCCCGAAACGGGAAGGGCTTCCTTCCCCTTCTTGCAGTTTTTCAGGTTGAGGCAGAACATACAATCGGCGTCATTTGGCTGACAGACGCTTTCATTAGCAGGATCACTCACGGTTTCCATGATCAGTTTTCGTGGACCGGGATATATCCAACTCAGGGCTGCAGGGAGCGAAAATGAAAAAGACAAAATGAAGCCGGTTCACACCGGTCTGAACCGCGAAATATCGCACCGTAACGTTCCCTCGTCTTTTCCACCTGCAGCTACTCAATCCTCGAAAGAAACAATCGATCCCATTTTTTGCACACACCGATATCAGTAATCCACGCCCCGTTCTGCTCAAATCCATAGTAATCATGCCCGGATTTCCCTTCCCGGTATTTATCCAACCAGACCCATACGTTCCCGGGATCTCATACATTATGTCAAAGGGAAACTCAACGGACAGGAGCAGGACCGCTTGATCAGGAAGAGAAGACCAAAAATCACGGGAAGGAACAATTTTGTTCCTGGCAAAAGAGAGGAGTTCCATCCCCCGATTCGTCCGGGACCCTCTCAAAGTCCCCCGTTTTCTCCTCCTGATCGGTCCATAATAAAAGGCCATTAACTATCCAGTTCCATGCTCCTTGTCAACGGGCCCGGAGACAACAAAAAACAGAAAAAAAGGAGGTAACCATCCGATGAAAACACCAACAAACACTACAATTGAAACAGGGAGGCGCCCATGAGCCGGGGACCACGACCCCACCGGGCGCTGGCGGAGGCGGTCCCCATCGCAAAGGCCCGGGGCATCGTCCAGCTGGCACTGAGCGGGCCGGAGCGGGTCTTCGACATCGCGATCGTATCGAAGGTCCCGGTCACGTTTGCCCGGGTCATGTTCGCGCCGGAGATTTTGGCGACAGTCCAGCACATTACCGATAATTTCAAAGAAGAGATCGCTCAGCTCCGGATCATTGCCCGGGACGCGGCNNGGGGGGAACAGGCTCGTGCCGGGACAGATGGTTTCGTACACGACCGGGGCTCTTGTCAGGGAGGAGGGGCCATCCCTCTCCTGAAAAACCTCTATTTACCTGAATACACCGGAGCCCGTAAAAGGCCCGGTTGTACCTCTTTTCCCTCACTCACTAGAAATGGTGAGGTCATAATTCCCAAAAACGCAGAATCCGGGCCGGAATGACTGGTCAGTTTCCGGCGGGAACGGATGCGGTCGTATTTGGCAACGTTCCAGCAATCGACGGCTGTAGGGGATGTGGTTTGGGACGTGCCCGGGCGTGGCCGGATTATGTAATCCAGCGATAGTTCCCAAAAATGAATTACATAAAAAACGTATCAAACCGGGATTTCCGGGGGCGTCACCATGAATACGCCAATAAACAGGGCGGCAATGATTTCCTATACACTGTAGGTTGACCTTATCTGTAATTATCAGTCTGGACAACCCTGTCTTCTCAGCAATCTTCTGTTGATTATAACCAGATTTTAATCAGATCTTCCCTTATTGTAGTGCTACCTGGATTTGTTAACCCGGTCTTCAACGGAATGAAAGAGAATAGAACGCATTAAAACCACGGGTTACTTTAACTTAACATAACTCCGGTTGAAAAAGTTCCGGTCTTTGGCTCTTCCAACAGACTGTTGATGACTCTGGTAAGCTTTCCCATAACAATAGTCCGGTATTCCTCACTGAACCGGGGATCTCTTTCCAATGAGGTTCTCATGGCCGATTGGACAAAGCCCACTGCCTGTTTCATGTTTGTCATACGTTGATACCTGTGGTTTACCCAATTAAGCGTTATGGTGGTTACATCTCTATCAATACTGTATTTCAGGTCGCTTATTCATTAATAAAATCTGCAGGAGGATAGTGCTCCGCTTGAAAAATACTTTTGTCGTATTTACAGGTCTGTCACATCGTGGGGTCGCCGCCACTGCGGCGATGGCGGAGTCTTTTGCAAAAACACAAGGAGCTTAAAAACGATTCGTTGACGTATTATTTACAAACGATTTTATGAAAAGATCATAGGTTAAAATAAGACATTACCCAAAAAAAATTAATCGAGAACATTGGTCGAGGCAATCAACGCAGGCGCTGTCTTTGTTAAGATAAGGGGAGATCCCGCTGACGGGTCCAACTCAATATTTATGTTGGAATTTGCCTGTACGAGGGCAACCCGGAACGTTATCAGGACATGATCAGCAGCATTCATCGATGTGATCGGGTAGTTTCCCGCCGATGTGGTAAAATAGTGTGTGGAATCCAGGGTGCCGTAGGTAAGGGTTACCGGGTCAGTGTCCGGGGTGGAAAAGATAATTTTCATCCCCGTCAGATCAACCGCAGGTGCTCCTGAGACTGGTTTAATGGAAAAAGTAATTGCGTCAATTCCTGCTGCCGGACTGGACGCCAATCCATAGGCATTGCCGTCAAGCTGTATGACCGGTGTTGACTGTCCAACGCTTCCGGATACGGGAGAAGTCGTGGGTGTTGGTGAAGAAAGCGGGGATGAGGTTGTCTGGAGCGGCCCCGTAGATCCCGAGGGAGTTGTTGTACACCCCAAAAACATTACGAAGGAAACCAGCAGAAGAAATACACAGAAGGTTTTGATTGAAAATATTGATGAAGACATGTTGTTACACCTGGTTTTATAGTGTCATGTACTGTTCTATGATTTATTCTTTTCAACGATTATGTAAAAATTCAAGCTTTTATTTATCAATCTGGATTTTCATAAAATCCCGCGGACCTCAGGTATTTTGTATAGTGCAGGATAATAAAAAATTCAAATAAATCTGGCAATGCCTGGTATCGCAGGATTGTTAACACAGCAATACTGATGGTGATTACTCCCGAATACCTGACTGGTGTTCACACAAAGAAAAAAAATGATTGAAAGGTTCAATCTATGCTTTTTCATAAAATAAAAAAAACGATTAACAACCATTTTCACCAACGGTTAAACCCGGATGCCCTTATTTTATTCGGAAAGGACTGATAGGATTCGCAAGCCAGAAAACCTGCCCGGGGTGGTTTTTTCTGAACTCTATTTCAGCCTTAAGAATTTTTTTCTTCTGATCAGCGGCACAACGAGGTTAACCAGGATTTCCCCGGGGCCGAAAAAATAATTATTCAGCAGGTTTTGCCGGGACGGATTGCGGCTCACCCTGTTCGTATACAAGTGCGAAGTACCGTGCAGTGAAGATCGTAAAGAACGGGGTAATGATAAGGACAAAAACCCAGCCGATAAAGGGGATCAGGGACAGGACGGCGGTAATGATACCATAGATGACAGCGGCAACAACGAGCGCGATGAGAGAGAGGATGTACGAAAGCCATCCCATTGTCCGAATCCTCACGATGATCTGCGAATACCTGATACCTTCGCGGATGCTCCCTGAACGGGCAAACCGGACGGCACCAAGAATCCCAAACAACATAACAGCAACGAAGAGGACGAACTCCACGAGAAGGAGGAGGAGAAGGAGCAGCAGAAGAACCAGATTTGACACTGCCGCTCCGGCGGAAAGGTACATTGCGAACGCAAGGGCGACCCCCGCTGCGAGGACAATGAAGACGGGCAGGAACCAGAGGAACCACACGATAGCGAGCTTGACACCATCGATAAAAAGATCTGCCCACCCGGCGAAGTCGGGGGCCGGTTTTACCCCACGGTAGATCCGGACAATATAGCCCGAGATAAAGAACGAGAAGATGAAACCGATTCCGACAAGGATCGCGATCCGGCCCCACGGGATCGCACCCCAGTTGATGGTGGTGCCAGTCATAATTTTCTTCGGATCGAAGACGAACCTGATGAGCGAGAACGGGAGGGCGAGGATTATAAAGATCGCCCACCGTGTCCATTTTCCTACGAGCGCTTCCTGTGAATAGGTGAATGAGTCTGAAAGTAATGCCCCGATATCCATTGAATGATCACTGGTGATTAATGTAAAAACGGAAATATATTAATCATTGCAATCAGGTTTTTTGAAGATTCCGGGGATTTTTATTTTCTTATTTTAAAAAAAGGTATAGTTCCATTCCAGCGACGAAAATATTCTCCATACTAACTAAAAAAAAGTATCGGGGAAACAATGAGAAAGAAGTTTTTAGAGAAAAGGATTTTGCATCTGCAACTGCCTTATATCGATTCTGTTGTGAGCATGATTTTATTGGATCGGGGGTTGATGTCCTCTCGAGAAAAAATGGGCTATTTTTTCACTTTCCTGATGATGGTAAGATCGCCCAGTGTCGAGGTAAGCTTGGTCTGGACCTTTTTCTCGGCCTCCTCGATCGGGGCATCAACAAGCCGGATCTCGAGGACCTTTTCTAATTTTTTTCTCACATCCTCTTCAGGGATCAGTTCACTGTTCTCAATCTTTTTGAGGAGGTGTTCACGCTCCTTGATCTGCATGGCCAGATCTTTTGCAGAAAGACCTTTGTCCATCCTTGCTTTCCGGATGCGGACCGCATAATCCTCCACGATCTCTCCTCCCATATAATCAAAGAGATCCCGTTTCCTCCTGTCAGCAGGTACTACTGCCGTCGCAGTTCTCCCCGGGCGGGGCGCCGGAGCACCCGGACGCACAAGATCCGTGCGCCGTACCTGCTGCACTTCGGTGCCAAATTTTTCGCACTTCATGCATACCTGTAGTTCAGCGCCCTCCACCCGGACTAATTTCGGAGATCCGCGTATTGTTTCTCCACACATTTCACACTGCATATTCTCACAAACACTTTATATGCAGTTTCCCTATATAGCTAATTGAAACGACATGGGAGACATCCTCCACCAGTCAACGGATCCCCAGACACCGGAAGAACTCTACCGGCTATACCGTACGCTCTCGGAGCAACTCCGGGGACAACTGAGCCAGATAGAGAACGACAAACACGAGCTTGAGCTCCAGATGGTGGAAAGGGTAGGAAGCCTCGAATCCCGCAACCTTGAACTCCGCGAACAACTGCGTCAGGTTGAAGCAGACAAGAGATATATCGAGACCCAGAAGATCCGGTACGAGCGTGAAGTGCGGAAACTTAAAAGCGAGAGCGAACAGCTCCGGAGCCCGCCCCTGATTATTGGAACTATCACTGATGTGGTTGATGCATCCCGGGTTATCGTGAGGAGTAGTGCCGGCCCGCGTTTTATGGTCAGAAGCTCTCCTTCAATTGAATCAGTGGACTTAAAACCCGGTGTCAGGTGCACACTCAACCAGCAATCACTTGCAATTGTTGAGCTGCTCCCTACCAGCTTCGATTCACAGATATATGGTATGGAACTGGTGGATTCCCCGCAGGAAACGTACGCGGATATCGGGGGCCTTGAGATACAAATCAACGAGATAAAAGAAGCGGTTGAACTCCCTTTGAAACGTCCTGAACTTTTCCTCAGGATCGGGGTTCATCCTCCCAAAGGAGTCCTCCTCCATGGACCACCGGGAACAGGAAAAACGTTGCTTGCAAAGGCTGTCGCCCATGAGACGAACGCCCATTTTATGCGGGTCGTAGGTTCTGAGCTTGTCCAGAAATATATCGGCGAAGGGGCCCGACTCGTACGAGAACTTTTTGATCTCGCCAAAAAGAAGGCTCCGACTATCATATTTATCGATGAGATCGATGCAGTTGGTGCATCCCGCACTGAGTCCAATACATCAGGAGATCGTGAGGTGCAGCGAACACTCATGCAGCTTCTGGCCGGCATGGACGGGTTTGAGAACCGGGGTGACGTCAAGATCATTGGCGCCACAAACAGGATAGACATTCTTGACCGGGCCCTGCTCCGCCCGGGAAGATTCGACCGGATCATCGAGATCCCGTTACCGGATGAAACCGGACGGCTCTCCATTCTCAAGGTTCATTGCCGTACACTCACGATCGATGAGGATGTAAACCTCTGCGAGATCGCAAAACAGACCAACGGCAAGAATGGCGCTGACCTGCGGGCAATCTGCATGGAAGCAGGGATGTTTGCAATCCGGAAGGATCGCCCGGCAATCATGCAGGAAGATTTACTTGCCGCAATCAACAAAATCAGGCTCGACTTCAACCGGGATTCAGGAGAAGTTGAGGGCGAGATGTTTGCCTGAGGGATTTTTTCGCTAAGTCAGCCAGACCTCAAAAAGCCTCCAATCCTGCCTTTGTTTGCCTATTTTTGTATCAAACCGGTACAACTTCTCCTGTGAATCCGGGTTTTATCATCCGTTCCGGGGTTTGAGTATTTCCCATTTTTCACCGTTCGGGAAGAGTGAGAGAAATTTCCGGAAGAAAAACGGGACAGCTGCAAAAAAGTAGTGAAAAAAAATAGTGCCTGATTACCTTATTTTTTAGTAACCCAGCCAAGATTTTCAAGGAGAGACCGGGTCTCGTCCTGGGCCCTGCACCCCGTACTGCGAGGCTGGACAACAAGCGTGATGGCCTCCTTTATCGGAATATTTTTTCCCTTTTCCTTGCACAGGACGTAATCACCATTGAAACGCCCAAGCGCTTTTACAAATGCATCAATGATTTTTTTCCGGCTTTTAAGATCGCTTTTTTTAAGTTTCATCAGATGTTCAAAAATGGACACATCGATAAGCGTGCTCGCCATCCAGCCTATTTCACAGGTATACCCGAAAATCCACGCAATATGCGAATTTTTTGTGGTGGAAATGAAATCGTTAATATTATTCCCTACGCTGCAGGAACCGATGAGCACACCTTCAATATTTGAATAGTTGGCAGCACTTCTCACTGCTTTGAACATCGCAGGTATTTTCATACTGGTCTTTGATTTCATGCCGCCGATCCGTTTGCCAGTACCATGGGCTGCGACGTATAAAAAAAGACGGTCTTCACGGGTATTGGTTAAATCATCTTCCAGCGCCCTGCGGAACCCGGTTTTTTCATAAAAATTTGCATAATAGATGTTAAAATCACCCCGGAAACTTTCCAGCCCTTCCAAAAAGAGCAGGACTGACGGGCGTTTTGGCTTCTGTTCGGGAGTCCACCAGAGTCCCTCGATAATAAGGAGTGCATTGCTTGACATGGGATCACAAAAGTAATAAGCTCAAAAAGGCGGGAAAAAGAGATTAATCTTTCTGGTCTGATGCCCGTACGGGAAATTATAAATTCTTCCCGACGAGAAGTTTTGTAAATTCCTTTCCCGGCTGGCAATCAAAAGCTGCCAGGTCAGGATCGTGGTTTTGGGGAAGCGGATACCATGCCGGAACAGAAGCGTGATGATGACTGCGATAACAGTGGAACAGATGAAGGGATGGCTGAAGATAGTGAATCTCCTGTCGTTCTGCCCCAGATGACTCTTGAGACCATCATAGATTTTACCGGCCAACTTGAACACCTGAACGAGATGGTTATGCTCCGGCTCGAAAAAACAGGAGGTTTTACCTCAGCGGAATCCTATTTTTCCGTTGTGCAGCCAATCCTCGACCTGCTGGAAATCGAGATCAGGTTCCGGTACCGTGCCGGCATGACCTGCCAGGAAATGACGCTCATAGTCCAGGACTGGATCGACAGGGAGATCAGGGAAATGAAAAAACCATCCACGGAAAAAGATTCTTTTCCCTCCCCGTGAAGGGAGTTTTGTATTTTTTGTATAGTGTCATTTCAACTACCAACTTTTTCAAAAATCTCGGACGAAAATATTGGATGATTGAATGACGAGAATAAATCTTTAAAAAAGTGAATCACTGCTGCAGATTAACGTGAATAGAGAATTTTTTATTGTGTCCGTTCTATCGCAATCTGGGGACGCCACAGCGGCGGGGACAAGTAAAAGGCGAATTCCCCGGGAGCGTACGAGCGATTAAGATCATTCAACAAAAACGATATTTTTTTTAGTCGCCAGAATGGGACTATACCCTATATTTTATTGGTAAAACCTGCTTTCGGACAGAATATCCCGGTATAAAAACCCCCCACGAGAAATTACTCCATTCCGGCCACCGGTTGCCTGTTACCATCCCATGGAAATTCCCCAAACTACCCTGACTGACCTTTTCATAAAAACAGAAATTTAAGACTCGTTGGCCAGAATATTCATATTTGTACCCATTTCAAACCCCAAAAAAGCTGCTGGAGTTTTGATCCTGAACCTGCTTTGGGATTTCATGGACATGAACCGGCTCACCGGGCGTTATTGGCAGAGTTACTTTGGATAAGAATGAGGTTCTGAAATAAGTTCAGATAGCAGGAAGTGTACGTTCCTGACACTGCCTGCCAGGAAAAAACCGGAAAATCCGGTTTAGATCAACCCGGTTACAAATACCCACATATTGTGGAGTCCGGTCGATATTACTACACCGGGGTCAATTCCCAGAATGGGAAAGACGAATATAAAATACAGGATAGTCCCGAGGATGCTCCCGAGGTTTGCCAGCGCTGCTACGAGGACGACTTTGAACAGGGGGATCTTTGCCATCTCTGTCAGGGTCTCGGTTTCATAAATTTTCCTGAAATCCGAGACCGGTGGTTTTCGTACCCGAGCCTCGACATATGCTGCAATCCATCCAGCGTGGAGCAGCGGGTTTAACGAAGTCATCCACGCAACACAGAAACACGTGAGGGCAGAGAGCGGGTGCCCACCGGCAAGAAGGGTGAAAAGTGCAGCCAGCGTTCCGTGAATAATGACCCAGAACAGGAATGCATAGAGCAATACATTCCAGCCGACACCGGAGAACGCAATTGCGCCGAGGAGCAGGAAGAAGACTGCGGTTACCCCAAAACCGAATACCGTTCCCCAGGGAAATGATTTGGGTTCCCGTGAAAGAGGATCGAATGGTGGAAGGGTTGCCGGTGCATCGAGGTAGTTTGCGATTCCCTGGCGGTGACCAGCTCCCACGACTGCAAGGATGCGCCCTTCGGGTCTCTGGGTCTTCAGAAGGATAAGCTGGTGGGCGATGAAAGCATCGCGTTCATCGATAAGGGCACGTGCACCATTGGGTGAAAATTTCCGGAACTCTTCCATAACCGCATCGATCACGTTCTGTTCCTTGAGCGACTCAATATCAATCTCCTGTCCGCCGTCAATCTCTGCTATCGAAATGATAAGCGCCCAGAACATTTTGATCTTTTCGATAATTCCCAGTGAACTCCAGAAGCGCAGGAGTGTGAGGCGGATATCCCTGTCAACGAGCGCAAGGGGAATACCCCTTTTCTCGGCCTCGTCAATTGCAAGTTTCATTTCAGCCCCGGGTTCAACTCCGACATCGAAACCGATTTTACGCTGGAGGTAGGCAAGAAGCCACTGAACGAGAAGTGAATTGAAGTTTTTCACTTCCAGTACATCACTGACCGTAGGGTCCCGGGCCTGTTTTTTTAAGGCAGTGAACCGTGACTGGTCAAGTTCAATTGCAACAATATCCGGCTTAAAATCCTCGATAGCTGCCCGCACTTCATCGACACTTTGCTGTGAGACATGTGCTGTCCCGACGATCTTAATCTCTGCCATTGAGCTCCGTTAATCCACAACTATCTGCGCTGCATCTTCATTAATATGCAAGATGTTCCCACGCAAAAGACCGGCCAGGGAAAATAGATCTTCCTTAATACCGGTCCTGGAGATTGTAAACATGCGGGGCAGGTTTCTGTTTCGTAATATCCTCTTCAATACTTTTGAAGATACCCATGGCGATAATGATAACGGGAACGATCTCAAGTCTGCCGAGCCACATCAGGAAAATAAAGATCCATTTGATGGAAAACGGACTTACCGGGGATATAAAACCGACAGTAAGACCTACATTGCTCAGCGCAGAAACAAGTTCGAATATGACCTCATCAAGCCTGAACGAGGTAATATACAAGTGAAGGGTGACGATGGTTGCAACAAATATCGTCAGGACATAGATAACAATAACGAGCATATTCTTGGAGATTGCAAGCTCCGAGATCTCCTTTGAAAGATTTTTTCCACCGAAACGAAGCGGGATAAGAACCCGGCTGCTCACAAAGAAACGCCGGAACCACCACCGCACCCCTTCATAGGCGAGCATAACCCGGTTAACCTTGACTCCCCCTGCGGCACTTCCCATTGCTCCGCCGATAAACATCAACATGGTAATAACCGCAATCGGGACAGCCACCCAGTGGTGGGGTTCAGAGTTCTGGAGGCCACACGTACAGATTGCGGATACGGAAGTGAATACACCCTCCCGAACCGCGGTAGTGAGAGGGAGGTTCCCGAAAATAAAAAGATCCAGTGAGGTCACCAGAGATCCTGCGAGAGCAATCAGCAATAAAACTCTCATTATCCGGTCACGAAACATCTCACGGACTTTTCCGTTGTACAGAAAAAAGTAGACCTTAAATGGGATCGCACCTGCGAGCATTACAGGTATGAGCAGGGCTTCTAAAAGCGGGTTGTTGTAATAGGCCATTCCCCCCGCATGGACCGTGAAACCCCCCGTAGCAATCGCAACCATCACAAGATTCAGGGAATCCCATAAAGGTATACCGGCGATCATGATGAGACCGGTGAAGGCAAACGTCAGGACAAGATAGATCATCCACATCCGCCGGCTGGTGGATGCCACCGTGGACACCAGTTCTTCTTCGCGTCCTTCTGCCCGGTAAAGCCGGAACAACGAGACCCGGGTTTTCCGTCTGAGGGATATTCCGAAAGCGATGATCCCTATGCCCCCTATCCATTGCGTAAACGACCGCCAGAAAAGCAGGCTCTTTGGTGTTGTGTCAAGAGAGGGAATGAGGGAAAAACCCGTACCCGTCCACCCTGACATTGCTTCAAAAACACTATCGGTATAGGACATGTGAAGACCGAGAACGAAGGGGAGTGCTCCCACGAGCGCTATCGCAAACCAGGAGAAAGCGACCGCAAGGAGAGTTGCAGAGTAGGAAGGCTCGAGATCCTTATATGAGATTTTCGAGATAAGTCCACCGGTAATAATAAAAACTATCGGTGCAGCAGACAGGGGAAGCAGCATATCCCATTCGCGGTATGCTACGAGCACAAGAAAAGGCAGCAATGACGCAATACCGAGGAACTCAAAAATGAGACCCATGTCATGGGCTATCATCACGACATGCTCGATACGCTTCATCTGATATCCATGCTGATTGGTTGTTTAATATTGTTATTGATATCTGTTTTTGCGGATAAAATCTTTTTTTTTGGACCGGGACACACCTATTAATTTCCGGTGCGGTACAATACGTATTCATCCATGAAGTCGTCCAGGGCCGATCTGTTCCCGTTTATCCTCATTGTCGTACTTACCCTCATTGCATTCGCGATTTTCTGGTCGGTTATGGATATGGTGCTCGTGGGAGCCTCAATTGCTGTCGTTCTCCTGCCCCTTCACCACCGCATTTTAAAATATACCCGGCCACGGGTCTCTGCAGTGATCGTGACCCTTGCTGTATTTATTTCCCTTGCCCTTACGGTGCTCACCACATTTTTTATCCTTTCTTCAAACCCGGATATACTCAGGAACCTGTTTGCATCCATCGGTGTATGGCTGAACAATCCTGCTACCAACCCCCTGGATTTTGGTATTCCCATTTCCAAGGCAACACTTTCTGCCATGCTTGCAGAAGGGACCGCCCTTTTTGTTGATTACCAGAAAACGCTCATAAGCAACCTCTATCTCATTTTGTTCAAGGTGCTCGTATTATTTGTCTCGATATTTTCCCTTCTCCGGTGGGGAGAGGAACTGAAAAAGAAACTCACCCGTCACGTGCCCGATATCCTGACCGGGTATATCAGGAGGTTATCTGAGGCGACCGTAGATACCCTGTATGTTATCTATATTGTCCAGATTGCCATTGCCGTGCTCACATTCTTTATTTCAATTCCGGTTTTTTACCTGCTGGGATACGGGAATATCATTTTTTATTCATTTTTTGCTGCGTTCTGTGAACTTATTCCGGTGCTGGGATCATCGGTGGCATTTATCCTGATCGGGACCTATGCGCTCGCCCAGGGAGATACGAGGGGAGTCTTTATACTGTTTTTCCTCGGTTACCTGATCGTTTCCTGTGTGCCCGAAATATATGTCCGCCCGGTACTTGTCGGCAGGCGCGTCAAAATTCATCCATTGATCATGTTCATCGGGATTATCAGCGGGATCCTCACCATGGGGCTTGCAGGTTTTGTTCTGGGTCCGGTCATTATCGTCCTTATCATCACCAGTTACCGGATGTACGTTCAGGATAGAAAGGAGAGAGGTAAACCTTTGACATCGTCTGAGTCATAATTTCTAAAAATATCTGTTTTTGTTTTTAAAAGGAAAGGATTATACCCTATTTCTGACGACAGGTACTCAAGAAATGCTTAAAAATTATTTTGCCATTCCGGGAATTGTCAAGTCGATGGGGCTTGTCTTTGGCGATATCGGGACAAGTCCTATTTATACCCTGACGGCAATATTCCTCCTCATTCCCCCCACACCCGTCAATATCATGGGCATCCTCTCGTTGATCGTGTGGACATTGACCATTCTTGTCACGGTTCAATATACGTTTCTTGCCATGCACCTCGGTAAAAAAGGTGAAGGGGGAACAATCGTGCTCAAGGAGATCCTTTTACCTCTTTTAAAATCTTCCAACCAGGTCGCATTTATCTCCCTGCTGACGATTGTTGGAATTTCACTCTTCATTGGAGACAGCGTAATTACACCGGCGATCAGCATCCTTTCTGCCGTGGAAGGGACGCTCCTGATCCCCGGCCTTGAAAACATTTCACAGACTACCATAATGATAGTCGCCGGACTGATCGCAATCGGACTTTTTTCGATACAGGTACGGGGCACGGAAAAGGTTGCATGGGCATTTGGCCCGGTGATGGTCGTATGGTTTATTGCTCTTGCCGGGGCGGGAGTTATTGCACTCATTGCTGCCCCGCAGGTACTTTTTGCAATAAATCCGTTCTACGGGATTAATTATCTCGTCCATAACGGACTTGCGGGATTTCTCATCCTTTCTTCAGTGATACTTTGTGCAACAGGGGGCGAAGCTCTCTATGCTGATATGGGACACCTTGGCAGGGAACCTATTGTCCGTGCATGGTATCTTGTTTTTATAGCGCTGGCAATCAACTACCTCGGCCAGGGAGCATTCCTGATGATGCACCCGGGTGCAAAAAATGTTCTTTTCGAGATGATATTTTCTGAGATGCGGATTTTGTATATTCCTTTCCTCCTCCTGAGCATTGCTGCGACTATTATTGCTTCCCAGGCAATGATTTCCGGAATCTTTTCGATAGTATACCAGGGAATTACTACCCGTATCATGCCCCTGTTGCGCATTGAGTACACCTCGATTCTTCTCCGGTCACAGATTTATATCGATGTGGTAAACTGGCTGCTGCTCCTGGCGGTGCTGCTGGTTATTGCAATTTTCCGGAGTTCCAACAACCTTACCCATGCCTACGGACTTGCAGTCACCGGGACAATGGCAATAACCGGTGTAATGATCGCCTGGATATTAATCCTGCGGGGGGAACTGATAAAAACAGTACTGGCGATTTTTGTGCTGTTTGTTACGTGCATGTTCATGGTGTCCAATTTCAGTAAAATTCCCTACGGGGGCTACTGGTCACTGATCATAGCATCCATCCCATTCGGAGTTATCATGATCTACGTATACGGTCAGAAAAAACTCGCCGCTGCACTTCAACCGGTTCTTATCAATGATTTTTTACAGCAGTTTAATGACGTGTACCAATCGGTAAACAGGATTTCGGGTTCTGCCCTGTTCTTTGCCCGGGACTTCCGTCGCCTTCCGCAGTATATCCCCCGGATCATGTTCACGAACAACATCATTTATGATGACAATATTATTGTTTCGATTATCAGGACCGAACAACCTTTTGGCGTGACATGGGGAGTGACCCGGGAGATCGCAAAGGGTCTCTCGATATTTGAGATCTATTTGGGATATATGGAAATTGTTGACATCGGCGCAATCCTGAAGGAAGCTGAGATTGAAGAAAAAACGATCTTCTATGGTATGGAAGACATTGTGACCACCCACCCGGTCTGGCGGATTTTTGCTGCCATAAAGCGTCTTTCCCCCTCTATGGTCCAGTTCTATAAGCTCCCCTCGGATAAGATCCACGGAGTTGTTACCCGGGTAGAGTTGTAGGGAAGATCCATTCATTTTGTAGATTTTTTTTGGTGGGTA
>PMDE01000058.1 GCA_003154335.1 Methanoregula sp. | reverse complement strand
TCCGGATTTTTTCATGATTTTCTCCCTATAAAAAAAATTACTCATCCGGCCTGCGTGCACTATCCAGGATCTGGCGGGCAAATTCCTGGATGGCATCAGCTTTTACCAGTGCTATTCCCCGTTCCACATCACCCAGCACCAGCAGGATATCTCCCTGTTTGATGTCGAAGATCTCCCGCGCTTCCTTGGGGATGACGATCTGCCCGCGTTCGCCAACTTTCACACTGCCGAAGAGATGTTTCGTCTGTCCCTTCCTGGGGGCGATCATCTCGTCAACCAGGTCCTCTTTCACACATTTCTTACTTTTCATACTTATCATATATGTTTGCTCAATCGTATTTATCATTTTCTCTGAGAAGGGCAGGGAAACGCCAGGACACGGCAGGGATCTGCATACAAAAGTAGGATGACGAGATCCGAATCACGAAATTAGTAAAGGGTGTCACCACTGACCACCGGTGTTTTCATGTGAGAAACGGTCATAAGAAACACATCCAATCCGGCAATCAGGGAGAGAGACACATGGCTTATTATTCAGAAACTAAAATCGCACGACCTCAGGAGTTCCCCGGGAAGGAACACCGGGAAAACTATAAGGATCGCGTTACTACCGTAATGTACCCGAAAGAATCATCAGTACCCGGGGAACAACAAAGTCTTACAACCGGTACCCTGTGCCGGATCCGGAAGTCTGTATCATGGAGAGAAAACGAATATCTGCCAAAAAATCCGATAGCGGGAAATTCCGGTTTCTTGCTGATGCCGCCATTGTTGCCGGCGCGGTTGCCGCGATCATCATCCCTGCCGGCCACATCACGGTGGAAAACCGGGTTCGGCTGAAATGCAGTTCAGGTTGTCCATCCTTTGGAAAATACCTGACCTGTCCCCCGCATGCCCCGTCTTTGGAAGAGTTCCGCGCCTGTCTCCTGGAATACCACTATGCCCTGCTGGTGAAATTCAAATCCGCTGCATTCCTGGATGAAAATATCAGGTTATGCCTCCTCAGGGCACGGTTTGATCCGGGAGCTGAACCTGCTCAAAAGGAGAATGCGGACCGGTTCATGCGGGACCTTTCCGTGGACAACCGGCGCATGAACGAGATTATGCTCGAACTTGAGAAGACCGCCTTCAATGCCGGCTACCCGTTTGCAGTTACAACAGCCGCCGGCACCTGCAGGTTATGCGAGACCTGCAACACGGCAACCGGCACCTGCAACCACCCTGCCCTGAGGAGGTTTGCTGCCGAAGCGCTCGGGATCAACGTGATCAGGACCACCGGGGATGCCGGCATACCCATCCGCTTCCCTTCCTCGGAGCACCCGGAACGGGTTGCAATCCTGCTGATTGACTGATGGCCTTTCTCGAAACGCAGGAGGTCAAGGGACCTGCATTCCCCGCACCTAATCCGGGTCATTTATGGCCCCGGTTTGCCCCTGCGGGCGAAAGATTTCCGCATATGCTGCAAAAAACGATGCAGTTTTACACATTTTTTCCAGGAACGCATTTTCCGCGCGATTTACGCCAAACGGAACGATTTTATTTTAGCGATAAAACGCTGACAGACGCTTTTTGGAGGCGAAACGCAGGAGCTTGGCAGGTTGCACGATCAAAATGAAAGATGAACTGGTTTGGGGATAAATATCCTGAAATTCTTCACCTGTTGCCGTCGTGAATTCCACAATTTCTTCCGGAACATCTCTTTTTGGAAAATATCCAGGCAGATCGTATCTGAAATGGGGTTGTCGGAGATCGAAAAAGGTATATTTTGGATTTGTTTGGAAATGAGGTCTGTTACGTGCCCAAATCGGGAGCCTGTCAGGTTCTGGAAACAAGAGATTTTTTGATTATTCGTGCCTGAGTGCATCGATCGGGTTCAGATTCGCCGCCTGCCAGGCCGGGTAAATACCACAGGCGAGACAGACGAGGATCCCAAAGCAAATCCCTTCACCGACAGAGAGCGCATTGGCCATCGTGATCAGGTACTTGGTTGAGCCCAGCATCAGGGCACTGATGAGATACCCGGCAACTATACTCAGGACACCCCCGACAATACTGCCGATCAACCCGATGATTGCGGCTTCATAAATGAACATACTCATTACTTCTTTTTTCTGCGTTCCAATACTGCGCATGATGCCGATCTCCTTAATTCGCTCGCTCACGGACATCATCATGATATTAAAGATCGATACACCCGCGACAACCATGGAGATCCCGCCGATTGCAGTGACAAAGGTCGTGACCATACTAAACGTCGAATAGATGCTCGCCAGCGTCGCCTTGCTGTCCATCACGCTGACGATCTTGTCCCGCTTGTTCAGTGTTTTTTCGATGAGGGTTTTGACATCCGCTGTATCCTGCCCCTCTTTTACCTTGACAATGATCTGATCGTAATCGTTCCGGTTGTAGGTGTTGTCAAACCAGTCTTGTGTAGCCACAATCGCATTATCGGTACTGAGATCGAAGCTCATTCCCCGTTCCTCAATGATGCCGGTGACGCGGAGCGTGCCCTTCTCGCCATCACTGCCGATGGAAATCCGTGAGCCGACTTTGATATTATGGTCCTTGGCAAAGGTGAACCCGACAAGACAGCCAGAATTCCCATTGTTGTATCCACCAGCGGTTAACACCAGCTTGAGATCCGGGATATACTGTGGATCAACGCCATAGATGGTCGCAACAATATCATCCGTACCAACACCCACTTTCATGCGTTCCGATGTTGAGACCACCGGTATTGCCACGTTCGGTGCCACAGCTCGTTTGATCTCCTGGAAATTCTGGTCGGAGAGCTTCAGGTTAACAGAGGTTGAGGTTCCACCACCGCCGCTTCCGAAGCCACCGCCGCCTCCGGAATACGGACTGACAGTAACACTGTCCCCTACAGATGAGAGACTTTCAGAGACTGTTGCCACCAGGCTGTTACCTAAAATTCCCATGGACGCAATGGCAACCACACCGATCACGATACCGAGCATCGCGAGAGTTGAACGGAGCATGTGGAGCCGGATATTGCGTTTTGCAATTTCCCAGAAGATCATTGGACGATTCTCCCGTCTGCTATCCGGATTGTCCGTTGTGAGTATTCAGCGATATGCGAATCATGCGTGACCATTATAATGGTGGTTCCCTTCCGGTTGAGCTCTGACATCAGATCCATGATACCGGCTCCGGTCTTTGAATCAAGGTTGCCGGTAGGTTCATCACAGAGAAGAATGTCCGGGTCATTAATGAGAGCCCTTGCGATAGAGACCCGTTGCTGCTGACCGCCCGAAATTTCAGTAGGTGTATGGGTAAAGAGCGAATCATCCAGCTGAACCGACCGGAGCACCTCCTTCCCCTTTTCCGGGTCCACGGTCTTCTGGGATTTCAGCATCATGGGAAAGGTGACGTTCTCGATGATGTTGAGCAGGGGAAACAGGTTGAAATACTGGAATATAAATCCGATCCGGTCTCTCCGGAGATTGGTCAGATCCATATCCGACATGTCCCCGGTACGGGTCCCGCTGATATAGATATCTCCGGATGTTGGTGTATCAAGGCACCCCATGAGGTTCAGGAGCGTAGACTTCCCGGAACCCGAAGGACCCATGACCGAGATGAACTCACCACGTTCAACCTGGAATGATATGTCATCAAGCGCGGTTACGTCACCAGAAGGTAGCGGGTACACTTTGATGACATCTTTAAACACCATGACAGGTTGTTCGTTCATTGTGAGGGTCACTTTTTGTTCCTTCTCACGTAGAAGTACCATCCGCCGATGCAAACGCAGACAATTACCACTGCAATAATGGGAACGAGGAGATTCGACCCCCCACTTGCCTGAGAATTTGCTACAACTCCAGAAATTTTTACATCCTGTAACGAGGTATACAGGTTACCATCCGCATCCTTGTAAGACAGCTGGAGGGGAACACTCGTAGCACTTGAGGAAAAGGTCACTTCAAAGCTCCCAAAATCATCAGGCTTGAGGGCACCGACAACATAGGTCTTGTAGGGATCCTCCGGAACTGCCGGTGAGAGCGAGGTGACCGTAACGGTGTTTGCCGTTTCCAGCCCGGCATTATTCACATCACCGGTGATATGGTAAATCCCGGCGCTCGATGAAATCAGGATATTGCTGACTACGGGATTTGCCTGCATTTTATCGATACCAAAGGTAACAGGCAGATCCACGGTTACTTTGTGGGGATTATTGCCGTTGTTGTAGTTCACCGTAAGGGTAAGGTTGGTTTCCTGGTCGGGTGTTACCGTGAAGTTCAAGGGTATTCGGGCGCCGGAAGCAAGGTCCCCGACAAATAGTTCTGCAGGGCTTGCTGTTATTCCCATCCCGGATACGTCAAGCATAACATTCCTGACCTCATCTTTTCGCGGGTTGGAAACCTGTACGGCAATGGTCTTTTTCTTTCCTTTAGTAAACGCATCGGGTTTATCGACAATTGTTAGTTCAAGGGGTGTATTATCGACCTGGATCAGTGCCCGGTAATAAAGGCTGTCTGCGTCGCGGAAGCTCAGGGAGAATGTCGGGTAATACGTCCCATCAAGGGCATCTGCAACAACGGAAAAAGTGAATGACTGCTTCTGAAGCGGGCCAATGTTTGCTGAAGAATCGTATGGCGTGCTGGCAAGCCTGATATTGGTATCGCCGATTGTTGCATGATTGACGACGACACTCTGGTCAGAGTTGCCATTGGTCACAAATACCATAACCGTGCCTGAATCACCGGTAAAAAAAGAACCGGGATCATAGGTGACATTGGATACAAAGACATTACCGGCAGCAACAATGGATTCCGGCGTCTGGAATGCAGTTACCGGAACTACCAGAGCCCCTACTGTTATGATTAGCAAAAGAAATATTCCGGATCGTGCCATTGGAAAGCAGTTCGGGGACATGTTTTCCGCACTCACAAATGCCGATTTGTTTTTTACCTTCAAATCCTGGTTTGCCGCAAATATCATGGATTTTGGATTCCTGAACATGGACTTCCTCAGTTTTTAGTAAAAATTTTTACTACTTTTTCTTAACTATCTTTTTTTCCGGATGATAAAAAGGTATTCCTGGTGGTAGTAAAATTTTTAAGAACTGGATGATTATGATTACATTATGGAGAGTATTCCCCCGGCCCTCATAAAATCGCTCAATGATCTCGGGTTATCCAAGTACGACGCGCGGGTTTACGCCACGCTGGTCCTGTACGACAACGCAGAAGCAAAGGAAATTATCGATTTTCTCGCCATATCAAAGCCAAGTGTATACGAAGCTCTGGATCGACTTGCGGAAATGGGACTTGCCGTAAAGAGAGTCTCAAAACCCGCCCGTTATAGCGCGATTTCCCCTGAAATGGCCATTGATCTTCTCATGGAAAAGCACCGGAAGGCAGCCGAGCAGGCACTGGCATCACTCAGAATACTGGAGAAAGAAAAAGTACGTACTGAGAAGGAAGATGCGCTCTGGACTATCTATGGGGACGCTAACATCGAGTATAAAATCCGTGACCTTCTTGGTAAGGCAAAGAAGCATATCGAGTGTATGATTGGAGATCGATATCTTCCGTTTATTGAAAACATAAAAATCCGCAATGTCCGGATACGGTTGATTGTCATATCTGAAACACCGGGACTTGCTGAAAAATTACGCAGAATGTTTCCGGGCGCGAATGCCGAGATCCACGTCATTTCCCCGGAACGATTCCAGGCCCCCTTTCCTTTTGAACCCCCGGAATTTCTTGAGGTCAAGAAATTCATGAACTTCGAAAATGTTCTGGAGCTCAATGTCGATGATGAAGAACTCGTCATGATCCCCCCCTTTGTGGGCGGGAGCAGTTCGGTACTTAATACCCGGAACAAGGCGGCGATCATGCACATGAAAATGTTCAGTCAGATGCATATGAGAAGGCTGTTTGAGGGAGGAGAGTTTTGCCCCCCCTCACCACCTGCCCGCAGGAAGCAGCGGTGATAACTCAGTAGTTTAATCGGAATACGAAAAAGAACCACGTGAAGAAGAGTTGAGTATGCTCATTCTTCCCGAACGCCTCGATCGCTGCATCCGTGTCTGCCTTCATCGCCTGCTGAATCAGCTTAGGCAGGAACACAAAAAGCGGAAGGAACAGGACCGCAGCACTAATGAATGTTAGTGACAGAGGAAAAAAATCATCGCCNNATCAAAAGAATCCGCTCCACACCCATGATCCAGCGTTTTCTTTCAATACGTTCATTGATCTGGCTGTTGAAGACGAGCTTGATCATGGTGCCTGCCGTCAGTGAACTGATCAAATGCGCAGCTTCGTCGACATCTAAATCCTTTTTCAGTTCCTCCCGTGACTTCGCCCGTTCCAGACAGTTCGAGATCAGATCTAATTCGGCAGTCATAGAATCCGCTGCCTTCCCGTGCAACATTGGATCGTTGAGAAACCGGATTGGCAGAAGGGAATAGATATTTACGTAGCGTATCTGGCAGATAAAGATCAAATCGGCATAATTCTGGATAATCCGGTGGATGTCTCCATCGCGGGAAAGGGTTGCTATAAATTCGTCATGGTGGATCTGGATAACCCTGTTGACAACTTCATTCTCCAATGCATCGCGGTTTCGGAAATAACTGTAGAGCGCCGGAATCGATACCCCAACCTTCTGGGCAATAGCTTCGAGTGTCATCGCCTCCCATCCTTTCTCAATGGCCACATCTATTGCCGCTGTAATGATTCGCTCCGTTGCCCCTTCGCGATATTCCTGATTGACACGTGCCATGATGATCTCCCGGATTATCATTTATTTTTTAACCGTAATGTATTTTCGCAATGTTTAAATCAATTTTTGCATTCCTAAATAGTTTTAATTATACTTAAAGTGAATTAAGTATAGTGGGGGGACAAGGGGCTTCCGGATCCCGGATGTTTATTGCAGAATAGGAAGAGCCCGGCCTGATCAGCAGATTTGAAGATACCGTTTAGATCTTGTCATGCACGTCGGTTGTCTTCCCGTGGATCAGGCTGGCTCTTTTCGATTCTGGAGCTGAAATGGGGTTAAAATCCCGGACAGATCCCGGGATGTTGCTCAATGAAATCAACACGCCAACTTGAGAGACCGATTCATGGATAGCAATATCGCACATACGGATTTTGATGGTATCGACCAGACGATCTATAAGCGTCGCTGGCTCATTTTAACAACACTCTGCCTTGCGCTGCTCGGGGTGATGCTGGCAAACAGCAGTATCAACCTGGCGCTCCCGTTGATGTCGGTTGACCTCGGGCTGAGCCAGCTTGAACAGACCTGGATTGTGAATATTTACTCGCTTTTGGTTGCAAGTCTCCTGTTTCTTGCCGGGGCATGCGGCGACCGGTACGGCAGGAAACTTGCCCTGCAGATCGGCTCCCTGGTGTTTGTCGCGAGTGCTTTTTACGCCGGGTTCCTGGCGCATTCTGCCATCGAGCTGATCATTGCCCGTAGCATCATGGGGCTTGGAAGCGCACTCGTGATGCCGACAACGCTCTCGATTGTCAACAATATCTTTCCCACAAAAGAGCGGATCCGGGCTATTGCCATCTGGAGCGCCATTACCGGCATCGGTATGATGCTGGGCGGTGTCATGGGCGGCATATTGGTGGAGTACATTGACTGGAACTCGATCTTCTATATGAGCGCGGCCATTGCTGCTGTGAGTCTTGTCATCAACCAGGTGATCGCACCCGAATCACGCGATGAGAAAGGTCTCGCGGTTGACTGGATCGGCGGCGTCTTCGCAGCTGTCGGTATATTCGGGATTGTCTATGGCATCACCGAAGTGCCATCGAAGGGGATCCTTGACGGGACGGTGCTCGCCGGCCTGCTCATCGGCCTTGCCTCCCTTGCCGTATTCGTCCTGTGGGAGCGAAGATCCGCATCGCCGCTGCTCGATATAAACCTCTTCCACAACAGGGCGTTTTCCGTATCGGGCCTGACCCTGACACTAGCATTCCTGGCGATGTCAGCAATATTCTTCACGATTAGCCAGATCCAGCAGCTCATCCTTGGCATGTCGCCCCTGACTGCATCGCTGCTGATGCTGCCGATCATGATCCCGTTCCCGGTACTGGCGCCGGTCATACCGAATATCGTGGAAAAAATTGGGAACCGGTATACAATTATCACCGGCCTTGCTCTTATCACGGTCTCGTTCCTGGTCATATCTGCCTGGACTATTCATACGACCTACCTAGGCATGCTGCCGGCGATGTTCGCCATGATAACCGGTGTCAGTCTCGCTATGACGCCGAGCACAAACATCCTCATGGCGTCGGTCCCGAAGAACCGCTCCGGTATGGGTTCCGCGATGAACGATACGACCCGCGAACTGGGCACCTCGCTCGGCGTTGCATTATTCGGTGCCATCCTCAGCGCAGTGTATGTAAGCAACATCGCTGAAGTCTCGGGCAGGTTCTCCGGCTCAGTAAAGACGAGCCTTGAGACTTCGCTTGCAACAGCGCTGAACACGGCAGCTTCCCTGGGGCCCGACGCGGGCACCGTTGCAGAGGCGGCACAGGTTGCGTGGATGCATGCGTTCTCGATCGCTTCGCTCGTGGCTGCGGGTATTGTCTTCGTGACTATGGTTATTGCTCTCATGGCACTGCCCCGGCAGAAGCAATCGGAAAACGATACGCAGGAGTAACGAGGGATGGAGGATATCCCGGATCCAACAGATAAGGACAGATTACCGGTGAGGCGCACATGATTCAACAGATCTTTGAGGGGATAGCCAATGCTATCATCAGGCGGCCTAAACTGGTCGCCTTCTTTATCGCTGCCACACTCCTGCTCGGCATCTATGGCATGACTATGCTCTCGATGCAATCACCGCGTTGTAGGTGCATGGACGGTGCGGCCGGATGAGACCAGGATTTCAAATGCAGCCAAAAAAAGGAGTTGATTATGCTGCCGGTACCGGCGGAACAGGTTGCGGCTCATCCTGATCATAAACCAGCGTGATGTACCGGGCGAAAAGGATCGAGAAGAACGGGGNNTTATACCGGGCTCTGGCTATGGCCGCAATTCTGCTACATTTGTCCGGGCCGGGTTTGAGGTCACCGGCATAGAGATCTCGGATACAGCCCTGAACCTTGCGTGTCAGGGCTCTCCGGAAGTCCGATACCACCTGGGTCGGTACTGGAGATGCCTTTTGACGATTCGATGTATGATGGTATCTTCTGCTTCAATGTTCTTCATCTCTTCCGGAAGCACGACCGGGCAGTACTCCTCCAGCGATGCCGGGAGCAGCTGAAGGAGGGGGGAAAGATGTTTTTCGTAGTGTTCTCCGAGAGAAAGAGGTATTACCGAATCAGTTTATTTTTGCCGTGCCATTCGATATTCCCGTATGTCCGGAATGAAACCCTTTTCATTCATGAGCAACATTCCTTATTTTAAAAAAAAGGAACGGAGTAGTTCATCATGTTCATCGGCCATTTTGCTGTTGCCTATACCCTTATGCATGTCTTTCCCGGTGTTCCACCCCTTGTTTTCCTCCTGGGAGTCAGTTTTCCCGATCTTCTCTGGCCGTTTCTGGTCTTTGCAGGGATCGAAAAAGTGAAGATAAATGCGGATTCACCGCTCCAGAAAGATATCATATTCTCTTCATATCCCTATTCCCATTCCCTTCTTGTTTCTTCGCTAATTTCCTGTATCGCCGGCATTGCGATTGCCTTGTTCACAACACCTCTTGCAGGGATCCTTTTTGTTGTCTGTTCTGCTTCCCACTGGTTCCTTGATACCATAGTCCACCAGCGTGATCTTCCGGTCCTTGGTGTCTCCCATGATATCAGGGAAGGATTCGGCCTCTGGAACTATCCGAAATCTGCATTTGTGATTGAGTATGTATTCTATGTCGGAGTCACTCTCCTGGTGATGCCCTTCTCCCTGGCGTTGCCCCTGATTATTATCGGGAGTCTCTTCCATCTCATGAATGCCAATACATTCTTCGGATTCACGAAATCGAATCCGTTCAAGACGGCACGGATGTATGCAGTGGTCACCCTTCTTGGTTTTTCATTATTCATTTTTGCGGTAATGGGATGGATGAAATGAGGCGGGCACCTGAGGAAGATCTATCAGCCATGACAGTTGTGGTGAAATTCGGAAGCTCACGATTTACAAGGGCTTTAAAAAGATGGTAACTATAGGGCAAATCCGTGCCATTTAGGGCCACAAAAATGGACAGAAAGAGGGAAAAACAGCATGCGGGTTATTGAACTAATCGTTTTTGGTGTCTGGGTTATCTTCTACACGTACTGGCTCGTTTCCGCCTGGCGAAACCGGACGCCTTTCAAACGGAAGGAGTCCCGCCTCTCACTCCTGTCATCAGTGACGATACTGATCGTGATCTGGATGATATTCACGAGCTGGCTTGAACCCGGGCTCATGCTGGAACGCATCATTCCTGATAGCTTTTTCTTTGCATTTATTGGACTGCTCGTTACCTGTGCCGGCCTGGGCTTTGCCATCTGGGCACGGGTTCACCTCGGAACATTCTGGAGCGGCCTTCCTGCCATCAGAGTTGATCATAAAATAATCCGCACCGGGCCCTATCGTTTCGTCCGGCACCCGATTTATTCGGGGATACTTCTTGGAGTGACGGGGACTGCCATTGCCTTAGGGTATTTCTGGATATTTTGCACCATTTTTCTTATGCTGGCAGCCTTCCTCTTAAAGATCCGGATGGAAGAGAAATTCCTGGAAGAAGAGTTCGGTGAGGAGTACACCCGGTACAAAGGTGAAGTCAAGGCACTTATCCCGCTCCTGGTTTGATCTATTGTTCAAAAAACCTTCAGGCAGGGCAACGTTGTCGCCAAGGTAAGACTGTTCCTTTTTGCTTGAGCGGGAGGAAGGGAGTGGATCGGATCTCCGGTTCTGGACAATAAGGAAGACTTCGGATAAACCATCGCACCATCCGGCACAAGGAGCAGACCGTCGAGGCTTGCGGGTATGTTGACCAACAGTACAAAAATGAAACAATGTCGTAACAGGGGAACATGACAACAAAACATCATACGCTTTGCAGACAATTCAGATAATAAAAATAAAGAAGTGAAAAGGTAACCGGAAAAACATAGCAATACGATGAAGGGAACGGGAATGAATCAAACCACAAGGGATAATCGTGAATGGTTTCAGGAATGGGCGAATGAATACGACAATACTCTTGGAAAAGTAAAGCGGCACCATAAAATGCTTGACCTGGTAGTCAAAGTATCGGGAATAAAACAAAATGACCAGGTTCTTGATATCGGTTGCGGAACAGGACTGCTGTCCTTAAAATTCCTGAATGCAACAGATTGCACCATAACGGCAATTGACAGCTCATCGCAGATGCTTAAGATATTCCAGGAAAAAATTGAAAAATACAACCTGACCGAGAGAATTCATTGCGTACAGTTATCGGCGGAGGACATGGACTTCAGACCTGACCGGTTTGACATGATTGCAGCGACGGTCGCTCTGCACC
>PMDE01000134.1:31593-33585 GCA_003154335.1 Methanoregula sp. | reverse complement strand
GCCTCAGGCTCGTAAAAGGAGATTATGCTCTCCGGAATGCTGCTCGACATCTTGCCTCCCGTGAGGCCCGGCATAAAGATATGGTACGTGGATGATGGGGTGTAGAATGCAAATCCGCCGTACGCCAGCTCGATCTCCCGCACTCTGGTGGCAACCTCAGCGTACTGAACTCCACTGATATCCACGTGCCCCTGGTACTTCTTCGCATGCGGGAATGCTTTCCTGACAGCATCGAGCGCCGACTCCGGCGCGTTCTTCGATCGGACGCTGACATAGCTATTGCGCTCCTCTACGGTGAACATCCGCATTTTGTGAGCAATTCCACGGGTCAGCCGGATATGCGGGTCCTGATCGACCCCTACCGGGACCAACGTAGGCGCAGGCCCGCAGTCCACCTGAGGGTAGAGAATGTCGGCTACCTGGGTGATTACACTGTCCGCGTGGGCAAGTTCAGTGTCTGCACCGAACCCATAAATTGCTGTGAGTTCCGAGAAATTAACTTTGGTAGCTGCTTCGAAGGCAAGATCCTTGAGCCGATTGTTTTTACTCTGAAAATATGTCTTTCCAACAAAACCAAGTGCATAAAGGCAGGCGAGGTATTCCTTTCCGTATTCGTTACATTTCTCCCACGAAAGACCACGAACCGCGTGTGCTTCACGGTCGGCTATAGTTATGTAGCCGTTGCCTCCTTGTTGCACATGCCAGACGACCTCTTTCATTATCATCATGTGGCCGAGGTGAGGATGGCCACTCGGCATAAACCCGGTCAGGATATGAAATGGCGTTTTGTTCCTGATGGCCTGTGCAATGGGATGATAGTCCCTTTGTCCGACTACAATGCCCCGTCGCATGAAGTAGGGGATCTCCGGCAGTTCCGCCATGACCGGGGCAATAGAGTCGATACCGAAATCGGCAAACGTCTTTCCGATGTCGAGGGATGGCGTGCTTGACCAGGGATTAATCTGCGGTTCTGGCATAACGGGGCTCACAGTTTTATTCGTGCAAATTCGACGAANNGATCGGGAAATTACACTCATCGGGAGGGATGCTTCTTTTTCGATTGCATGCACCAGCATATCAGAATGGACATTCTTCCCGCAGTAAACCCTGAAATGATGACCGAACTTGTAACCGGTCCTCGGGGTGAAATTGTGGTTCCTGAGTTCAGTATATACTTTATCCTTTTCGGCGAGTTCTCCGTCGCTTTCACGGGCTAGTGCAAAATACTCATCCACACTGAGAAGAATATTTTCTTTCCTCATCACAAGAATCCCTTTCCCCATCAGGTACAGCAGCTCTACCGGCGCAAGCAGGATACGTGCGTCATCAAACCGTTTACCAAATCCTGACAGTTCGAGATCGGAATGGGGTGGCGCAAGTATCATCGCAGATTTCCCCACCAATAGTGCTTCATTACCAGACAGGTCAGGAACATGAATACAGGATTCTTCCAGTTTCTGGAGTTTGATCTCGTAATAGGTCAGCTCTTCTTCATCATCGACAACCGCCAGGACATACTGCTTGCGCATATTTCTTGAAGCAACGACTTCTTCAATGAGGGTTACAAACCGGACCGGATCGCGTTCTGACAGGACCCTGACAAGATAAAGCGATTCCCCGGTTCCGGGTTTCTGGCCTCTTTTGAATACCCGGAAATCATGGGGTCCGGTCTGCACCACATAACCCCTTTCCCTTAAGTCACGGTAAACGAGAAAGCTGCGCAGAAAATTGCGCTGTTCGGCAAATTCAGAAAACAGGGTATCGAACGAATATCCGGCCACGTCAATCTTCTGACGGTGGAGGAGATAGAGTGCTTCCGGTGGTGAGAGTTTTACGGCATCAGGTTCGAGCCTTCCGTAGCCACTCTGCTCGTAGAGTACCTTCCCCTCTTTGCCCACCCGCACTACAGTGCCGTCGAATGTCGCCTTCACTGCCGGATCTATTGTGTTTTAATCATAATAAGAGCACGGGAACCAGTTTCCCCGAATTTCG
>PMDE01000134.1:24802-31551 GCA_003154335.1 Methanoregula sp. | reverse complement strand
AGTATTATCCGGCAAGCTCCCTTACTTTTGCAATATTTCCCGTATCATCACGCCGATCGTCCACAGGTGTCTCACACACAAGCGGAAGGTGTGAGAAAACGGGATGGTGAAGGATACGCCGGAACCCCTCCTCACCAATGAATCCCATGCCAATGTGCTCGTGACGGTCAAGATTGCTTCCCCGGTCACCTTTCGTATCGTTTAAATGCACGATCCGGAGTTTTTTCGTGCCTATATGTTCTTCGAATTGATCAAGAGTACTGGAAATTCCATCCTCGGTCCTCAGTTCATAACCGGCTGCAAAAGCATGGCAGGTATCAAGGCAGATACCAATGCGTTGTGATGATTCCAGGCCGTCAATGATGCCGCGTATATGTTCAAATGAACTGCCGACACTGTTCTTTTCTCCCGCAGTATTTTCAAGGAGCAGCATCACTCCAGGGTCCGAGTCTCCCAGTGCAGTATTTAAGGCATTGATAACCCGCTCCCTTCCCCCAGAAATTCCGTCTCCGAGATGATGGCCGAGATGCGTGACAAGATAAGGGATGCCCAGCTTTCCGCAACGTTCAAGTTCATCCTTAAGCGCTGATACGGATTTTCCATAGATCTCTGGTTTAGGAGACGCAAGGTTTGGTAGATAGGGCATATGATCAACGGGGATGAGTCCAGTCGCCTTAATTTTACCCCGGTATGAATTACAATCGTCATCGGACAGTGGTTTGAACCCCCAACCCCGCGGGTTGCGGGAAAACATCTGGAAGACATCACATCCGGCTTCCCTTGCCCGGTCAACAGCAAGGTCAAGGGATCCGGCAATGGAGACATGGACACCAACACGAACCATAGCACACCGTTTTGTTCTCCATTGGGTTTTTGAAGCGGATCTATGATAAAGTTGTGATCGGGGTAAGAAAAAAAAGAGACAATCTGAGAGAAATAGAAACAGGAAAAAGACCCTGCCTTACCCGGGTTAAATCGGGGAATTTTTCTGGTTATCATTTTCACCATATTTTTCTAAGTTCCATGGTTCCACGCCAGATTCTTCTCTGATTCCTCAAGGATCACCTAAACCGTCTTTGGAGGAGTGCACATGTCCCTTTTTGCCCTGATACAACAACCCTGTATTATGAAGGTAACCTTCCTCGGGACAAACGGCTGGTACGATTCTATTACCGGTAATACCTGCTCTGTCCTAATCCAGACAGAAGAGTATGACATTATCCTTGACGCTGGCAATGGTATTGCAAAAGCGGACCGTTATATTTCCCAGGATAAGCCCGCATACCTGTTTATCAGCCATGTTCATATCGACCATATTGTGGGACTCCATACTCTTGTTAAATTCAAATTCCGGAAGGGTTTGAGGATCTGCGGCCAGTCCGGAATTACCGCACTCCTGAATATGTTCGTTGAAGAACCATTTACGGTACCGTTTAACAAACTTCCCTACCCGGTAACATTTATGGAATTAAAAGAAGGCAGGCATACGGTCCCATTCCCGGTTGAATGCCTCCCGCTCGTCCACCCTGCACCTTGCTTTGGCTACCGGCTGTGCCTAGACAAAAAGGTGGTTGCCTATTGCACGGATACCGGTATCTGCAACAATGCTGTCCTTCTTGCTCGGAATGCAGACCTCCTGATTACTGAATGCGGGTTGAAACCCGGGCAGGAAAGCCCGGAGTGGCCGCATCTTAATCCAGAAAACGCCATTTATATTGCAAAAAAAGCGCATGCGAAGCGCCTCGCCCTGATGCATTTCAGTGCGGAGGTGTACAGGACACTTGAAGAACGCTCCAAAGTCCAAAGACGCTTTGAAAAAAAATGCCCGGGTCTGATTGCTGCAACCGATAACCTGACGATAACCATCTGAAATGAAATTATCCATGGATTTTTTTCATAAGCCATGCCAAGTTTACACCAAGAGTCATCATCGTCATAATGCCCTCGTCATCATTATTCACATCGCCGGGCGCAAGTCCGATTCCGATGTTCCAGTATGAGGACCCCGGAACGATCATCTGGTTTATAAAAAAGAAATGATTAAGGCTATCAAATGCATGAATTGCACCCCCTCTTCTTACCGCGATAATTCCTGCACCCACTTTTCGTCTGAACATATCCTGGTTTGCTTTTGCCACAAATCCTGACCTGTCGATCAGGGCTTTCATTTCTGGTGAGATATCCGCAAAATAAGTGGGCGAAGCTAGGATGATACCATCAGCTTCGATCATCTTTTCAATACAGTCATTAACGACATCCCCTTTGACCGCGCATCGCTTATCCTGGTTCTCAAAGCACTTTCCACAGGCAGTACATCCATGGATCTTCTTTCCTGCCAGAGACACAAGCTCAGTCGTTATGCCCTCTTTTTTCAGCTCATTAAACACCGTGTTAACAAGGATAGATGTGTTTCCGTCTTTGCGCGCACTTCCATTAAATGCAACAACTTTCATTTCTTGCACCTTCACTAACCCATTCTCTTTGTGCCAGATAAAAAAATCGAAAGAGTGCTGTGACCTGGTAAAAAATAATGGTCTCAGAGCACCATCTTATGACCCCTCAAACTAAATGGTGTTGCGATATGAATACACGTGTACAATTTTCCGATTTTCACCTTTCACGTGAAGTCGGTAAAGCAATAGAAGATATGGGGTTTGAAGAGCCCACACCGATACAGGCACTCGCCATTCCCCTCATCCAGGCCGGACGTGACGTGACCGCACAGGCACAAACCGGTACTGGCAAAACAGCGGCATTTGGCATTCCCATAATTGAGAAGGTCGATGCTTCCCACCGAACTGTCCAGGCAATTGTTCTTTGCCCGACACGCGAGCTTGCAATCCAGATCGCAGAGGAGTTCTCTGAACTTCTTGCCCATCTTCCCCGTATCTCGGTCCTTCCTGTATATGGGGGGCAACCGATAGACCGCCAGCTTCGAGCTCTCCATTCCGGCGTCAATATCGTTATTGGAACCCCTGGCCGGGTGATGGACCACCTCCGGCGCAGAACACTTTCGCTCGACGAAGTTTCAACCGTTGTTCTGGATGAAGCCGACCAGATGCTTGACATGGGATTCCGGGATGATATCGAACTTATCCTGAAGAAAATCCCCCAGAAACGCCAGACTCTCCTTTTCTCTGCCACACTCCCGCAGCCGATTATTGATATTTCCAAACGGTTCCAGAACAAACCAGAGTTTGTAAGGGTCGAGTATGCTGATCTGATCGTTCCGCAGATAGAACAATCGTATATTGAAGTTAAGGAACGCGAAAAACTTGACGTGCTTTGTCGCTTGATCGATATCGCTGATCCTCACCTTTCAATTATTTTTTGTAATACCAAACGCAGGGCAGAGGAACTGGCAGGGAAGGTTAAGGCCCGCGGATACCGGGCTGAAGAACTCCATGGCGACATGAAACAATCCCAGCGTGACCGGGTGATGAATGGATTCCGGAAAGGCTCTATCGAAATCCTGATCGCAACCGATGTCGCAGCACGCGGAATAGATGTGGAGGATGTCGATATGATCATCAATTTCGACGTTCCTCAGGACGTTGAATACTATGTACACCGGATAGGAAGGACCGGCAGGGCAGGTAAGAGCGGCAAGGCTGTGACGTTTGTCGGACCAAGGGATTTCACCAAACTCCGGGAAATCCAGCATTACGCTAAAATCCAGATTCCCCGAATGCCAGTTCCTACGCAAGGGGATGTGGCCGAGACACGTTCTCGTACGATGCTGGAAAAGATCCATGAGACTATAAAAGCTGGTGGCATGGAGTCTTATGTTCGTATCATTGAGCAGGAGAGTGAAGGTGACCTCAGTACAATTGATATCGCTGCAGCTCTTCTTAAGATGCAGATGGAGGAACGCAGTGACGACGTCCCTGAAAAGCGCGAAGAGATGGATTTCGCGGATACGGGTGCTGAAACCGGCATGGTAAGGTTTTTTCTTTCCGTGGGCAGGATCCATAAGGTCGCTCCAAAGGACATTGTTGGAGCAATAGCCGGTGAAACTGGGATTCCAGGAAAAGCAATCGGCGCAATACGGATCCTTGATTCATATTCTTTTGTCGAGGTGCCCCGCGAACATGCAACTGAGGTTTATACCATTATGAAAGACAGAACGATCCGGAACCAACCCACCGGAATTGAACCTGCATCCGGGAAGCGGGTATAATCGTGCTTTTCCGAGATCTGGTTATTTTTTGTGGAGTAGAGTCATATTCCAGTGAATAACAAATTCTTATTTTTTTGAATGATTCCTGCCCACCCGAAACGCTCTTTAACCTCGCCACTGGATAGTCCCAAAATCGATAATCACTCACAAAAAACTCTTAAGCGAACAAAAAAATTGGCCTGACAGGTAATACAGAGTCGTCCCCGTGTCCAAAGGGTCAAGAGAAAGGGGAGGCGCTGCCTCATCCGGATTTTTGAACGCTTCAAGATTTTGATTCACCAGTTACCAAAACTTTTTTCATGCTTAATCCGGGAATACTTTTTACATCAATTTTCTCTGGGATTACGGAACAATTCTGGGAGGTTAAAAACGGTATTATACCCTTTTTGTTTTTGAATTTCAGGCTATAATTAATCATGAAATCGCGGAGGGTGCATCGCCATTGTTATTGACAAGATCATGCAGAGAATAGAATCAAGAAACCCTCAAGGGCACAATCCTCAAATACCCTCCCGGGCAACACTCCCATATGAAAAAGATCGTGATTGTGACTACGGCACTTGTGTTCTTCATGCTGCTCGTACTGGCAGCCGGATGCACCCAACCCGCGCCGGTTGGAACGACAACACCATCCCCGACGGCGACGACTGCTGGTTCAACACCCATGCCAACCCCGACATCCGAATCACTGACACCGGGACCCACCCAGACGCTGCCTGAAAACTGGAACATCGAAGTCCAGGTTTCCAGTAATGGTGAATCAATCAATCCGCAGATAACAGTCAGCTGCCAGGGGGGTAAAGGGCTTAACTTTATCCAGCAGATTGATGTCACGGTAACCCGGTCAGACGGAGTAGTGGAAAATGGTATCATTGCAAAGCCACTTACAAAAGGAAAATCAGTATCGTTGACCAGCACAACCGCACCCGGATACCGGGACCGGGCAGAAGTCTGGGCGACAACACCTCAGGGAGATAAAGTGAAGATCTACGACTCGTATGTCCCGTTCAGGACATACAACTAGCTATTCCTTTTTTTAAGACTCAACGTCTGTGTTCAGTATTCTATTTTGTCCTGTCATTGACTAAAAAATAATCAACCTCCTAGCGTCCTTTCTTTTAATATTGTTCGTCGCTTGCACATCTGAAAATGATACAAGAGAATCCAAAAACGCCGGGCAAGATTTCAATGAAATATGAGAAAATAAAAAGGACAGAATCCTGCCAGATTTTCTTAGGATTAGTTTGGACCCATGAAACAATTCTGTCCATGTATTGTTTAANNAAAAACAATAAACTGTGCCATCACAGTTACCGATAACCTGGAGGAGATTCCTTTTTCCCTGACTTCTATTCCTTTACGAATCGTGGCGCTGACGCAGGAACGCAACAGGCTTCTTGAGTATCCTGTGGAACGCCTGGCTGAAGTGATTAAGGATGTGGGATTCAAGTGCACGTCGTGTGCAAAGTGCTGCACCCGGGTATTCAACGGACATGTATTCCTGCTTGATCGCGATGTATCCTCGTTGAAAGCAGTCGATCCATCAGCTCTCGAGCCTGCCCCAGATCCGGAGTTCTGCGATAAAAACGGCATTTTCTACGTGTCGGGATACTCATTACGGACGCAGGAAGATTCTGCCGGATCCTGCTGGTTTTTGGAAAAAGGAAGGTGCCGCATCTATAACCGCCGGTTTGCAATCTGTCGTATTTACCCATACATGCTCCATCGCGAACCGGACAAACAAGGTATTATCGACTGGCGACAGTTTTCCGGGCTTGATCAGCACGGGGAGTATGATACTGAAATCCCTTATGACGTGATCCTCGATCTCGCGCGGGAAACAAAGGAATATGAAAATGCGTTCCTCACACAGGAAATCCGGTTTCTTGAATTCATGCAGGATTATTTCTCAGTCCAGGGACTCCGCCACGTTCAAAAAGTATACGATAATCAATTAAAACGGTATAATCAGGGTGACGAAATTACCATCATGGTATTTTGTGATGGTTCACTCAAGTCCCACCGGATCAGGAAAAAAAAATTTAAACTCAGTTGAATTTTTTTTGTCATTTTTGTTCATAGGTAAAGAGGCAGGAAATTTTCAAAATCACAGAAACCGACTGAAATCGAACCAAAAGAAACGTCGGGTAATTTTTTTGCCGCCCAACAGGGTCTTTTACTGGAGAAGCCCATAGAACGCATCCTTTCACTTTAACGGATGCGATTCCAGAAAACAGTAAAAACTTTCCAGATTTTTTCTCTTAGCAGAGTAACGCCTACATGTATCTCATTCTTGTTCTGTATCGCTGTTCTTTCTGGTTCATAGAGAGAACGGTTAATTTCAATCTGGATCCAAGGGACACCCTTATGCCAGTAATGTGCNNAGAGCCGTAATCCATTCTTCTGAACATGTTGCGATACTCCCTTTCCTTGCCCGGCCCTGCCGATCACCGTTGTTACCCAGGCAGATCAAGGGGCGTAATTTTCCAGCATCTTTCTGAGTTACTGAACCATATGGAAGCATGGAATGGCAGTCAAATGCAATTCTTACATCGTGTTGATCGATAAG
>PMDE01000134.1:0-24782 GCA_003154335.1 Methanoregula sp. | reverse complement strand
TCGACAACCATCCGTGAGATAGATGTATCAATATAGGCTGCCACACGGTCTTCAAATCCAAATAAAACCCTGGTACAGGGATCGCAATAATACCGGAGTTCTTCATCTTTGAGCAATAGAAGCGGAAGAACGATAGCCGGTACTTCTATTCCGCCGTGGGGGACTGATATCAGGAACGGGGAGCGTTTTTTTGCCATTTTAGAACAGGAGAACGTATGCCGGGAGATTTTGTTAACATTTGGGTGGTCGACCATCTCCGTTCAATACCCAATTCTCCTGATCGGAGATTCGCAATGGATCTGACCTGGAGAAAGAGCGTTATTAACCGTGAATTTCGGATAAAAAAAGAGATGGTTATCTCACAATTACGATCAAATCCCCGTCACTTGTCATCCTGTAACGTTTTAACAGTAGATCATCGTTCATCGTGCATTCTCCTCCAAAAACTTCGCTGATCTTCTGCCGTATCTGAAATGTCCCCGGGTTATCATCGTTCATCTGGCACCGGACACCTTCGTTTTGAGATATCATAATCAAAAAAGAAGGCCTCAATATGATTAAGAAAGGTTTAGCGCTGGGTGAAAGTGTTTGTTGCAGGTGAAATTATGACCCCAGCGGCAGGATTTTAACATCATGGGCGATCACGTTCCTGATCAGCATGACCATGCTTGTCAAGAGCCAATTATCGGAAAAAAAAGCACGTCTTTTTTGTCTTTTTGATGCAGAAGGTCCGGTCCCTGCCGGGAAAGTGTTTAGGGAAAATGGATTGTTTTGCATTTTTACTCCCGAGACAATCCGCCGGGTTGCGCTATTGAGGCAATGCAGTTCAACGCCCACTTGAGAAATTTACAGATCTTGAATCTCTGGTGATCGGGTAAGCGAGGATTCAACTAACAGCCTCAAGTATTTTGCACAAAAACATAACCTTTCTCTGAGGCTCCTTTACTCTGTAGCGCTCATTAAGTTTGATAGCACGGAAACCGAAATCAATACCTGGCAAGAAATTTATCGGCAGCTGGCGGGAAACGCATGAAAAAAGATATCACGATTTTTCCTCAGTTAGTAATTTGTAATAATCAATTCATTGATTTTTCCTCGACGAAAACCTTTGCAGTTGATACTGCGAATTGCCGGAACACGTTCTATTGTGAAATCAGCATAGAGATCGTCAAAAAACGAATCACATGGTTTTTCATTCATGGGATCGGAATTGCTAAGCATAATTTTTGCGCCTTTTTTATCCAGTTCTTTAATAAAACCAGCCAACCTGCACTGATCCTCATCAGAAAAACCCTCTTTTGAGTAGGACGTGAATGAGGAAGTACGATTGAGCGGACGGTATGGAGGATCGATATATACAAAGGTCTTATTATCCACATATTGCTTACATCCGGTGAAATCTCCTGAAATGATCGTCGCCCTTTTCAGTAAAAGGGCAACTTTTTTCAGATTTTCCTTATCAAGGATCTGAGGATTTTCATATTTCCCGAAGGGAACATTGAATTCACCGTTTCTGTTTTCCCTGAACAGCCCATTATAACAGGTATGATTGAGAAAAATAATCCGGGCCGTACGCTGAATCCAGTCAGGGTTATATTGGTGAAAATTAAATCGTGGTTTTTCCTGATTGAAGACCTGCCTGACCTTATAGTACAGTCGTTGCCTGCCTTCAGGATCACTCGATATATACTCTGATTCGAGGGATTCCAACGCATCGATCAGTTTTCTCATTGATTTTTTTATCACCCGGTACGACAGGATCAGTTCTTCATTCTTATCCATCAGGTAACTGTGGGTTAGGGGAAATTCATGGTTTATCGAGAAAAACATCGCACCTCCCCCAATAAAGGGTTCGATATATGTATTGATCTCACCGTTTTTCAGTTCCAGAGGAAGGCGCAACCTGAACTGTTCGAGTAACTGCGTTTTACCCCCGGCCCATTTTAGAAAGGGGCGGGCTCGCAAAGCGAAATTTTTGTGTAATGTCATGACCGGGAAGAGATTTTTTATTACTCATTTCGATTTGGAATGTTATCTTTCTATCATTATCTCTCCCTACCCGCAGCAGCAATACATATTTACAAAGGTCCATTTCCTGCCGTGCTCCGCGAGGTATGAAGAGGAACTTCGAACATTTTCGAGTTTTATGGTCCCGGTAAGTAACAAAAACCAATTTCCTACCCGCTGCTCCAGACCATACCTTCAATTTTTGTCACGGTTACGCCTTGTTGGACATAATTTGACGAAAAATTCAAATATTCTGGTTAAAGGTAACCCCTTTTTTTCCACTGGAAATAGATAGTATTACTGCGTGAAATTCATTCCGGGCCTGAATTAACATTAAATATTCCTTCTGCATAAATAATGCCATAAATTCGCGCGCATATACCATATACGAGCCGAAAAAGTGTCATACTTTTGAAGAAAACATCTCTATTAGATATCACTCTATAAAAAGTCCTTTCCCGAGGAGGAAATGGTATAAGAGGATAATCATTTTTACTGGTACAGATGAAAAAAAATTTAAAAAACNNGGTAAATTCCGGATTAATTCTTGACCCGATCAAACCTTTTTCGAATTTTCTTTTTTAGATTTTAAACAGGTGATACTATTATTTTTGTCATTCTGGTATAGCAACTATCCTCGTAGAAAAAGGGGACCTCGCAGGATCAGGTTTACCAAAAATCTGCCCGATACGCGAATAGAGGAATAAAGGATCAAAATATGATGTGAATAAACTCCCGGTAGGTTTATGTTTAAGAGATGTATTTCTTAATCCGCATATGGTCCACTGAAAGCATGATTAAGGGCATTCTTGTCCATATACCAACTGTTATTTGTTTAAGGTACTCTGTTTGCGGTTTCTGCGCCATTATGCGAACCAACTCCATGATATGAGAGAAATGTAACATTCTTTAAATCTTTTTTTCCACTCGGGATGCAGAAAAATCGTAAGGAAAAATATCAAGAGATATTTAAAAAGGAAAAACGAATCTCTCTCAAATTATGAAAAACCAACGGTCCATTGACCTGAAAGCCATTGCAGTGAATGCAATGAGGAAATATGGTTTTGAACCCGTATTTCCTGATTCTGTAATCAAGGAAGTCAATTCCATACATGCAAAACCGCTTCCCGGACTCCTGCAGGGCACCAAAGATCTGCGTATGCTCCTCTGGTCTTCAATTGATAATTACGACTCAATGGACCTCGACCAGTTGGAGTTCTGTGAACGGGGCCAGAACGGGGAGATAGAAGTAAAGATCGCAATCGCTGACGTTGATGCCTACGTCCCGAAACAATCTCATACAGATCAGTATGCAGCCCATAATGGAACGTCGGTCTATACGGGCATTGAGACATTTCCCATGCTGCCGGACAAGCTTTCCAAAGGCATTACATCACTCCTCCCGGGCAATGATCATCAGGCAACAGTCATTGAATACACGGTTCTCCAGGATGGACGTTTTCACCCGGGAGATATCTACCGGGCACTTGTATCCAATAAGGCAAAACTGGTTTATGAGGAAGTTGGAAACTGGCTGGAAGGCAATTCACCCATACCACAGACTGTCAGGGAAGTTCCGGGACTCGAAGAACAGATTCGTCTGCAGACTGAAGCAATCCAACGCCTCAAAAAAAATCGACGTACGCAGGGTGCACTTGAATTAAATACCATCGAAGCCGAAGCGGTGATGGAAGGGGGCACCGTCAAGGACCTCATCATCCAGAGACAGAACATGGCACGTTGTCTTATAGAGGAATTCATGGTCGCAGCGAACGGGACCATGGTCAACTGCCTTGGCAATGCCGGTATACCCATGATTCAGCGGGTTGTTCGTGTTCCTAAAAACTGGGAAGGGATTGTACAAGTCGCCGCGAATTATCATGAAAATCTGCCTGCTGAACCTGATGCAAAAGCGCTCGCGAAATTTCTTATCAGGCAAAAAGCAGCTGATCCCGAACGTTTCCCTGATCTGTCCCTGACAGTAATTAAACTCCTTGGGCCTGGCGAGTATATGATGCTTAGGCCGGGTAACGAACCATTCGGCCATTTCAGTCTAGCGGTTACCGATTATACGCACGCTACTGCCCCGAACAGGCGTTACGTTGATCTTATCAACCAGCGGCTCTTAAAGTCGGTTCTTGACAAGGTAAAAAGTCCCTACACTGATGAAGAACTCACCGACCAGTCGGCATGGCTTTCAAGTCGGGAAAAAGGTTCCAAAAAAGTGGAGCGCTTTATGCGGAAGGCCGCTGCCGCGGTGCTTCTTCAGAATAGGATCGGTGAATCCTTCGATGCACTGGTCACGGGTGCCTCTGAAAAAGGGACCTATGTCAGGCTTATTTCCCCTCCGGCTGAAGGCAGGGTTATGCAGGGTGAACGCGGACTCATGGTTGGGCAGAAGGTCCGTGTCCGCCTGTTAAAGACGGATCCCTTTAGTGGTTTCATCGACTTTGTGTGCACCGGGATAGAAAAGAAATAAAAATCTTTTCGCCTGTTGTTGAGGATACAGGTAAGAATAATGGTTCAGAAGCACCCAGCTTTCATGTTCCTCGTTGTTAGCCTGCTTCGTTATGACTATCTGTCTCGTTTATACCGCGGATGAGCCTTCAAACAATGCGTTAACGAGAGAAGGCTTTTTTGATAACTATCACCGGGATGACAAATACTCATTATTGCATCCGGTTCTCCCGGACCATGACGGGAAAGCCCGTAGACCAGCCCCCCGGTTGTCGTTCGCTTCCAGAGCGGCATCAAGCGGACTCGTCAGATGAGCCTTGCACCATCGGATCATCTGCTATCAGTAATAGTTGGTCGCACCATCCTCTTATGAGCTCTCAAACACCAGATATTACACTCTTGTTACCACGGATTATAACGACGTGTGGCCAGTAGATTTCCCGGTCTTTTCGGGCACTGCAACCAGGACCTTCTCCATAACAGTCGTAAATCACTAGTCGGTTGCCGGAAGTGATAATCAGGTTTACCGGGGCGTTTGGTAAGTAATCAAGCGATTGCTTCACCCATTCCCCTCTGCGGCTCGAGTCAACGACGAGGGTTTTAGCCCTGACCGCGATTCCCTCCATCACTACAACGTTTATTGGAAGAACTCCGGAACCAAGTCCGACGGGTCCCAGGGCAATCCACATATGATCCCCGCCCATATTTTATTGCAATCATTGAAGGAATTGTAGATCAACGCAAAAAGGATGGCCATAAAAATGGAGCTGCATAAACAGGATGTATTGATTGAATCGTAATGTTAGGACATACGATAAAACATACGATAAGTTATATCATGTTCAGGGTATGCGCCGTTTTTGTCATTCCCCATTGCATACTGATAAAATATACCCTTGTTAACTATTAGCCATGAAATATACCGCACGACACGTACGAAAATTCCAGAGCGAAGGCAAAATTGATGCCAGCCTGTGGACTGAACACTTTCCCCGGGCGTTGGTCTCCCATGTGCCCACCTGCAATGATTGCAAAGACTATAAAAATAAATCCTGTGACGGAGGGAAGGACCCTGTAGACTGTTTCCTTGCAATAAAACCCGGTACTGCCAAGCGGTCCGGAGCAGGGGCGGATGATGAAACCCAGACCATAAAAGACCGGAAATATTATAAGAGCAGCCGGGGTAATGTCAAGTCTCACCCTACAGGAATTCAAAAAGAATTCGATCAGTCAAAGAAATAAGAAGAGAAAAGAGTTCAGCATTTTAGCGTCCTGTGGTTTTGGTATTATGACAGTTCCAATAATTTTCTAAAGTCTTTTTTTTTCATTTTTAGTTCAATCTCGCGCTATTCTCATGGGCAGTCTCACCACTCCTCTTCGTCGATCTGATATATATTATACTACCTTTTTAACAATCAGAATCGTTCAACATTCCTAAGGGAGAATTTGCGAAAAAAAATTTCCGGATTAAGAATGAAAAATTTTTGGTATCTGCTGAATCAAAAGGTAAAAAACCGGTCACTAATCAAAGAGGCGGCAGGACCTGTCCTTTCCTTTAACACGTCCAGCACACACGACACTCCATTGTACCGGTCCGTTGATTTCGTCGATTGCTTCCCATTTCCTCATGAGTGATTCTCGCAATTTGAGACGTCAGAAGCGACAGGAACGAGCCCATGGCGAGTCCCCGGGAGCGTTGATGAAGCGAGTATTATTCAATAAAAATGAGAATTTTTTAGTCGCTGCACTGGGACATTACCCTTTTTTTTATTAAAGATTTTCTCATTTTATGACCGATTGCAACAAGGTGGAAAAATAAAGACTTTTGAATTTTTCAAAAACTCTCGAAAATCTTTCCTGATTTCGACCTGGAAAATAAAGGGTGATCAGGGTCCCCCAATCCCCTGACGGACAAGGTGTTGGCGAGTTTTGGTCCTGGGAAAACGACACCCGAACTCTCGTTGATGTTTTTTCTTTGAGAAATTCCCAAAATAAAAAAGAAAAATTATGTGCTCTGTAGAATTCCTCTTTACCCCTGACGCCCCGGGGGAGGATGCTGGAATTTTCCGTAGCTGGTGCCCGCCGCGTCCCAAACCACATCCCATCCTGCTTTCGGTCTTCGTAACATTGCTATAATCGCCCTCATCCGTTCCCGTCAGAAATCGTTGAATAATTCCGGCCCTGTTCCGCATTTTTTTGAATTATGACCTCTAAAATTCGTGGGGTGGGGAAAATGATGTACAACCAGGCTCGTAGCAGGCTCCGGTGTACCAGAATTTTCACAGGAGTATTTTGACGGTAAAAATAGCCCCAGATGAAAAAAACAATCGGCCGAGTCTTCGGTGATATTGCTCCTTAAAACAGGATTTCTACAAAGCAAAATTATGCAAAGATTGAGAAATCGTTTTTGATTGCAATTGCATCAATTATCGGTTTAAGTTTTGCCTCAGAGATACCAAACTTGTCCATGTACATTTGCAGGATCCTCTTTTCTTCACCTGCAAGTACACCATCAGACATAGCAAGATCGCACAGGATAGCGAGAGTGGCAATCTTCTGCTTCTCATCAAGGACGTTTGCCACCAGTTCGATTACACCGGGAAAGGGGTTTGCTTTCATGACCTGCATCGCGATGTCAATGGATTTCCGGTCGCCCCGGACAATCTTGGCAAGGTCATTGAGTTCTGCTTCATCAATCACGCCGTCTGCCGCGATTACCGTAATGGCAGAGAGCACTAGGGCTGACTTCGGAGTGAGCGTTGCTGGTTTTCCGGTAAGTTTGTCAAAAATTCCCATTATGTTCACCTTTTTAGTAAAATTTCTTTAATATTTTATACCTCAATGTAATTGATTTTTTCGCCGGATGTTTTTTTCTTGGCTGACGGGAGATCGTGTGTCCTTAATACCCTGACAGATCTATATTCCTTATTGAGGACGACGGGTCATCCTTAAAATATCATGTTATCTGACACCAGTCATAACAAAAAATGTGAATGCGAAAAAGAAAGCGATGCCATCCAGAGAGTTTTCCGGCGTCCATTTTTCTTAAGTTTAACTATTGGCATCCCTTTTTGTATTTTTAAACTGCTTTTTGGCCTGACCGTTATCCTGACGAGTGCAGGGAATAATATTTTTCTTATTGCTTTCGGGTGGCTGGTGGTCCTTTGGGCGACTGCGGATTTGCTGATGAATGCAGGACAATCTGTACTTGATCTCCTCCACCGTCCTGCACCATTCGAATACTGTACCATCGCCCAAGCAGGGCGGTACTTCCATAAACCAATGATATTCCTCGCTCTCGATACGCTCATTGCATTTTGTATCATCTGTGTAATGCTCTGGACAGGATGGATCACGAGGCTCACGCTCTTTGAATCCTACTTGTGGTATTCTGCCACAACGATGAACCTGATCAGTCTCTCACTGGTAGGCGTTTATAATGAAATAAAGGCTGCCTGAAAATAAATTGGAACAAAGGGATTTCAGTTTAAATGGTTTCCAGCGCAGGGATTCGATTCCTGACCCATTTGTTTCCCCACTCCGTTGTAATTCTTAGTGTTTGGTTCTTTTAAGTAAGTAAAGGACTGCCTCACCCGGGCAGCAAACACTGTTCTTTGTAAAAGCGGCGGATCTTTGGAAATCCGATGTTCTGGGGATGGTTGATTTTCGGGGAATGAAACTGTGTATGTTGGATCAGTGGAGCTGATGATCCATTCAGTACGAGTCAGGAGAAGGGTCCATTACAAGTGGTGCACGGCGGAGAAAATTCCATTTATTACCGCGCGGAGTTTTATAAAAGTCAATTCTTTAATTTTTTGGGTATATGGACCGAGAGCCGGTGAAGCATTCAATTCAGTCAACTATGGTCCAAAAAAATGAATGAAAAATTTACTCCTCTGTTGTTCCGTAATTGCTGGAAAATAATTATTTATCATTTAGCTTACACTGATAAAGAACCGCAAAAATAGTGTCGGCAGATGTTTTTGACCCGGTATTACCACCTAATAATCCGTAGGATCTCTTCCTGTTATGATAGAGAAGTTCTTATGCTGAGGCAGCGTATAAGGTATCACAGTTTTATACTGTATGAGTAATACTATGTTTGGATCAAACAATTTTGGCGGCTCCAGAAACTTTGGCGGCCCAAGGGACTCCGGTCCACGAGAAATGACGAAAGTAACCTGTTCAGACTGCGGTAAGGAATGCGAAGTTCCATTCAAGCCGACCGAAGGCAGGCCAGTATATTGCAGGGATTGCCTGCCGAAACACCGGAAACCCCGGTTCTAATTTTATAAATTTATTAATTTTTTCATTTTCATTTTTAAAGGCTCTTCTTTATTGATTCTTTTATGGTTATTCCCGATCAACGGGAAGGTCAGAATATTTTCACAAAAACAAAAAAAATATGAAAGAGGTAATTAAAGCCAGATTTCGTCTGTTCTGCCGGCACTGAACAATGATTATTGATAAAATACCAACAGATGGTATTTATCATCGCTTCTCCTTATCTCCTAAAGCTTCCCGGCTTCGCATCTGGTACAGGACCATCGGATCCATTTCCTTATAGTTGTCCTTCGAAATCCGCAGAATGACATTGGTAACACCACTATTCACTATCATTTTTGAGCAGAGGAAACAGGGCCAGATCTGTGTCAGCTCATCTGTTTCCACTTCAAAACCTGCGAGATAAAGAGTACATCCCCGGGCATTTTTACCTGCCTGGAGAAGTGCATTCATCTCAGCATGAACACTCCGGCACCGCTCATAATGGGATCCGGAAGGAATATTATGATCCTTTCGCCAGCAGGTATTGAGTTCCGTGCAATCCATCTGTTTGCGTGGGGCACCGGTGTATCCGGTTGAAACGATCGTATTATATTCGTCAACTATGATCGCTCCGAAATTACGCCGCAGACAGGTGCCCTGGTGCGCACATCGTGTTGCCAGATCGAGAAAATAGTGATTCCTGTTAGTTCGCATAAAAAGAGTGTATGGAAAAACCCGTTATTATAGAAGCAGGATTCGTATTCTCCTGCTTCGTTACCGCCACTTTTCCCGGGGGAGAGGATCGCTGACTTCATTTCGCGTACCAAATAGCTAACCATACAAGCAGACCAATGTGAAGAACTGCACATACCGGTACCAGATAAAATTTCAATTTTCGGGTCTTGTGCCGGAACACTTTCATCGCGATATAGGCTCCAAAAGGTCCGATGAGGGTAAAAAAAAGGAGGTGATCTTCCCGAATTCTCTCCGTGTTTTTCTGTGCGGCCCTTTTATCGCCAGCATAGAGGAAAAAAACAATTCCATTAAGAATTGCATAGAAACCAGGAATAATTACAGAACCGGGCATTTTGATTTTCCTAAAGAGTTACAGCATCTTTTTTCTTTTCCCGGGTATTTGATAAGCACCAAAATTCTATAAGGCTTAAGGAGAAACTGCAAAATCAGAGTCACGAAGAAACAATAAAAGCGGGTGAGAGGACTCATGAAAAATCTCAGAACCTACGGGAAGTCCCCGTTTACCGTTGCGGTTATTCACGGGGGGCCGGGGGCAGGTGGAGAAATGGCAGCAGTAGCGTTTGAGATATCACAGTCACAGGGGGTTCTCGAACCCTTGCAGACCGAACAAACAGTCAATGGACAAATAACAGAATTGAGAGAGGTGCTGGTTGACCAGGGAGATCTGCCGGTTATCCTGATTGGGCACTCGTGGGGGGCACAGCTAAGTTTTATCTTTACCGCAAAAAATCCCGCATTGGTAAAAAAACTTATTCTCGTGAGCAGCGGTGTGTTTGATTATACGTATGCTCTGGGTATTATGAATACACGATTAAACCGCCTTTCGCATAAAGACAAAACAGCAATAAAAAAACTCGTGGCCAGACTTGATGATCCAAGGTCAGGTAACAAGAACGAAATTTTTGGAGAATTCGGGAAAATTATCAATAAAGCAGACTCTTTTGATCCCCTCTCATGTGAGTATCCCCAGGTTGAATATCGTTATGATATTTATGAGAAGGTCTGGAAAGAGGTACAGGAACTGAGAAGGAGCGGAGATCTCGTTGCGCTCGGAAAATACATCACCTGTCCTGTAGTAGCAATTCATGGGGACTATGATCCACATCCTGCCGACGGGGTAAGAATTCCCCTGTTATCTGTTATAAAAAAATTTAAATTTATCCTTTTAAAAAAATGCGGACATCGCCCCTGGCTAGAACGTTATGCAAGAGATAAATTTTATAAGATCATAAAAGAGGAACTGAATTGTTACGATATGTAAAAATATCCTGCCCGGTATTAAAAGCTCTTCGGCTGCACAATTTACCTCCCGTGTAGTTTGGAGAGAACCGGTAATGATGGTTCATTTGACACAGATTTGTGGATCATATTCCTGTTTCAGCATGAACCCTTAAATTGAACCCTTGCATTTCGCAGCAGATATTCTCCCTCAATCCCCGGAGCAGGGAAGGAGGGTGCTTAATATAACTCATTCCAGATTTTTCTTGCAAACTGTTTCTGTTGAAAAGTTGCTATTGTTGTATTTTTGAGAAAGTTCAGTTTTTCAATCCAATTTCAAGAGTACAATACAATTTTAACATCCAATATTACCCGGATTAAAGAAAGAGAATTGAGGTAAAAATATTCCGGAATTAAGTATGAGATAAATTCATGGATCAGATAGATTCAATAGTTAAAAAACCGGTAAAAAAATCAGCGAGAAGATTTGCGTTTCTATTCCTCGACCAACCCCTGGTCTTGGGATGACTTCGCATTACCGGTTCTGGGCTTTCTTCGATTGCTTCAACGGTTCCTTATGGGAATTATTCCAATTTGAAGAAGTCAGCTCGGCGAGTCTCCTGGATAATCTAAGCAAGCATTATCCATTCAATAAAAATTATGGTTTAAACCGCAGGAAATGGATGAATCCCATTATAAAATCCTGGTTTTTAAAATGAAAAGGAGTACCTGACTGCGCCTCGTTTTGAAAGGGAGAGCATTTTCCCCTCAAAGAGTAATCGTCCCAGGAAATCAAATTACTGAGAGATTAGTCAACATTTAAGGTAAAAAGAGTAATGCAAGAGGTCTCTTGGGGTATCAGACTTGCAATAATAAACATTTATAAATAATTTTGTTGTATTAACTATACACATAGATTATTAATATCGCCAATATCTTACCATTCATGATAAACGAACCAATTTATTATTCTTATGATGCAGGATTACCAGCATGAAATTTCCCTGATAAAAGATCTTCTTAAGAAGAATCCGGAGGGAATGAGTGTTACGGATATCTCCAAAGCACTCGAAAAAAACAAGAATACTATCGGAAGATATCTGGATATCCTCCTCATTTCTGGGATAGTGGAGATGCGATCCTACGGTATGGCAAAGGTATTCACCCTTTCCCAGAGGGTTCCCCTTTCTGCAATGCTCAGTTATTCAAAGGAACTCATCATGGTTCTTGACAATGAGTCCCGCATCATCGATGTGAATGATAATTTTTTAACACTTCTCAATCTCTCCCGCCGGGATTCAGTCGGGAAAAATATTTCTTATCTTAACCCCCCGGGAATTGATATTCATGAATTGCTCGAAAATCTTACCCTTGAATTAGAAGAAAAAGTAAACACTATCACATTCCAGATTAATGACAAAAGATCACGGATCTTCAAACAGAAATCTGTACCGACTGTTTTTGAAGATGGCAGAAAAGGCTTCACGATTATCCTTGAAGATATAACGGAATACGTTCTTGCAGAGCGGGAAATAAGGGAAAGAGAGGAGCGTTTCCGGATGATGGCTGAGAATATCGAAGACGGGGTCATTATTATGGAAAACAAAAAACTCGTTTTTGTGAACAGACGTTTATCGGAGATTACTGGTTATTGTTTTGAAGAACTGGATAAGATGGATCCACTGACAATTGTTTTCCATGAAGATCGAAAAGAGGCAACCCGCAGGATTCGGATGATGGAAGAGAGTAAAGCGGGCCTTAGTGAACTCCAGGTGTGGATCCTCCGGAAAGACGGGCAGACCCGGTTTGTGTCAGCCCGGATAACTGCCGTGCAGCATACAGATATCCGTTATACCTTTATCATTCTTACCGATATAACTGAACTCAAAGCAAAGGAAGCAGCAGTCAGGCTGAGCGAACAGAGATTCCGCATGATGGCCGAGAACATACATGATGGGATAATTATCGTAGAAAACGGCAATGTTGTTTTTGCCAACCATCGAATTGCAGATATTACCGGATATTCAGACAACGAACTTACAACATTAAAATCCGCTGACCTGGTTTCCCAGAAAGATCGCGATAAGATCGAAGAGATTATCAATAATTCCCGGCCCGGGTCAGAAAAGCCTGGCGAGGTGATCATTCTGATCAAACGTAAAGATGGGAGCCGTCGGTCCATCCTCGGCAGGGTCACTTCAGCAGATTTTAACAACACGGTGACTACGTATATTACCATGACTGACATCACCGATTCGACAGAGAGCGAAAAATGTCTTCTGGACAGGATTTCTGCGCTCAGGAATTAATCTGGAAATCAGGTTACAACTGTTTTATGATCCGGAGATTTTTTATTTATTATAGATATGTATAACCAATATCAAATATTATTATATACTTTTGATTTAAGAATCTATAAACCAGTATTTATCAAGAGGATATTCATGAGTATTCAGGAAAAGGGATATCGTAAGAATTCGTGGTTAGAGATCACCACATATGGTTCGCCGCAATGCAATACCCGGCTGATATTTTACAGCCTGATTTGCATTGCAATTGCAATCCTTCTTCTTTCTCCGGTTCAGGCCGCGGGGACAAAATACATGGCGGGGAGCCCGGAATTATCTGCATATATATCCGGTACGAATGAGGTAGGGCCGGGCGATGCAGTCCAGCTCAATGTAGTGATTCAGAATAAGGGGGTCAATCAATTTGAATTTATCCAGTCCTCTATCATTTCACCAAATGATCTCCCGAATACAGCAAAATTCCTGACCGTTTCACTGGATTCGGGAAGTGCCCCGGTTACCATCAAATCAGACCCGCAAATGCTTGGGGACCTGAAGGGCAGCAGCACCACGACGTGTGTAATCAGTATGAAGGTCGATCCTAATGCGCCCTCTGGATCCTACGACCTTCCGTTGACATTAAAGTACACGTACCTGTATGAAGCTGACCAGTACGGGACCGACGCCATTCAGTATTTTTATCGTGAGAACAATGAGACATTCAGTCTTCCTATAAAAATTAAACCCGAAGTGAAAATAAGCGTTCTTTCCGCTGAAGGGGAGCACCTTAACGCCGGTACTGAAGGTTACATCAATCTCACGGTCAAAAACATTGGTCATGAGAACGGGAAAAATGCCGTAATTAAGATTGTTCGTAATGACAACAGCCCGATCTTGCCGACAGTAAGCAGCATGTTCATAGGAGATTTTTTTATTGATCAGGTCATCAACAGCCGATTTAAGGTATCTATTTCCAGTGACGCGGAGGACCAGACTTACCCGCTCGATGTCCTGGTAGATTATGAAAATAATGAAGGGGACCAGGTGACGTCAGTTGTGGAAACCATCGGTCTTCCCGTTGGTAAAAAAATTGATTTTGCTATCGGATCCACGCCAAATACCGTCTCTCCGGGCCAGAAAAAAGTGGTCACGGTCCAGTACACCAATACCGGTGGTGCGCCAGCATACAATGTGCAGGCGCGCATCAGCGCTGTCGATCCCTTCACAAGCAATGATGACACAGCATTTCTCGGTACACTTGCACCGGGGCAAACCGGGGAGGCTGCTTTTGAAATTTCCGTAGACAAGACTGCGACGATTAAAGAGTACGCACTCGATTCCGAAGTAAGTTACCGTGATGCACTAGATAATCCGCTGATCTCAGACCCGATGAAAGTCCGGATTGTGATCGTAAATGAAACCTCACCGCTGGGTAACCCACTTGTCCTGACCGTGATTGCTGCAGGAGTTATCCTCGTTGGTTACCTGATATATCGCAAGAGAACGAGCAAACATTAACGAGGGTACATTTCATGACTGTAACGATTTGCGCAGGTACCTTCATGACTGCCCCTGCTGCATCGGGAATGATTTTCCCTTTTTCAGACACCCATATTCTGCTCCCGCTATCGGATAGAAATGATTTCTTATGATTGACCGGATATTTGGAAGGCTTGCACAGGTCATCAACCACCACCCAAGGCGGGTTGCTGCTGTCATCGTGATTATCTTTGTCGTTGCCCTGTATGGCATGACTCTCATCACCATGGAGACCGGCAACGATACCTATCTGGATAAGAATTCACCGGAGGGAATCCTCAACAATCACTATGCTGATACGTTCTCATCCAATGCACTCATTCTTATAGTCGAGACAGAAGATCCCCTCAGCCCTCAGGTCATCAGCTATATCGACAAACTTGAACAGGATATCAATCAGCAGGAGAACGTTGTAGGGTCTGCAAGTGTCGCAGACCTCCTGAAAGGAGCAAACGGGGGCATTTTGCCTCAGTCAAAAACCGATATCGACCAGATAGTTAATCTGCTCCCTCCCGAAGTAAAAACAACCGCTATACCTTCAAATGTCCTGACGCTGGTGCAAATCACCCTTTCACAGGGATTGTCTGCTAATGCCCAAAGCACTACACTGAAAAATGTAGAATCGCTTATAGCGCATAACACACCACCTCCCGGTGTAAAGATCTCTGTTTCAGGAAGCGCGGCATTCTCTGAACAGATGAAGACCGAGATGGGATCGTCTATGGGTGTGCTCATAGGTGGTGCAATGGTGCTGATGGTCATCGTCATGGGCATATTGTTTGCCTATGCCCGGTACCGGTTTCTCCCCGTTGTCTTTGTGGGCATTGGCCTGACGACAGCGATGGGTTTCATGGGGCTTGCGGGTATCCAGCTCAATATGGCGGTGCTTGGTGCTTTCCCGGTCATGATTGGTCTAGGGATCGATTACGGTATCCAGTTCCATGCAAGGCTGGATGAAGAAGCGCGAAAGGGATCCCTCGATAAAGCCGTGTCAGTAATGATAACCCGTACCGGCCCTGCTGTTATGTATGCAATGCTTGCTACCTGCATGGGATTTGCCGCGATGTTTATTTCGACGGTTCCGATGATCCGCTCATTCGGGCTTGTTGCGATAATCGGGGTTATGAGCTGTTATGTCGTTTCACTTATCGGTATCCCGACAAGTGCCCATCTCCTCAACTATACGCCTAAACCGCAAAAAACAGAGCTCTGTTATGCAGTCGGCGAAGGAGCATGCGAAAACATCCCTTCAACAAATGCAAAGATTTCTGGCAGGAGCACACAAAGAAAGAGTTCATGGTCATATGGAAAGTTCCTGACCGGTATTTCAGTAAAAATTGCGAAAAACCCCCTGCCCATACTGCTGATTGCCGGGATGATCGCACTGGTCGGGTTCCAGATCGATTCCCTCATCCCCATTGAAACAAGCGAGAATGCCTTTGTTCCCGGCGATATGCCTGCAAAAGTCCAGATGGATAAAGTAACCGGCATTCTCGGTTCGACAAGCACCGCTGATTTTATTATACGGGGAAACCGGGTCACAGATCTCGATACCGTGCAGTGGATAAAAAAATTCCAGGATTATGAGCTCGCGCGCCATACTGAGCTAACCCGGGCGACGAGTATTGTGACGTATATTCTTGCATACAATGGTGGCGTATTACCGGAAGACCAGAACCAGCTCAATGCTGTGATAGAAAGGATCCCGGCCAGTGTTAAAAAATCGTACCTGAGCGGTTCGATGGAAGGTGTTATCCGGTTCAACACCATCAAACTGGAAGTAAGCGCCCAGAATAACCTCAAAGTCCAGATGGAAAAGGATATTGCATTCCTGCAGCCGCCAACAGGGATCATTCTTGAACCGGTAGGATCATTTTATCTCTTCACCGCGCTCATCAACGGGCTCGTATCATCGAAAGAATCGATGACTTTACTCGGGTTCATACTCGTGTTTGTATTCCTCGCGCTTGTGTACCGTCATATCCACGCTGTTAGTCCTCTTGTCCCGATTATTATCATCGTCGGGTGGAACGCGGTGGCGATGTTTGTGCTGGGCATTGCCTATACCCCGCTTACGGCAACACTTGGATCGATGACAATTGGCGTCGCAGCCGAATATACTATCCTTGTGATGGAGCGTTACGCAGAAGAACAAGAGCGTTTACATGATCACATTGCCGCAATCCAGGAAAGTGTAAACAAGATCGGTACGGCAATAACAATATCCGGGCTCGCAACCTTCTTCGGTTTCTCCGCCCTCTGCCTGTCAAGTTTCCCTATCATCAGCAACTTCGGCATTACGACCCTGATCGCTGTCGGGTTCTCACTAATGGGAGCGATTTTCCTGATGCCTGCAATCCTCTCGGTTATGGGCAGTCTGACTGATCGTATGAAAGAAAAGGAGAAACGCTCCGGATAGAATCCGTCCTGCATAAGGGTAAACTTCTCCATAACGGCACAATCGCAAACTTACCGCACAACTGCAGCACCTGGACGATTTCTTCCTCTCCCTTGTGCAGAAGGTTCCCATGCCTAGCCTTTTTGCAAATATGACAAAGGAGGAATGACAGATCCACTCAACAATTTTTGGCATCCTGAGCTTTGCCCTCTTCCCCGTCATGATCTTTGGCATCGCGTTTACGGGTTCTTTTCTCCTCCCCCTGTTCCGCAGAGTGCTCCCGGCAGGAGATCTCGCAACTATTATCCATGGGCTCTTCATCCTGCTCGGTATTATGGTTGGGGCATTTGGGCTTATTGGCATAGAAGCAATGAACCGCCGGTTCGGGCAGGCAAGCCTTCTTGCAATTCGGCCCGTAGCCTTCTCCTGTCAGAACGGACAATTTTTCTGAACCTTGTTGGAAAGGATACCGTGTATTACTTCATTCTCTGGGTATTCCCGTTCACGGCAGGTTTTGCCATCGCTTCACCATTTATTGGCGTACCGCTGTCGCTCCCTCTTTGGCTGATGCTCACTCTTACCTTCTCGTTCCTTACCGGACTTTCCCTTGTTTTTTTTCTTTCTACGATTTATGCCCGCTCAAAACAGATGCTCCTGTTCATCTTTGTTCTCTTCTTTATTGGCTGGGCCGGCCTCTACCAGGCAATGGGTATCAATGTCGCCGTTATGTACCCTCCACTTACGCTCTTTAAGACGTTTCGTGGAGCACCCGGATTGCCACATGTGTTGTTATTATAATTCCTTTTGCTGTTGCCATTCTCCTTTTCACTTCGGAATATACCGATACGACAAAACGATTCAGAAACATCCTCGCCCCCTTGTTCACCGGTTTTCATTTTTCCCGTACCCTCCTCTTGCTGCAAAAGACCTTATTGATTTTTACTGTAGTTGGAGCCTTATCGGCCAGACAATTTTTTCCTTTTTGATCCCGCTGGGACTACTATGGTTTCTTCTTTTTGTGCTTACACGGATTCTTCCTCCGGGAGGGGTCCTTATGCTGTTTGCAATTCTCACCGGAGTTATCGCTTCAACGATGTACACATGGCTCCTCGCTTTTGTCACCTTTAGTCTTACACCAGCCTGCCGATCAGCGTGCCCATACTGCTAACCAGCAAGACATGCAGTTTTACCATCATGCAGCTGACTTCTGCTACAGTGATTCGTGCTGGTTAGCTTTACAATTCGGCGGACTCGCATATCTTGTCCCGGCCCTCATTCTCTGTCTTTCGGTCTCTTGTTATGCTGTCGCAATTACCGTCCGCCTGACCGGGCTCACCCCCAATGTACTGGTGTATGACGCAAAGGTCCTGTTCGTGTATCTCATCTCAATCGGGAGTGCTCTCATCGTCCTGACAGGGCTTGCGTTTTTCAATCCCTGGTATCCGATTGTATCTAATTCTCCTTTACCTGCCGGCATGGCTTCTCGTTAAATCAGGGTATAAAAAATGGGAAGCCACAGAACAGTCGGGATTTTGGCAATCAAAACATTCACAATATGCTTCAGACTGCTGAAAAGACTAAAATCCCTTGCATGCAATGATACGTCAAAGGCAACCCAGAAGGCGAGACCAATGAAATCCAATAAAGAGAACAACTCCTCAGCGGCCGGCGACAGGATGAAGATCAAGGTGAGCAATAACGGGCCTTACCTTGTTTCAGGTGGGATTCCCCTTATTAAAAAGGAGATCCGCAACGATTCGGAAGGTTACTGCAGTTCCTGGCATGAGGTTATGACCTATCCCTTAAAAGAGCAATTTGCTCTCTGTCGCTGCGGTCAATCGAAAACCAAACCATTCTGTGACGGGATGCATACAAAAATTCACTTCGATGGAAAAGAGACGGCAGATGATACTCCCTACCTGGAAAAGGCCGAGCGAATCGACGGCCCCACCCTGTCAATGACGGATGCTGATGGGATGTGTGTACATGCCCGGTTTTGTATGCGTGCCGGGGGAATATGGAACCTTATCCGGCAGTCTGACAATCCGGAGGCACGGGAAATCGCCGTAGAAGAGGCAGGAAACTGCCCGTCAGGACGACTGGTTGTCTATGATAACCAGTCGGGCGAGGCACTTGAACCGGAATTTGAAAAATCCATTGTGATCATTGAATATCCCCCGCGGGATGAACAGGGTCCACTCTGGGTGCGGGGAGGAATCCCTGTAGAAGCCGCTGATGGCCAAGTCTACGAAATTCGTAACCGAATGACCCTGTGCCGGTGCGGGGAATCGTGTAATAAACCGTTCTGTGACGGGAGCCACGTAAAGAGATGACTGGTCAGAACACCGCAGGAGAAGAGTAAAAATATTTTCTCATGTCAGCTCTTTTCTGTCTGGTGGGCCGGGCAAAAGTTGCAGATCGAATAAAATACCTCTTTTTCCTTGTCCCGGATGAGACAATAATAATCCTTGCCCCGCTGTTCAACAAAAAAACCACCGGGGAACGGCATGCCGACGGGATGTCCGGGTTCGTCAAGGATAAACATCGTGAATGCAGCGATGAGATAATAAAAGAGACGGTTCTTGGGGTTCCGGAAATAGGGATTGCGTTCACCCGAATCATTCCATGAAAAACATCCTTCAGGAATCATCCCGCAGAATTGGGAAAATGTTTCCGGGTCTCGGATTTGACCGGTATTCTTAAATGCACTTCTATGGTGCATAGCGAGGAGCTTGTGGTGTTTGCCAAACAGCTGTTCACGAAAATACGGGCGAATTGCCTCACGGTAAGGGAAAGGGAGTTTTTCTATTTCCCCGTTGAGCCTGCCACCAATTATCTGGAGATCGAACATCGTATATGCTGAAATTTCATGGGCAAGTATGATTCCCAGATCTTCTTTGCTGCGGGCTAAGCGGATACGAGCTGCGATATCCTCGATCTGTCCTTTTTCACAATTTTCGGGCGGCTGGCCCGATTTTCGTGTTTCCATAAATTTGAACTTTATGTAGTATACCGTTTCACTCCGCTGCTCAAGAAATAGATGGTGGTGCCATTGATATCGAGTGTTTCCTATGAACGGATGTCTTTTGATAAAATTTGGATCTCACGGAAGGGATTCCGAGTATCGTTTTTTCCAATTCCTGCTCTTCTGATCGATCTGCGGCTGGCACAAATCGGGGGGGCGAAGGCTTAACGGAACCCAGAGAAAGCGAAATAGTAATTTGCTGAAAAAATTTTTATTAAAGATTTAAGAAAAAAATTCGGATTGAAATACTATGATACCTTTTTTAATAAAGAAGATATTCTCCTTCAATTCTCACCCTCGCGGTTCCACCGAAAAAAACACTGCGTTGTACCTTCGATGCGTCACTAACTAACCGAATGATATTTGGGTTATCCCTGTTCCTGCCCTGCTCGATCCTGAGCATACTGCCGTCCCATGTGCCGGCGTTCAGGAGGTAATAACCCAGTGCCGCATTGCCTGTTCCCGTTGCCGGATCCTCCAGATAACCATAAATAGGAGCAAAAACCCGGGTGCGGTACGAATTATTGTCCGATGAGACGTTATCAGTGAAGACAATGATGATCTCGATATTGTTTGCAAGGCAGAAATCACGCAGGTTCTTCTGGTCGGGACGCAGTGAAATCAAAGTGTCAAGGGAGGTCAGGGAAATAATCAGGGTTTTAAGACCGGCACTGACTAACATTATCCTGCGGTTTTCTGTTATTTCCCCGGGAGGTATTTTCAGGGCTGCGGCGACATCATCCCGGGTCAGGCTGGTAGTGATAAACTGTGGCAGAGGTGCATTGATGAAAACTGAATCCGTACCAGCGATCTCGTTCCGGACAAGAACATCGTGGCCTTGTACATGAATGCGAATGACGGGATCCCGGGCAAGCACGACATCATTTTTTATAAGGTCATACATTACGGCTACAGTGCAATGCCCGCAGAAGGGAACTTCCCGCTCGGCAGAAAAATACCGGAGGGCGGTATGCCCTTCGTCTGGGTAGACATAGACAACCTCGCTTACAAAACCCGCAAGTTCATGGGCTATCTGCTGCATACCCTCGACGGATAATGCATTCTGATCTGGCAGGTAAACACAGCCGGCCGGGTTCCCGGTTGATGAGCTTTCGACAAACGCATCTATTTTTTTAAAACGATAGCGCTCCATATCACTCCGATATCTTATGCTGATCCATTTATACTAAAACAGATCGGCAGATGCATTTCTGATAGTTCAAGGAGGTACTTATCTGCACCTTATATATTTACGACAATTAACCTGAATGTTCCTCCGGGAATTGTTATCCCGGTTCAGTCTTACCTTTGGTATTAAAACGCCCGTTTTTCCTTCACGTGCCAGAAACGATAAAACCTTAACTATCACCAGAATACCCGATCTTTCCGGCCTTCATGAAAATGCTCGCGGCTGTCAGTAGAGGAAAGAGTTGTCTGGTGAGCGTCATTCCGCTCGAAGGAGGATACACGAAGCCCGATTAGCCTGACCCTGCCGCTCCCGCATAGGCTCCTGAGCAGTGCCTGTGCTCCGCTGCGCAGTGTCGTCGCATTATTGGTAAAATGTAACAGAGTTTTTGCTTTCGTCTTGGTTATAAAACCTTCAAATCTCACTTTTACCGTTATAGTTCTGAACCTGAGCCCTTCATCGGCCAGGTTCCTGTGTACGTCTTCAGCAAGGGCATTCATCGTGAGGAAAAGGAGGTTGGGATCATCAGTATCCTGTTCAAACGTAGTTTCCCGGGAAACGGATTTCATACCGTCCCTTTCCTCAACTTCACTGCAGTCGATCCCAAGTGCAACCTGGTGAAGGGAGATGCCACCCCGGCCGAATCGCGCTACCAGCTTCTGTATATCATATGCCGCGAGATCCCCGATGCTCCTGATTCCGAGCTCAAACAGTTCTGTTTCCGACTTTTTGCCGATGCCGGGTATCTTTCTTACTGGCATAGATGCAAGGAATATCCGTACATTATCCGGTTCAACAAGGGTCAGACCATCGGGTTTCCTGAAATCCGATGCAATTTTTGCAACAATCTTTGTCGGTGCCACGCCAACTGAACTGGAAAGGCCCGTGTTTGTTCGGATAGCTGTTTTTATCTTACCGGCGATTTCGTTTGCCGCATTAAAACTTCCCAGAGGACTCAGGTCAAGGAATGCTTCATCAATACTCACCTGCTGGAACCGGAATTCAAAAGACCTGAGAAGGGTCATAATCTCTCCCGAAGCACGGGCATACAGGGAAAAATCCGGGGGCAGGAATACTGCATGCGGGCAAAGCATAAAGGCCTGTGAAATAGGCATCGCGGACCTGATACCAAATGCCCGGGCTTCATACGAGCAGGTGGCAACAACCCCGCGGCCTTTCCCATGTTTTGGATCCGCCCCGACAATAACGGGTTTTCTCTGAAGTTCCGGGCGTTCATGCATTTCCACCGATGCATAAAAACTATCCATATCGATATGGAAGATGATTCGGTGAGATGTGTTTTTCGGGAGATCGGTTCCCATCGCTTTCCCTCTCCTTCAGGGTCACGTTCCTGCAATTCTGTCAGATACTGAAACAGGCGCTGCGAAGTCACGAAGCGTGCATTGCCGTTCGCGAAGGGTATTTTTGAGAAGGGTCCCCTCTTCTATAAACCGCTTCATGGGCAGGGTAAAATTTCCTGCGATGGAAGAAATGGCAGAACGGATATCTTCAAACTCCTGTGCAGGTTGTCTCATTGCACTCCTCACATTTTCCCTCACATTGAATACACCCAGGGGTACATATCCCCGAAGTGCTTCCCGCAGGATAATAGCCCCGGCCTGCTTCCTTTCCTGCGCGAGAGCCTCAAGAACAGCCATCTTACAGGAATAGTAACACCCTCCCAGAGGGGAATATTCCGTTTTCTTCCTGGTTCCCTCATAATCAGAAAATACCAGTTCCTCATTTCCCAGCACATGCAGGAATGCTTCAGACCATTCATACTGCCAGCCGGTCGGCAGGAGAATCACCGCATAGTTGTTGTGCAGGCTTGAGAATTCATGCACCCTCCACGTATCGAGGACAGGGTATTTTTTTACTTCATTGAGAAGCCGATCCCCGATCATAGTGTCGCAGGCAGTAATCGACCACCGGGTTGGCACCAGGTGACGTCCCCGACCTCTTCCCATTGTTCCGACGGAAAATGCCTTCTGGATACTGGAGAAGGGAACTCCATGTTTATGCAGGTCGACCACTGCTTCGGCTGATTTCAGATCAGTGTCATAATACACTTTTTCAAGATTCCGGTCCCATTTCCCACTTGTTATCTCAAATCGTTCAATCGGAGCACTGGGCCCAAACGGCGTGTGCTCCTCAGAAAATGACATCCCTTCCGGCTGGGAGAGAAACGATACTTCACTCTCTATCGAGGCATTCGACAGGGAGATCTCCTGGAGTTTTCCAACAAACCTGTTATCAAGATCAGCTGCGTTGACTACACGTTTGCCACGAACGAGGTTCATCCTGTACCCGATAATTTGCTCCTGGGTTTTGCTCTCCGTGATCCAGGATTCCGGCATATCCATGATGGCAGTATCACCGTGCATTGGCGCAATCATCGGTCCGGCAAAGACATCAGGATAATTCCAGCTCCCGATGAAGACAGAAGGCGGCGAGCTCCCCGCCAGCTCTCTTCCCACTGTAACTGATTTCATCTGGGTGGTGGCTGCCGACAGCTGTTTAAGATATGCACCTTTGCCGATCATCGATGGATATGGATTTGATGGGCTATACCATAAGGAATTTGTGTGCGGTGAGAAAGTGAAAAAGTCATATAATAGTATGACATTAAATTGTGACCGTAATCTTTCCGGCGGTCTGCCTTCAGGAGCGCTTTTAGGTTTCCCGGGAACTACCGCGATAACCGGATATTTAAAAACAATACATATGTTAATCGTGCCGGACGCCTTAGATATATGTCAACGGAGTTGTCTGAATTAGAAATAATAACAACAGTAATAATGATGCATTTGACCCGAACGCAGTAAATGAAGATGGATCTCCCGTCGTCAGGGTACGGTTACCCAAGAAATGGGCCAATGAACAATTCGCATTTGCTGATCTTATGATGGGTGCAAATCATATCCGCGTCCGGTGTTACGACGGGGTTACCCGGATGGGCAGGATCAAGGGAAAGATCAAGAAGCGTGTATGGATTCGGGAAGGCGATATTCTCATCGTTACTCCTTGGTCATTCCAGGATGAGAAATGCGATATCATATACCGTTATCTCCCCCCCCAGGCGGACTGGTTGAGGAAGAACCGGTACCTGTAACGGAATTTTTTTTACTATCTTGGTATGCATGGAATGCACATTCATCATCTCCAATTAGTCTTGTTGTTCCCGTAATTTTCTGTTATATGTAATCATTTGTGATAAAGGCGAGGGCAACAGGGAAAAAGGTCAATTGTCCCGCCGGTAAATTGTTCAGGTTCAGTAAGCATTTCCTGATACCGAGACACGTTCTTATTCTCTGTTTAAATTTCCCTGAAAAGTAAAAATAGTGAAAACTGACATCTTTTTCAAAAGCATCTATTTATCATGTCGCAGAATAAATAGATTATGACCCTATGCAACACACTGAAAAAAATATAAGGATAATTCGTGACAAGTTGAGCCGGATCGGTATCGGTGAAAAGAATATGAATGACGAGATGATCCTTAAATCATACAGCATCAATAAATTTGGGCGGTTGTGTGCTGTTCCAAAAGTAAATCCGCCTGTTCAATAAGATAGAGATTACTTAGTTTACAACTCTGCGGAATTGTATAATAAAAACCTCCCCGATACTGAGGAGACTTTC
>PMDE01000153.1 GCA_003154335.1 Methanoregula sp. | reverse complement strand
GCGCCCTCTTCCGCAAGCGGAGAATTACAGGATGTACATTTCTTATCTGACATTATTGTGCTCCTCCAAGGATTCCTATAGTATCTCTCTTAGGACGTTTTAAAAGGTTGTACAGATCTCCGAACGTGCTACTATCTTCCCCTTCAGATATTTCTCTACGCGATCCGGTTGTAATCCACTAATAATAGTGGTTTTTATGCCGTTATTTATTACAAATGGAATAAGCATCGGGTCTATAACAGCCGATTCTACCGGCCCGGTTATTTGTTTTTGGAAAATCCCGTTTACAAAAATTCCATCAACGGATTTGAGAAGGAGAAGATCGAGATGAAGACAGGCTGCGACCCAGGCAGCCATCGTGTCGGATGTGACATCCCAGGTGTGGGGCAGGACGTCGTGCGACAGGAAGTACCGGTAAGGAAGAAAAACCGTTGTTACCGACGGGACCGCCATTTCGGCTGTTGGAAGGATGCCATGCGATGAGATATACCAGCCAAACTGCTCCATGGCCGCTACAGCCATCCAGTGTGCAGAATCATTATTAATATTGTAACGACGGACGGTGTCAGCAAAGGGTCCCCCGCCAGGAATTAATAATAACGGACATTCTGAATTTTTAAAAACTGGTGCCAGACTACGAATCTGGTGAAAGAGGCTCCCCCCTACTTTTACTACTATCGGAAGGGTTGACTTTTTCTTGTTCTGTCTTATTGCCGGCATCAGTTCTCAGAAAAAGTATACCGCCAGATTATAAAAGGAGCATGGCGAAATTAAATGTTCATGCGTCGTTTCCTGGTGGTTCTCATTTTTTTATCGTGCACGATGCATGTTGGAGCTGCAGTCCAGATCACCGAGTTCTGCTCAGATCCTTACCAGTATGAAGATGCGGATGAATATCTTGCACTAACTGGTACAGGGTCTCTTGATGGTTATACTGTCTCCGATGGAAACGGTGGATTTCGGTTTCCGCCCGGGACAAAAATGAATGGTTCACTCACCATAGCCCGCAGTGGAACCGCTTTTGAACAAACTCACGGAAAATACCCGGATTTCGAATGGCTGGACTCTTCCCCCCAGGTCCGTAATGTTATTCCCGGCGATACACTCCGTATGGCGAATACAAAAGATAATCTTATGCTTTATCAGAACGGTCTCCTTGTTCAGAAAGTTGGGTGGCCTGATGATGTAAAGCCCCGTGAAGGTCAGGTCCATTATCTCGAAAATAATACGTGGGACATCAGACCTCTGATGATCGGACAGTCACGCTTCTCTCCCGCAGTATTCAGAAACGTGTCAGTAACAACTTTTGTTTCTCCAGACAGTTCCAGCGACATGTTTTCTTACGCAGTGAACAAATCATCTGAAGAAATCCTCCTGAATGTCTATGAATTTTCAAACCCGCTTATGGCAGAATTGTTGATAGCCGCAAGGGAGAGGAATGTTTTTATTAACATTGTTCTCGAAGGGGGTCCGGTAGGAGGCATCACACCGGAAGAAAATGGAGCGATCCGGAAGATGACTGACCGGGGAATTCCTGTTTCTATAATGATGTCACGAACAGGCAACCCGGCGCCTTATCGATACGATCATGCAAAATATATGGTCATCGACCGGCGTGCAACATTCATCACTTCGGAGAATTTCAAATACAGCGGTTTCCCCCCGGAAGGAATAAACGGCAATCGCGGATGGGGAGTTTATCTTGAAGATCCCGGGCTTGCCGAATATTTTCAAACGATCTATGCGACCGATTCTCATGGTAAGTCCATTTCCTCCTATCAGGGATCAGGATGGATTCTGGAAAACGTTTCCGGTGTTAAACATAGTGTTGAGTTCCCCCCAGCATTTTTTGAGGGTGCGACTGTGAGCCCCGTTATCGCGCCCGATACCAGCAACCAGATTACCAGTTTGATAAACTCCGCAGAAAGGAGCATTGAGATCGAGCAGGCATACATCACCAATGATACCAACTCCCGTCTCAACACGTACCTTTCAGCGGCAATCAATGCATCCCGGCGTGGCGTTCATGTCAGGGTTCTGCTGGATTCCTACTGGTTCAATACTGAGGACGAGAAGGATAATGATGAAATGGTTAACACTATCAACCGTATCAGCGCATCCGAACACCTTCCTCTCGAAGCCCGGTGCGCAGATCTTAATCTGATCGGAGTTGATAAAATTCATAACAAGGGAGTTATCGTAGATGATCAGCGGGTGCTTGTGAGCAGCATTAACTGGAACAGCGTGTCGCCAAACTTTAACCGGGAAGCCGGCGTGATTATTGACCATCCCGGGGTTGGCCGCTATTTCCTCGCGGTTTTTGAAGACGACTGGAAGCCGTCAGCAAAACCGCTTGGAGCAACAACCAATTACCTGAAAATTGGTATTATAGCAATTGTTCTGGTTCTCCTCCTTTTCGTATATTACCGGCGGAGAAAAGTGTAGCTCAGTATAGTTTGGTGGAAAATGGAAACGGACTGCTAAAAAAAGAATTAAAATGTCATACTTTTTTCAGTGCACACTGGCATACATCGCATAGATTGATATCACTTTCGCCGGTTACTACCGCAAGCGCCCACCGGTCGATTATACTGTCAAGCTCATTTGAAATCTGAACCTCCCCGGCACCTCTCTTTTTGCTCATGTACTGGGATATTGCAGCTCTTGTGACCCCAAGACGTTTTGCGGCATCGCTCTGACTGAGTCCTTTATGCTGAACCAGCCGGAATACCATCTCCGCTCTCATTGGTGGGAGGAGGTTCCGGACCATAGTATCACAATGCATCAGGGTGCATGTATGTTTCGTCATACACACACGGGCTGGGGCTTATGCGTTAATGCAGTCCGGTCCTGATAAATAATCTGACGAGCATCCCTGAAGTTGAATTTCTCAATGATAAGCTGCTTCTCTTTTAGTTTTTTCAATGCATAACGCACGGTGCGTGGTGCTAAATTGGTCTTTTGGACAAGGTCTTTATGAGTCATAGCCCCCCCGTTCGAAAGGATCTCAAGAACCGTTTTTGACGATGGCGGTAATGTAGTTGTATACATAATGTAATTGTTAACGCTGTTAACATATGAACCTATCGGTCATTTAAACAACCATTCTCATAACTCATATGTGCTCGAGCATCAGGAACGAATAGCAGCTGTTCTTTTAGTGGCTGTTATGATTGCAGTGATCATAGCCCATTTGTTTCTCGGCACTCTGGGAAAACAACCCTTTGCAAGGCCGTTCACAAATAATTCAGACGACGGAGAACTGGTAAGTATGACAGGAACGATCAACCAGCTGGTGCCTATACAAAATGGAGGACACTTAAATGTGTACACCGGTACCGTTACCGTTTTTATCCCGGCCCCGGTCGCGCAGAAACTGACGCTTCGAAAGGGTGACACGATTTCTGTTTACGGAATCGTCCAGACATATCACGGGAAAAAAGAGGTTGTGGTGAGTTCTGCGGAAGATGTATCGCTTATCCTTGGGAATACCTTGAATGATTCTTCCACTAATACATGAATTTTACGGAAATCAACCACGGACTGGTTTATTAATTTGCCGGTAGCGATTCAATTCCCCAAGCAGTCATTAAAGACCTTTTTTTTATTCACCGGTAAGAGAAGCAGCGCTTTTTTTTATCTTTTTTCCTTTAATAATATCGAAGGGCTGGAGTATATCCTGGATTTTGTTATCTTTCACCCAGAGCAATTCAGTTCAGAAGTAAAAACATGTGGATTAGATGGCATCTTAACGAGGGTCCATGCAGTTGTTTTTCCATGTAAACCGTTATCACTTTTTCATTGCAATTCTGGTTACGATAATTTTTCAATAATCTC
>PMDE01000073.1 GCA_003154335.1 Methanoregula sp. | reverse complement strand
TTTTTCCTGATCTCGACGTTATAAGGTCCTGTAACAAGGGTTGAGAACGTACTATGTCCTAGCAGATCTGTTGTTCCGGAAAGGCTCCCATTAATTTAAATCTGTGTTCCATTGACCGGTATCTGATTTTCATAAAAAACAGACATCAATGCATTTAAGGGAGCTTTTGTAATGGTAAACAAGTAAAAAGCATCGGTTTCATTTATCATTCTTTATTCGGATAGTGTCTTATATCCAGCCTTTTTTATTTCGATATCATATACTCTGCCCCGAGGAATAGGAATTGTCAGAACCCCCCGGGGATCTGTTTTTCCCAAAAGTACGGTATTGAGTCGCAGTTCTGCATCAGGAAAGGCAGTTTTGCCATTTTTGTCTTTTACAACAAAAGAAAACCGGTTGGAAGAAAGTAACCAGTATTGGGCTTCCAGATCATCATAATTTATATCAATATATCCTGAACGGGGCTGGTAATTTTGAGCGGTGATATCAATTGTATATCTGGTGATTGTATTCACTTCAAAAGTGACGGCACCGGTTACATCGGTCAGATTTGTCTGCACCGAATTTCCTGAAGAAATGTTAACCTAGCATCGGTCACGAAACTAAGGGAATCAGAATCATAGAGTGTTATTTTCACGACAGGGGTCTTTCGACTCAGATTAAACTAAAACCGACGTTTCATTTTTATCAACAAGCTTTTCCCAGTCTTTGAATCCAGGCATAGAGACCCGGATCGTCTGGTTATTTAACCCGGGATGAGTTATAAAAACCTGGCCGTTACTATCTGTCCTGGTATAATTGACCCCGTTCAGAAATATTATTGCTTGAGAGATTGAGTATCACTGATACTATCCACTACAGATATTTGCAGACGTTTGCCAGTGCAAGCTGCAAAGAAGGAGAGAGAGATCAGAAGGACAAAAAAGAGACGATTCCTCTGTCTGTACATTTTGAATATCGCTACATGCTCCTATTTGAGCGCTTCGGTCTACAACTCCGGTGATGATGGAACCCGATCCAGAAGCATACCTTCTACAATGATTGGCATAAGACGCCTGCCTTCCTCAATGGCCTTCTGAAGCCTCCAGCCTCGTTCTGCATAAATGGTAAAAAGAGGTTCCCCGGCTTTGACGAGATTTCCTTTTTTTGCATGCAGGAGAATGCCCGCTCCAGGATCATGCGGAGCTCCTGCGACGCGGGCAAGGGAGATAAGAGATTGATTATTCATTTCAATCACATACCCGGACGAAGGTGAATTTACCACGAATTGATGTTCTCCCGGAATAACATCAATAGATTTTACATTGGGATCGCCACCTTGGATCTCTATGATCTGGCGGAATTTCTCAAGAGCCTTTCCCTTCTGGAGAAGGTCCTGTGCCATGACATTCCCAGTACCTCGTGCAGCTTTGCCTGACATCTCAAGTAAAATACCCGCAAGAGACAAACTTTTCTGGATAAATGAGTTAGGTTCAGTTGCACCTTCAAGGACCCGAAGTGCCTCAATAACTTCAAGTTTCGGGCCAATGGATCGGCCAACAGGAATGTCACCGTACGTCAGAGCACACTCGACTTTCATATTTAGTCGCTCACCCAGTTCGATAAACTCCCGGGCAAGTTTTCTGCCTTCCTGCATAGTGGCAACCTTGGTATGCAGGCCGACAGGAATATCAATAACAACAAGATTTGCCCCGACCGCATATTTTTTTGCCATGACACTGGCNNACCTTTTCGGTCATCTTCTGCACTTCTCCTGCAGAGAACTCGACATTTGCCAGAACTTCCATGAGATCAGCAGTACCACCGGCTCCGGTGATTGCACGCGAGCTTGTTTTTGGTATTCGCAGACCGCTGGCAGCGATGATGGGAACAACAAGTAATGAAATCTTGTTTCCCGGAACGCCGCCAATAGAATGTTTATCCACGATCGGCCGGGAAGCGAACTTAATCTGTTCACCGGTCCCTACCATTGCGCGGGTGAGATGCTCAATCTCGTCCATATCGAGCGGATTAATATATGAGGCTATGATAAAGGCAGTAAGTTCTGCTGAGGAAAGATCGTCACTTACCACATCTTTGATAATGGTCAACATCTCCTCTTTAGAGATTTTGCCACCATCCATTTTCTTTTTGACATAATCAAGGGATGCGGGTCTTGCCGCTTCCCTGACTTCAATTTCAGCTCCGTCACCAAGATGAAGCCGCTCATTAGTGAACCTATAAACGCCAATGGTTCCCTGCGGTGTAATGGTTGATGTGGTCTCAACAAAAGATGCAACGGATACCCCGTTTTTCTGATTGATTACCTGTACACGATCACCGTCGAGAACTCCAATAGTGCGGGCGTCAGCCCGGTTAAGCAGCACTCCCCGTGATGCGATATCCAGATTGTTTGCAATTAATTTCATTGTTTGGACCTCCCCAGGAAACAGTGTACCCTCAAGAACCCACCCTTTTTTTCATATCTACGTTAACCGTGCAGGCATTAAAAAGAGTGCCACCAGAACGAACAGATCGAGAATTCAGGAAAAGTAAAAAATTGCAAAATACTGCTTATCTTGAAACGAAGCGATAAAAAAAAGATTTTAGATGTTAATTCAGTGCCTGCGCACGACGATGAATGCAACTGCACCGAGACCGATCAATGCAATCAGTGCACCATACCCGGGCGATGGCTTCGGGGTGGTGGTCGGGATTGCTGTAGCGGTTACGATGGGTGTTGGGATGGTCGTGATCACTGCTGTTACAGAGGTTGTCGGGGTCGGTGTTGGTGTTGCGGTCCCTTCAAGAACGTTGAACAGTGCAGTGCCGGTGGCTTCCTGAATGACTGCATCCATGGTAACGATGTACTCGTCCGGCTTGAATGTTGATGAATCAATATCGAACGAGAGCGCGTTCAAGCCACTGTCACCCTTGGTGACCTTGATCGTACCGGTTGCGCCACTGAATTCGCCGCTCTGGCTCTTCGAAGTTGGCGTGAATGATGATGAGTAGACCTGGACGAGGACTTCATCATCTACCGCGAGGTTGGTCTGAGCGGTGATGGTGAACTTGTCAGCAACATGCTTGTCGCCAACGGGGCTGATGGTGATGATGGGTTCCTCGACAAGGAACTGGAGCTTGGTGTAGGTATCGTCGACATTCGGGTCGTTGATAGCATTCACAAGTGCCTCAGCTGCATCGGTTCCCTGCAGTGCGCCGGAGCCGGAGAGCTTGAAGAGCGTAACAGGTTGTGATACTCCTGTTGCTGCGTTGGTGTTCAGCATGAGGTTCTGCACATACTGGTCTGAGCCAACGGTAACAACATCAATGTCGAATACACCGTTCTGCATCGGGTGCTGAACGACAACGAAGTACTGGCCGCTATAGAGAGTCTTGGTGACTTCCTGCTTGACCTCATACGAGAACGTGGAGTCAGTGTTTACCGTCTCAGTAGCCCGGGCTGCAAAGTTCTTACCGAGTATCCAGACAGCTACCGATGACGGCTGGCCCTCTGCGGTACCGGTCACGAAGAGTTTGTCGCCCTTTGCAACAGTTGACTGTGATGCAGTTGCAGAGACGAACGGCTTCTTGATGATAATTGAAACCGTGCCGTACGCTGCCTGGGAAAGACTGGTTGGGTTCTTGTCGTAAGGCTGGCTTACGGCGTAGATCGTGTAGGTTCCTGCATCAAGATCAACGTTTGAGGTTCCCCACTTGTAGGACCAGGTGTTGTCTGCGAGAACATCGGCCGTTACGGAGTTCCATCCTGCTTCAGTCTCGAGACTGCTTACGGGGACCTTGGGGTCGGTAAGTACTCCACCATTTGCTGGCAGGTTGGGTCCGATAATGAACAGGTGAGTTGTGTCGCTCTCGGTGTTGGTACCGGAGAGTTTAATCTCTTCGCCGAGGAAGTAGCTCTGGTCGCCGGCTGCCACAATGGTGACTGCGCCCTTTTCGACCTTTACATCAACTTCGTCGCCCTTAAACACACCAGAAGCGTAGTTGTTGTCATTGTCGTTCCGTTCAACACGGATCGTGTACTTCTGTGCCTTGGTGTTGTGGGTGGTACTGAATTCTACCGTCCGGGTACCGGAGGTGGTAGTTGTAACACGTGCATAGCTGTAGAGGAAGCCTGCCTGGTCAAAGAGTGTGTTCTCTTCACCAAATGCCTGGGTTCCTACAGTCTTGCCGCCACCATTCTGGTATTTGTAGTTGAAGGCGGTGAAGTTTCCGTCAAAAACCTTTTCCTGGAACTTCGTAATTACCGGGGGTGCGTTATCATAGGCCGTAAGGTCCATGTTCGCGGTGCTCTTGACCCAGACGATGTAATCGGTGCTGGGCTTACCGGTAATGGTAATGGAGAAAGGCTTGGTGCGGACTACGGAGTCCTTGTTTGCGGTGATACTTACCGTGTCAGAGACAAGGGTGATGGTCTTGGTCTCGGAAACCGTCCTGCCGGTGTACGCTGCTGCGCCACTCAGGTAGTTGTCCTTCATGTTGTTGAGCTTGGACTGGACACTGATAACGTAGGTTCCTGCCGGATAGGCCTTTTCACCTGCGTTTGTAAGTGCCGCGGTGTTCCAGACGTAGTCGATGCCGGGTCCTCTGCCAGCGTTTGCCCTGCCCCAGGTATATGGCTGGGTGGTGACGTTCAGCGCAACGATACTGCGAGCTGTGTTGTTGTCGTCGTACAGCTGCTGGAGTGTCGTACCGGACTCGGTCTTCACGACAAGGTCAATATATCCGTCACTGTTGGTTCCGCTACCGGCATTGTTGAATACCGGGCCCCTCACCAATGGGTTCGAGAGAACGGTGTACATGTTGGTACCGATCTGGAACTGGAGTCTTGCTCCCGTCGGGATGGACTTGCCGGAAACATCAGCACCGTCATTCTGGGTGGGGTCACGGACGGTCACATCGAGCTTCGGTGCCTTTACGTTAAAGACTGCACCTGTACCAGTTTTTGCATGGTTGCTGTCAGCGGCGTTAACCAGATACCATTCACCCTCATAACCGTCAAATTCAGACTGGGTTACGGTAAACTGGGAAGCTCGGCTGGCTAAGTCAACCGTTACAGTTGGTGATGTGGTATGGATATCTGCTGCTGATGCCCACCAGCCGATAGTAGTAATAGTGGTAGCTGGTGCTGCGCCATTAGCTGTAGCCAGAGCATTGGTGATATCTAACCCCTGCTCTCCAATAAACACTGTTGCGCCCTGGTTGATACTCGGTGCTACCTTATAGTAGCCGTTGACCAGCGTTGCCGATACCGGCAAAGCTGCCACGAGCACGAATATCGCAAGTGCAACAAGTGCAATAGTTAATCGCTTAGTCATTCTTTCAATTCCTCCAAAGATTACATCATACATTTCAAGCCGCGAACGATTTCGACAGATGCCGAATATCAGTTCTACGAGCCCCATACTCCGTTTAAGCGGAATATGAAAGAGTATTTGTTAAAGACCTAATATATCCTTTGTGGTCAGTTTTTTTGGGGATTTTGAACGCTAAATGAAGCCTGTTTCTTTATCAGACCCATTAAAATTGATTTTTTTACTATTCATTCAACTTCCCGGAGTTGTCACATTTTATGTATTTGGCTTTGTGATTATATTTCTTAAGATTACATGATATATAATATTAATTTATTATATTATACAATGCAGAATCAACAATATGAAATTTAAATTTTGTGTTATGCAAAGAATCTTCGTTTAGATTCTATTTATATTAATCCAAAATTCAAAAAATCCGACAATTGGAGCTCTGTACCTTAAGATTTCCGGATAAAACCCGGACGGCAATTAATGTTCTTATTCTCCAGCATAACATTTCAACACATATACAATCTTGCATGACACACCATTTTTCATGAGGATTATCAGGGCGTCAAGTATTGGAATGGCACATGAACTGGTTATTAAAATGATCCTGGAGAAGGGCTGGGTTTTGCAGACTGAAGATGCGGAGGCGACCATAGAATTCGAGGAAATCTCCCTTCAGATCGATACCCCCCTTGAAGAACCCATGGTGAGTCCTCATTCCCGGCTCCAGAAGAGATTTGTTGAAAAATATGCATCAGATCTGTTACATGGTTCAACTGCTTCATTTGAGTACGATTACCATGGAAGATTGTTTGACTGGGGGGAGCAACTGGTGGCAAAGGAGCAACCGGTTCACATAGATCAAATTGCATATATTATTAATAAACTCAAATCGCATGCAACCTCCCGGCGTGCAATTGCAATTACATGGAACCCGGTAATCGACGAGACACTTGATGCTTGTCCGTGCCTGCAGCTGATTCAATGTGTCATCAGGGAGGGCAGACTTCATATGCGGGNNATCGGTGATTCACTTGGCGTTCGATGTGGAACGTATACTCATATTTCTCTCGTTCCTCACATCTATTATATCCGTGATATACATGATATCGAACCGTTCTGTGGAAAAGGAGAGTTCATTCAGCCGGTCAAAGAAGTCTGCCGTTCATGCGGAAAGTGCGAGAGGGCAAAAAATGTATGATTCACGGTATTCCGTCACCTTAATTAAGGTACAGCGGCAAAAATAAGAGGCACATAGCCCGGTAGTGTAGCGGTCAATCATGGGGGACTCTGGATCCCCCGACAGCAGTTCGAATCTGCTCCGGGCTACTTCTTTTAGGTAGTATCTTCGTGAAAGGGATCTTTTTTATCTGACTGATTTTAAGCTATCAGGGCCGGCAGGATACAACAAAGGAAAATAGCTCCAAAAGTCCCGGCGCCCCCGATACTGAACTCGGGAATTTCAAGATCGCGTATCCGGAAAATATTGGCGATATTTCCTCCTGCCAAAGTTCCCATTGTCCCGCTAACAAAAGCGGTTGTGGCAGCTGTCATCCCGGGGCCTCCAAAAACTAGTACGCTGATGATAACCGCAGTAAGCCCGGGAACCAGCAGCGGAACCTGAACACCTGTTCCCATCACCCTTTTTGTTGATATAAAACTCATGGCCGTTACCGTGATTATTCCCGCACCTGCAGTTATCAAAAGGGAGATACCTGCGATGAGGATAGCATTGTAAAGCAAATATATCGATATCACTGAAGGTATGACTGCACCCCCGACATTAAGGGAAATACGAGTATCCCAGATACGGGGGGAAGTACCATTCCGGGGAATCCGTATTATATCACGTGAGAGGTAAGATATCGGGATATTCACAAAACTCCCTGATACCATTAGCAGGACAAAAGCAAGTGCAGAAATCCAGGAGAAACCGAGTCTTGTAAATGCCGTTCCGATTATTCCGAGAATAAACACAGGAACGATGAGGATTAAAAGCCCGATAAGTATAATGAAAGCGATCACAGAAAGCAGACCGGCAGAAAAGAATCGGACTCCGTCACTCATGGATAATTCCTTAGGTTTCCAGTTTTATACAGACGATTGCCGCATGATCTACGTGGAATGGAGTAAGCCATTCACTTTCTTTTACACCAAGTCCGTTTGAAGTAAGCAGGTCAATGGCATCGCGGAAGACTTCACCAGGTTGTTTGCGGACATCGACACTCCGGGTCTTGAGCATGAGAATGAGGGTACCTCCGGGTTTTAAGAACACACAGTTCCGCAGAACGATTGCTGACTGATCTGGTTGGGCAACATCCTGGTAAAGAAGATCAACGGATTCTACCAGCGGAGCATACTGTTCGGGACGGCCTGCATCAGCCATGACCGGTATGATATTTCTTCGCCGCCGGCATACTTCGAGGAGGTCCTGCATGGGGCGGGGGGCAAATTCAACAGCATAAACAACTTCAACGTAATCTGCTATGTGAGATACGGTGGTTCCATTTGCCGCTCCAAGATACAATACCCGCATTCCTGAGGTAAGTTCGACACCTTTACCAGAATAATAAAGTGCAGAAAGCTTGCTCCTGTGCGGATCCCATACCCGTGCTCCGCCCAACATCCGCTCATGGTACACCCCACCTTCACCATGAGATACCAGTACACCATCAATCCAGATCACGGTCCGCTCTCCCTTCCAACACCATCGATCCGATTCTGGGCAGACTCAAGAAACCCTGGATCTGCCGTCCCCCTGAAGTAATCAAGCCGCGCGGCGATTGCAAGTTTTCCAGCCAGTACCCTTGCAACTTTACCCCTAACGTTCCGGGGTGCGTTATGAACACGCCGGTGCTGAAAAATTATCCCGTGCTTAGGACAAGGGGACCGGGTTTTCAGATGCGAGAATAGGGCCGTCCGGGCTCCAAGGACCTGGATCGCGCTTGCGGGAAGCCGGGAGAGGGGAAGAAGCCCACCGGCATTTGACATAAGTCTTGCAGCTACGAGCCCCCCTATAAGGGCGCTGGTATTCGGTATAACGTCGTTTGCCCGCGCAGATACTTCCTTAGCGAGAATCGTCCGGGTAATTCCGAGCTGTTCTATCTCCCCTGCCACTTTGCCAAGAGCCCCTTTACTTTTGTCGTGCATCGTTTTTACCAGTGCGTGTGACGGGGTTCTCCGGTACTTGCGGGAAAAAGACGGGTGCCGGATAAGATACCATTCTGCTGCTTTTTCAGAAAGCAGATTGATTACCGTATCAATTTCATCAAGCGTCCTGACCATTTGGAGCAGTTCTGCGTCTTTTTTTGAGTACTGTTCCCTGATTGAACGTTCGGCAGCAGCCATGCAGATATCGTGTAACTTGGCAAGATATTGATGGCGATCTTGACAGGCCCCACAGACGACTGCCTGTTTCCAATCGGGAGGCACATAGGAGTCCATATGGGTGACAACAGATTGAATCCGATCGATAAAGGCATTTATATCTCCGGTGAACAATATGCAGCGTCCATCGCCGAAGTCACCAAACCAGTAGGACTGCATTACCGGAAATTTAGGGCCCGTGTCCGTATAAAACCATAGATCGGTTGATGCTAAAAATGCAAAAACAAAATCGGGAAATCACACCCCTGCAATGCCGAACGAAAAGAGCATCACCGGTATCATGATTACGCCCATGCAGTAAACTCTCGGGATGTTTATAAGCCATGGAACGAGCCCCAAAACCGTAGAAATAAAAAGGATAATCACTCCGAACGGTCCTGTAAGGAAGATGCATAATAGTATTATAAAGGCAATTACCGAACGGTTCAGAAATTTGCCATCGATTCCATTGAACCTACTTGCAGACCGTGAAAGTGCGATTGTAATTCCATATGCAGCGCAGGAAGCAAGAACTCCGACTACTGTCAGTTCACTCAAAGTTGGCAGTGGGAGCTCAGAAAGTGCCACCATGACACCGTTTCGCATTCGCGAAAGGGCAAACAGTGCAGCAAGCCCGATGAAAGCATTTGCCGTATTTGCAGCGTTCGTCGCCACTATGTATGCGCGACGGTCCTTTTCATATCCGATAAATGAAGCGAGCACCCCGTTTGCAGATGCAGTGGATAGTCCGGGAAGCCACCCTACAGCAATTCCTGCGATAGTACCGAGAACTGTACATTTCATGATTGTCTGACCGCTCATCCTGATACCCTTGAAATGCTGTTCCGGTAATACGCCCTGTGATGCGGTAATAAGGACGGAGACTCCAAATAGTCCGGTGAGAAGGGGCATAAGAATCGTACTGCCTCCGGCAAGGGTATGCCAGCTGAGGAAAGCATAATGGAGTGTGAAAATCCCAAGTACGCCGGATACCAGAAACAGTACAAGACCCCAACCCGGGCTCTCGCTGGAAATGATCATATACCCGACAGATGCTATCAGGAGAATTCCAATCCACCAGTCAAGGTATGGTTGGAGGGCGGGTAGGAGCAAAAAACAAACGACGGAAAGCGGTACACCGACGATCATTGCACAGGCACTACCCAGTGCTGCTATCCTCACTGCCTCTTCTCCATTGCCCTCAAGACAGAGAGCGTGTGCAGGTAGTACAGAAAGTGATGTATCTGAATCAGGTACTCCAAGGAATGTACTCGGNNCGGTCCAAAAAAAGACAGGAGCGCGACCTGAAAACTTAAAAGCACTCCCGCCAGGGTGTTTGCGTGCACACCCGGGATGATCCCGCTTATAGTACCAAGAAGGATCCCTATTCCCGTGCCCAACAGGATCTCTTCCATTCACAAGAGATGTAGGAGAATGAACATAAATTCACCGAAATGCATATTATCATAGCATAACAAGGTGATGAATCCTTAATGAAGGTCGCAGTTACCCGGCTTCAAGGGAAAGAAAAAAACGATGGTGAACGATGTGCACGGTTCGGCCATATCTGTTATAGTGTTCATCCTTTGCGCTCAGAGATACGGCAGGCTGAAATTGCAGCATTCATTTTTGCTGTAAATAAAGGGGAATTCGACGGTCTCTTCTTTGCAAGTGCCCTACCGGCAAAGATTGTCGCCCCGCTCCTGAAAAAATTCCCCCGGATTATTGCTATCGGTCCACAGACAGCAAAAGAACTTGGGAATTTTGGCATTTCTTGCGAAACTCTGAACAGTTACTATTCAAGGAATTTTGTTCCCTATCTTGGAGAATGGATACGGGGAAAACATATCGGCATCCCACGGGCTGACGTTCCGAATCCCTCACTTATCAGTGCCATTATTGACGCTGGCGGAATCCCTCACGAATACCGTTGTTATTGTCTTGAGCCTTCGGGAGAGCTGCTCAGCATTGATGGTGCTGATGCAATCCTTTTTACAAGTACCCTGTCATTTACCAAGGCAATTTGGACAAAACGCACGGATCTGCTGGTCCTGGCTATAGGGGATGTAACTGCCGCCGCAATGCGAGAAGCAGGAACAAATCCGGTAGTGGTGGGAGACGGATCCCTCGAAGGATCACTGAGGGCACTGAATGAATACCTTACCAGGCGAGGAGTGTGAATTCGATGAATGCCGATATCGAGAGGACAGATAAAACGCCCATATGGGATCATCCCGGAATTCTTGTTATTGATAAGCCCCGGGGCCCATCCAGCCACCAGGTGGCAGCATGGGTTGGCAGAATGCTCGGCTGCCAGGTAGGACATGCGGGAACTCTCGACCCGCAAGTCTCTGGTGTGCTTCTTGTAATGCTCGGCAATGCTGTCCGTCTTGCCCCGCTTCTCCTCCAGCACGATAAGGAATATATCTGCCTGATGAGATTGCAGGGGGATGCAGACAAAACTTCGATTGAACAGATAGCAGCAGAATTTACCGGGAGACTATACCAGCGCCCTCCCCGGAAAAGTGCGGTAAAACGCATCCTCCGGATACGTACTATTCACAAAATGGAGATTCTCCATATCGAGGGCCGTCTTGTCCTGTTCCGCGTCGAGTGCGATGCCGGAACGTACATCCGTTCACTCTGCCACCATATGGGACTGGCATTGGGAACCGGTGCCCATATGGTGGAACTTCGCCGCATAAGGTCAGGTCCATTCCGTGAACAGGAGATGCATACACTTTTTGATATTCAGGACGCTTGTAGCGCTGTAAAGGAAGGGGATAGTACGATTCTCACATCGATGGTCCTGTCAGTTGACGCAGCAGTACCTGACCTGCCAACCATCATTATCCGGAACGCAGCCATTGATGCTATCTGCCACGGCGCAGTACTCGCAGGTGTCGGTGTGATCAGCTTCGACGATTTCAAGAGAGACCAGACAGTCGCAGTTCTCTCGCAAAAAAAAGAGTTCATCTGCCTTGGCAGAGCACTTGTTCATTCGAGCTCGTTCAAAGCCGGGGAGACCGGCTTAGTCGTTGCTCCTATTGCAGTTTTCCTCCGGCCAGGTACATATCCTAATGGCTGGGCAACATCCAGTAAGGAGAAACGCAAGGAGAGAGAAAATGCACCGGTCCAGAAAAAAAATGTACATAAGAAAGAGATAGCATTAAAAAAATTCCCGGCTAACAGATAGGATACACTTTTTGCTGAGGTAGTCTAGCGGTAGGGCGCAGGCCTGGAAAGCCTGTGGTGCGAAAGTGCCTCGGGGGTTCAATTCCCCCCCTCAGCGTCTCATCTTTTTTAGCTTTTTTCACGACTTTTCATGGGCGATTTTTGGTAAAAGTTCCTGAAAGACGTTCATTGGCAAATGTAAAATATTCTGGGACAATCTCAAAACCGAGAAAATGGCGACCTTCGGTTTTTGCGCCGACAGCTACCGTTCCCGATCCAAGGAATGGATCAAAGATCAGATCACCGGGATTACTCGAATACATCAATATCTTTTTAATAATTTCAGAGGGAAGTTTTGTCGGCGTTTTCTTTTTTCCTTTCCAGTATTCCCGGTTAATCACCCACACGTCTTCAGGATAGTGATCGATTTTATTGAATGTATAGCAGGCGGGATTTTTTACGACAAAGAGAATGTGATAATGGCTAGTCACATATTTTTTTTTTGTAAAGACACCGAACTGGTATTTCCAGATGAGGTGATTGATTGTTGTGAATCCTGATGAATCAAGACCTTCAAGAATATCTTTGAGCCGGTTCCATCCGGAAAAAACATACATGCTTCCTTCAGGCGCAAGCACCCGTGCTGCTTCTGTCATCCACCTCCGGGTAAACTTCCGGTAATGCGCCTCGGGGATTTCCTGATATCCTTCCATGACGTGGGATCCCGTGCGGTTGTAATTCTCCCTTTGTGCCTTGAAATCGATTGCAAAGGGGGGATCAGTGACGATCAGATTAATGACCCCATCAGGAATCCCCGGCATCAGCTTAAGAGCATTGCCGGGGTAAATAGCATCGATATCGAAAAGACCCAGATTCTGTTTCATCTGCAGGATCCGCCATGTTCCCTACCCATTTCAAAGGCTTTTACGTTGATCCCAATTGTCTTTTTGGGGACAAGACGTTTTACAGCGTCAAGAAGTGAATCGGGATTGAGCGGAATTGATTGCGATGCCGCACCAAGCATAACTACATTTTGCGACAGGGGGCTTCCGGCTTCTTCTGCCACTGTATCTGCATCAAGAAGGCAGAGCGAATATTTTTTTAATACATCTATGATCTCATCACGGGTTGGCGCAGGAAGATTCTGGGTAAATACTGATGTAGGAAGAACCAGATGCCGGTTCACAATCATTTTCCCTTCTTTTTTCAGGTAATAGGAGTATCGAAGCGCTTCGAGAAGATCAAACGAGATAAGGAGATCTGCGTTTCCCGGCGGTATCAGAGGTCCAAACAGTCCATCGATACGGATATGACTTTCGACAGAGCCACCACGTTGTGCCATTCCATGCGTCTCTGCACCTTTTACATGTCTGCCTTCACTAAGACATGCTTCACCAAGAATGTTGGAAGCAAGAATTGTTCCCTGGCCACCAATTCCGACGATAAGGATATCATAACTTCCACTCATTTCTTTCCCTCCCGCACGATTGCCCCGAAGGGACAGAGCTGCACACATACCGCGCACCCGCTGCAGAGATCATTGATACGGGCCTTTTCATCTGCAAACTCAATTGCGGGGCAGCCAAACCGGACACAGGTCCCGCATCCTGTACATATGTTCTGGTTAACCAGGTAGCTTCCGCGTTTTATCCCAGACCGCCGTGCTGAAATAACACACATCTGCTTTGCGATAATAACCTTCACGCCTCTGCGTTTCTTTGCTTCGCTAAGGACGACGACCATTCCGGTAATATCGTAAGGGTTAACGCTTTCAACGAAACTGACACCGCAGGCGCGGCATATCGATTCAAGTGAGACTGGAGGACTCTCTGCACCACATGCGGTCGTGCCTGAGTTTGGGTTCGGCTGGTGTCCGGTCATAGCCGTGATGCGGTTATCGAGGATCACAACGGTGATATTTGCTCCGTTATAGACAGCATTCAGCAGACCCTGGATCCCGGTATGTAGGAACGTGGAATCCCCGATTGTGCAAACAATATCATGGGGATCACCGGCGTGAGAAATTCCGCTTGCTACCGTGATCGATGCACCCATGCAGATGGTTGTGTCAACCACACCCAGCTGTAAACCAAGCGTGTAACACCCTATATCACTGGGATATACCGCATCTTTGAAAACTTTTTTTATTGCATAGAACGCCCCGCGGTGCAGGCAGCCGGCGCAGAGGATGGGAGGACGGGGAGGAAGATTTTTTACCGGTTCTTCATAAAAGAACGGATTTTTTTTCAAAAATCCAGCTTTCTCCATTATGGCCGCTACCGCCGGGGGTGACAATTCACCTTCGTATGGAGCATACCCGTTCTTCTTCCCAAATACGGGAATGCAGCCAGCTACCTGGCGGACAGTCTCTTCTACTTCCGGAGCAAGTTCCTCAATCACGAGAATCTTTTCATGCTTCTGGACAAAATCAGCCAGCCATTCCTCATCAATCGGGTATGCCCCGATTTTCATGAACGAAACACTTTCAGGTAATAGTTCCTGCACATAGGTGGCGCCGATTCCGCTTGCGATGATTGCAGTTTTCCCTTTTATTGAATAATAGTTGAATCCGAGTTTAACCAGCCGCTTACGGATTGCGGGTTGTTTCTCGTTCAGTTTTTTATGCAGGACACGGGTGTGGGCCGGGATCACCACATACTGCCGTGGATTTTTATGGAACTCACCTTTCCGTAAACCTGCAGCAGGCTCACCGAGATCCACATCACCCTTTGAGTGACAGATACGTGTCGTAGGCCGGAATAATACCGGCAACCCGAATTCCTCTGATAGGCTGAACGCTTCGATTATCATATCGTGCGCTTCCTGAATGCTTGCTGGATCGAGGCAGGGAATCCGGGCGAAATGTGCATAGCACCGGGAATCCTGTTCATTTTGTGAACTGTGGGCGAAGGGATCATCCGCACTCATTATTACCAGCCCGCCGGTAACACCCGTATATGCGCTTGTCATCAGGGGGTCGGCAGCAACATTGAGCCCCACGTGTTTCATTGTACAAAGTGCACGGATACCGCACCACGCGGCTGCAAGAGCATTTTCGAGTGCTACCTTTTCATTGACTGACCACTCAACGTAGAAGGATCGATCCGGCTGGACCCGAAGCACGTCAATCACTTCCGAGGAGGGCGTGCCAGGATACCCACTCACAAAATCCACACCTGATTCGATACAAGCATAGGCAATGGCTTCATTCCCGAGAAGATATTTCCGTATCATGATCTCTAGTCCACAATTATACCGTGATTTTTTTACTCATATCCCTATCTGATTGTTCTGTCATCTCATTCTGCCGATTCACAACTTATAAAAACTCTGATGGAGTAGTAAATAAGGTAAATTTCAGGCAAACTTTTGGGCCCGTAGCATAGCCCGGTGGTGCGCCCGGCTGATAACCGGGAGGTCATGTGTTCGAATCACATCGGGCCCATCCGTAATTTATGAAGGATTTTTCTCCTCCTCCTCATTCGGAGATTTATTATTTTTTCAATCATGACATATGTTCAGTACTCTGTGGCTGGAATGTCTTTTCCTATCATCTCCGGCCATCATCAAGAGAACTTTTTCAGGTCAGGTGCTTCTGGCAAAAGTATATCCTATCACTTTTTCCAGTGCCTCAACAAGAGCTTCTTCTCCTTTCAGATAGTCGTGCATCGCACGGTAAAGCATAAATAAAATATCATATCCATAGCGTTCTATTGCCGTCTTCGCATCAACAGGATTAAGATATGAATCGGTAAGGAATCCGTCAAAGCTGTACATGAGTTCGAAAAATTTTCCTTCCTCAGACAAAACGCAGAACTGGTCAGTAACCTGCTTTGAGGGATTGTCTGGTCTGAATTCAGAGGGTGCTGCTGCTTTTCCCAAAATTATCATTTTTCCCGGGTAATACGCGGGGTCATAGATTTCTCCTTTTGTGTCCTGTTTACCCATCCTCAGCATATTAAGTCCGACAATTCTGATTACGGGAATCGCTGAACGGGCCATCCGAGCCAGGAGTTCTGTGTCATGAGCCCTGACNNATTTTAGCGGGTATAAAACCGCTCTATTCTTTTTCATGTCGACCGCCTCTGCATCAATTATTGGCATTGGAGAAGCAAAGAGAGCGAAATGATTGGATAATGATAAGCTAGTCCGAAGAATTTTTATTAATCCAATGCTTTGAAAAACAAAGATCTCCTTCGTCGTTGTTAGCGCCATCGCGAGAATATTGATATGTCAGGAATAACTCAAACCCTCTGCCCCACAAAATAATACCTCATGTCTTTTTTCAGGATTGCTTGTCCAGTGTACCCGACAGGAAGATCTTCGTTGATCACTATTCCCAGATATTGAGGAGATCGGGCCATAACTGAACCTTTTTTTATGGATTCAGTTACGACAAAACGGACCAGTTTTTCAAGATGTCCTCTGTTAACAGAATCATAGATCTCTTCTGCCCTGGCATTAATACGTCGGGACCGGTCTTTTTTAATCCAGTCCGGGAAGTCTTTTTCCGATGAAAGGGGAGTAAAAGGGCGTTGTGAATAGCGGGTAATGTTTATCTTATTGGGACGCACGCGTTCAATCAGCTCAAGCGACGCTGAAAAATCTTCTTCAGTTTCATGATGAAACCCTACGATAATATCGGTGGCAAGAGTAAGGTCAGGATACCGGTTTTTAAATGTCGTCACAATTTCTTCAAAATCTGCAACTGTATAAGCCCTCCCCATTCGTTCAAGAATGCGATCTGATCCCGACTGAACGGGAAGATGAAGAAATTTGAATACATGTTTGCCGGCAAAAGCGTCGACCAGATCATCAAGGATGCCCAGTACCGAGGCAGGGTTCATCATGCCAACCCGGACCATAAATTGCCCTGGCAGTTTATCCATGGCATGTAAAAGACCGGGAAGTGATTTTCCTATATCATTTCCCCAGATGCTGACATCCTGTGCGGTTATCTGGATCTCCGTGGAACCGGCAGCTGCATGCGCTGCGATTTCTGCGAGGATCTCATCCCGGGGAATACTTTTCAGGGAACCACGTGCGATACGGGCCAGACAGTAGGTGCAGCTGCCTGAGCATCCCTGTGCTACTTGGACAATCGCTACACCACCAACAGGCACGGTTCTGATGGTCCGGTATATGTCCCTGATTGCAGTTGGTGAGATAATAATGGGCGTACATACTGCAAAAATTGCGTCACGTTGAACTGCCGGCATACAGCCCATAACAAAGAGATTATTATCCCTGAACCGCGAAAGCCTCCTGAGCATCCGCCTCTCAGTTGCCCCTACAACAGTACAAGTATTGATAACAACAGCATCGGCTTCTTCTGCTGATTTGACAAGTGTGCCCCCTATGTATTTCAGGACTTCAATAAATTTTGCCGTGTCCCCGAAATTATAACGGCAGCCATAGGTTTCAATATAAACCCGCTGCTGCCTAAACTGTTTCAGTATATCACTTTCAGCGATGTTACCGTAGCCGGGCAATAGTTTTTCTTTCACATCGGAGCTCCACAATGATCTTTTGGTCACACTTTAATAAATAACGTCAACCGGTAAAAAGATGAAACCAGCATAGTAAAAAACAGTACAGTTCACCAAGGATAAGCGGTCTGCCCTAAGTCCTTTTTCATGTCAAATCCCAAAAATGAGCACAACAATTAACCAATGGCACCCATAATCTGTTAATCATGATGAGAATCGGCCTGCTAGGCTGTGGCAATATTGGACATATCATCACACAGAACGGGGGCGGTTTTACCATAACAGCTGTCTATGACTTGGTATTTGAGCGGGCACAGGAGATTGCAGCGATCTCCGGTGCGCATCCCTATAAAGATTTTGAGTCATTTATTGCTGCTGACATTGATATTGTCGTAGAGGCAGCATCGGTAAATGCCGTGAGAAACTATGCCGGGAAGGTGTTGTCTCATAAGAAGGATCTTGTAATTATGAGCGTTGGTGCCCTCTCTGATCCCGTCTTCAAAGACGAAATACGGGAGATTGCCCTAAGGTCAGGACGAAAAATACACATACCCAGCGGTGCGATCTTTGGTCTCGATAATCTCAAGATAGGAAGAATTTCCGAGATAAATCGGTTACTTCTAAGAACCACAAAAAGCCCCTCTTCGCTGGGAATTATTGCCGATACAAAAAGACTTATTTTTTCCGGGAAAGCCAACGAGTGTATAAAAGCATTCCCAAAAAATGTCAATGTATCCGTTGCCATGAGCATTGCAGCCGGTCATGATACTGACGTGGAGCTCTGGGTTGATCCCGCAGTTGACCGCAATGTTCATGAACTTTTCATTGAGGGAAGTTTTGGAGAAACTTACATCAAGGTAACAAATATTCCAAGTCCCGGTCATCCAGCCACAAGCTACTTAGCTGCCCTGTCGATCCTCTCGCTCCTGAATAATCTCAATGATCCGATAATCGTTGGGACGTAATTGAGAAATAATTGGTGAATGTCTTAATGACAATGCTCAACCATCTGTTGCAATTCGTTGACGAGGACGCCCCTTCTGGTGATGTAACATCTGATTCAGTCATTCCGGATATTACCTGTGAGGCAGTGATAAAATCTGAACAGGATGGAATCATCGCTGGTCTGGAGGAGGCAGCTGAACTCTTTTCACATTTTGAGGTTTCTGTAAAATTTCTCGCAAAAGACGGAAATAAAGTCTCTATGAATGACTCCCTTCTCTTGCTCAGAGGAGATGCGAAAAAGATCCTTCTTATCGAACGGACTGCTCTCAATATTATCGGAAGAATGAGCGGAATTGCAACACAGACAAGAAGACTGGCAGGTCTCGTAACTTCAGTCAATCCATCCTGCCGTATAGCAGCGACACGCAAAACGTGTCCGGGATTCCGGATTCTGGACAAGAAAGCAGTAACAATTGGCGGCGGTGATCCTCACCGCATGAATTTAAGCGATGGAATACTAATCAAAGACAATCACCTTGCTCTGGTGCCTCTCGGTACAGCCATCATGGCGGCAAAGAAAAAAACGGCATATAAAAAAATTGAAGTCGAGGTTGAAACTCAAAAAAATGCGCTGATCGCCGCAAAAAAAGGTGCAGACGTCATTATGCTTGATAATATGAGTCCTCCCCAGATTGTCCGTACCTTAAAATTACTGAAAAGAGAAGAATTGCGGGATCGTGTTATTATTGAAATATCTGGGGGTATTGATGAACAGTCACTCCCCCGGTATGCTGCACTCGATGTAAACGTTATAAGTTTAGGCGGACTGACCCACTCGGTAAAAAATTTGTCAGTAACACTTGAAATAATACCACAGATTATTCAATAAAGTTTTCAACTCCATTTTTTAATACAGGTATTTTATGCTCTGTAGAAATCCTGTTTTAAGGAGCAATATCACCG
>PMDE01000089.1:20585-26184 GCA_003154335.1 Methanoregula sp. | reverse complement strand
ACAGGATCATGTATGGCAGACACGGGAAGCCTTACCTGGCCGGTACAGAGGAGGGATGATTTCTTCCGTATCATCGTTTATATCGCTCTGGCAACGGCACTTATTTTCGTCATCGACATCATCACTCCTCTCGGCGTGATGATCTGGATCCTGTATCTCATTCCCCTTTTCCTGACCGTTTACCTCAGCTGGAAGTATGCACCCATTGTGCTGACCGGCGTGTTTATTGTCCTTATGGCAGTGAGCCTGTTCCTGTCGCCGCGGGATATATCGATGGAGTATGCATTGCTTAACCGGGCATTCTTCGCTCTGGTTTTAGTCATCGCATCAGTTTTTATTGAGGAATACGTATCGAACGTCGAGGTTCTCGCCCTGGACGAGGCGCGGTACCGCAACCTGATCGAGAAGTCGCCGGAAGGGATCATAGTGTACAGCGAGGGGAAGATCGCGTACGGAAATCCCGCCGGCTTCCGGTACCTCGGAGCCGATATCTGGACGAAACTGACCGGGCGCACTATGATCGATCTCATCGATCCGGGGTCGCAGGCGATCTTCCGGGAAAGGGTAACTCAGGCAGAGCTTGGCGCAAGAATGAACATTGACAATATCCAGCTAATCAGGCAAGACGGGAGTAAGGTAGCCGTTGAACTATCCCTTTCACCTGTTATCTGGGATAAAGGGACAGCCGTACAGGTCGCTATAAGAAACGCCCGAAGTACTTAGGATACGTCAGGGAGGAGCGTGAGACCCCGGAATAAGATTTTGTATCAGACAGTATAGTTCCGGACCAAAACGGAGACCGTTATGGGCCCGGATTGCCTCTTTTTGATGGTGAGATCCGGTCCCGGTTGCCAGAAATGGTGAATTCCGGCACATGTTTTAAAAATACCGTTATTTCGTTGGTATTATGCCTAAATACGGCAAATGATCGGTGTAAAATGTATGCTAATGGGCGCTATTGGATGGCAGATTTCATGGTTGATCAACCATAACTACCGATTATCCAAAGGAACACCGCTGTTGGCTTTTTAATGACAGGAAGGAAAATTCAAACCTACTTTTGCACCGGCTCTCACCTCATGTACCTGAAATGGCTAAAATGGAAATCGGGGCTCAATTAAGGCATATTCGATTTTTTGGGAGGATGCGGCAACCGGTCTTATTGGGGCACTTTTGATCACAAATTTTCAGATAATTGATATACGGGCATAGAATCTGAAATAACCGGTTTTACCGGGAGGAAAACCGGCCTGTTTAAACCCGTTTGGTTGGAGGAAAACCTGATTGATCAGACTACCCGGTTACATCGCGAAAAACCATTTTTTAGGGGATGGAGAATTTCCAGAAAAACCGGAAAAAGATACACTTTTCCCGAACACTTCTCCGTCGGAGACCATTTTTATAAAAGTATGAATAGGATCTCGGATCTCATGAAAATTTTTATGCATTATGTCTCTCAAATTATTATTACACTATCATTTTTTGTTACTATAATATTTGATTATAAACTCTTCTCCCCATCACAATCCTTATAATTCCTCCCCCCAAATACAAACAAGCACTTTTTAGAATTGTGCTGACAGATGTAAGTCCGACGTGCTTCACCGCACGGCCTCAACCAAGGCTTTGGGATTACAGGGAGTCAGTAAAAATACTCGACTTTTCTGGACTTACACGTTCATCAGGAGGTTACACTATGGCACGAATGCATGCTCGAAGAAGAGGCAAGTCATGCTCTGTCCGCCCCTACCGGAAACAGGCACCATCGTGGTCCAACGTGGACACGAAGGCTATCACCAAGGTGATCCTGGAGCTCCGGAAGGAAGGCGCGTCGAGCGCCAGGATCGGACTGATCCTGCGGGACCGCTATGGCGTCCCGGATGTGAAACTTGCCCTCGGTAAGCGTATCGGGGATATTTTGAAAGAGAACAAAGTCGCATCCGAGATCCCCGAAGATCTCCGCGACCTCATGGTAAAAGCACTCGGGCTGCGCAAGCACCTGGGCGAGAACAAGAAAGACCTGCACAACAAGCGGCAGCTCCAGTTAGTCGAGTCCAAGATCCGCAGGCTCGTGAAGTACTACCGGGGCAGCAAGAAACTGCAGCAGGATTTCATCTACAAACCAGAGATGACAGAGATCCTGTTGTCACGGTAAGCGAAAAAATCGTTGTCCACGTATCCATGTCACTCGATTCCGTAGCAGAAACAGTCGCAGAACAGATCCGCCGGCAGGAGTTCGTCGAACTCCTTGCACACCATGATGCAGACGGCATAGCTGCCGGCTCGATCCTCTGCCACGCGATGCTGCGTGCGGGAATCCGGTTCCGCATGAGGATCCGGCAGGGAGTGACTACGGCTTATCTGAAAGAAGAAGGGGCTCATCTCCTCTGCGATCTCGGGGCAGGAATTGCCGACCTTCCACCGGAAACGATGGTCGTCGATCACCATCTCCCGAAGTTTGAGGGAGTGTTCCATGCAAACCCGCGACTGGCGGGCATCGACGGCGACCGCGAACTGTCTGCAGCAGGAATGGCATACCTTGTCGCCCAGAAGATGGGAGACAACCGTGACCTCGCGGGGCTCGTGATACCCGGCATTATCGGTGACGGCCAGGAAATAAGCGGTAAAAATCTCGAGATCTTCAATGAAGGTATTTCAGATGGCATCATCGTTCCTGACCGCGGGATCACCCTGCCGGGCCGGGATATGGCTGAGCGGTGGTATCTCGCTACCAGCCCGTACCTCGATGGAATAAGCGGCGGTGAACAACTCATCGCCGATCTCCTTGACCAGGCACGGGATCTGGCAAAAGGCGAGAATACAAGCCGGCTCGACATCCTGCTCTCACGGGTGATACTTGAAGTGGCCCCGCATTCGACCCTTGCCGCCCTGAACGCAATCTATGGGGACACCTACCATCTCCAGCGGGAAGTGATGGACGATGCCCATGCCCTCACTGCGGTGATCGATGCCTGCGGGAAGAGCGGTCATGGGGATATGGGGGCATCACTCTGCCTCCGGTCCTCCACGTACCAGGATCAGGCCTGGGAGATTGCACGACAGCACCGCACGAATGTGATCGGGGCGATCAGGAAGATCGAACCGCTGAAGGGAACTGCCATCATCTATGAAGTGCAGGACACCTTCTTAGCAAGTGATGTTGCTGATATTCTTACCCGCGACCTCCTCAATATGTGGCCAGTACTCGTATACGCAAAAGCGGGAAACTGCTGCAAAATTTCGGCTCGCTGTCCCGCGGGAATCCCCACCGAGCTTGGACCGCTGGTCAGCAATCTTGCTGAAGCATGCGGTGGCAATGGTGGAGGACATATCCACAGGGCAGGGGCAACCATCCCCTGCGGGAAAATAGGTACATTTACCAAGGGCTGGCAGGAGGCGTTTGGCGCATGATGCAGATCAATGGCAGGATCACGACCGTACATGAAAATGCAGACTGCGTTGCCCGGGCACTAACGCCGGACAACCTTAACAGCATGACTACTACGGCAAAAGGGGATCACGTGACAACGATTATTACCGGCAGTCAGCTGCGATCGGTCATCGCTTCGATAGACGACTATCTCATGAATCTGGTAATTGCAGACGACGCATGTTCGTCACTTTCGCAAAGACCCCAAAACAACCCGGATACCGGCAACCGTATATCCCGGGACAGGCTCACAGAGGAAACAAACGGTTGCAATAACAGACACTAAACGAGGAATTCCTCGAGGTGATACCATGGCAAAGAAAAAACAGGTTGGAAGAAGAGTAGAAGGCTGGAAAGCCAAGAGCTGGTTCAAGGTGCACGTCCCCGAAACGCTCGGTAAGGCGTATATCGGTGACACCATTGCAAACGATGCTGAGAGCGTAGTCGGCAGAATCATGCAGGCAACACTGGGTGAGATCACCAACGATTACGCAAAACAGCACATTAAGATGAGTTTTAAGATCGCAACGGTAAGCGGTGATGCCGCATATACCGAATTTGTCGGCCACGAAGTAACCCGTGACTACCTCCGCTCCCTTGTCAAGAGACGGAGCACCCGCGTTGACTGCCAAGTGCCGATCCTCACAAAAGATGGAAAGAAAGTGCGGCTAACGGTCAGCTGTTACACCTTTGCCCGTGCAAACGTTATGCAGGAACACGCCATCAGGAAAGTCATTACTGAAACCCTGGCTGCCCAGGCAGCGGCATGGGACCTGACTACACTCCTTAACGGGATTGTGTCAGGGGAGATCTCCCGTGACCTCTTCAAGGCCGTAAAGACCATTTACCCGACCCGCAGGGTCGAGATCATCAAATCCAAGGTCCAGCCGGTCGCGGCGAGGATCTCGACCGTATAAATTTTTTTTATTGTTAACGGCGTCGTTGATATCAATTCTTCAAAGGCTAAAAAATATCCAGCCGCCATACCCTGGTTTCTCCGATAAAATACTCATATCTGACGTTTTTAATCAGTCTATACTCCTCCTGGAATAATGCCGGAAAAGTCCCTTATAATTTCTAACTGTTTACCGGAAATTGACTGATTTAGCGAAAACAGCGATAAACGCGGAGAATTGAAGGTTAATATTGATATAAGGTTTGCGATGAGGGAGAAAATCCGATAAACCTGAAGTCTCGTGGATTGAATGTCTGGCTCCCCATATCCGGCCCATGATTTTTTTCTCTTAAGATCACAGGGTAAAAAGAAATAACTCATTTCCGCGCGTTAAAAGCCTGTCCGTCGGTGCCATCCTCTGGTTTTTCATCATCCTACCAAGAAACATAATTAGTCCCGAAGTCCAACCATTCCATACGAATGACCGCAACGAAGATCCTTTTTGTCGTCCTCGACGGCATCTCCGATCGCCCATGTCCTGCGCTCGGAGGAATCACCCCTCTTGCCGCGGCAAAAAAACCCGTTCTTGACCGGCTCGCAAAAGAAGGCGTCTGCGGCATTATGGATACCATTGGTGCTGGTGTTCGCCCTGGTTCAGATACCGCACACCTTGCACTGATGGGTTACGATCCTTACCGGTATTATACCGGGAGAGGCCCTCTTGAATGCGAAGGTACGGGCATCCACATGGAACCGGGAATGATCGGGTTCCGGTGCAATTATGCAACCATTTCACGGGACGGGATTATTACCGACCGCCGTGCAGGCAGAATTCATGATACGAATGCCCTGAGCACGGCTATCCAGGATGGCGTGGACCTGGAAAACTTTGGAGTTGAATTTACCTTCCGCTCCGGTGCGGGTCACCGGGCTTCACTTGCACTCAAGGGCGAAGGACTGGGATACTGTGTCTCTTCCAATGACCCAAAAAAAGACGGCGTGGCCCCGCTAAGGGTAAAACCACTCAAACAGACAGCCGTTGATGAAAAGACCGCTGAAGTGTGTAACGAATTTGTCCGTCAGTCCGGCAGGATCCTTTTCGATCATTCAGTCAACACGGAACGCCTGAAAAAGGGTATTCCCCCGGCAAACATCGTATTGATGAGAGGAGCCGGGGAAATGGGACATTTCGAGCCATTTTCCAAAAAATACGGACTTTCAGGCAGCGTTATTTCGGCCGCAAGCCTCATCAACGGCATCGGCACTGCAATAGG
>PMDE01000089.1:17932-20569 GCA_003154335.1 Methanoregula sp. | reverse complement strand
TACATGAGCTGGAAAGCAAGGATTTTGTTCTGGTCAATATCAAGGGAGCGGACGAGTCCGGGCATGACGGACTGGCAGAGCAGAAACGAGATTTTATTACAAAAACAGATGCTGCTCTTGCCCCCCTATTAAAGCTGCCTGACTGCATAATCGTTATCTGTGCCGATCATTCCACACCCTGNNCAATCAAGGATCACAGTGCTGATCCGGTTCCTATCCTGATTCACGGGGACGGCGTCCGTGTCGACGATGTCGAAAAGTTTGACGAATATGCATGTGCATACGGGGGACTCAACCGGATCTGCGGGGCTGCACTCCTCCCCACGGCACTCGACCTGATAAATAAAGCACATAAATTCGGGGCATAATGAAAAAACCGGGGGACACATGAAAGAAAGAACCGTAAAAAACTGGCATAAACACTGCCTGCTTCCGGACGGGACTGAACTCCAGGAGCACAGCATCAAGACCGACCGGAACATCGTCGTCGGTGAATTCTGCCAGATCGATTACGGGCTGCGGGGCGCCGATGTTTATGTCGGTGAATCTTCAAAGATCCGGGAGTATGTCTGGGCAAGCGGCGATGTGAGGATTGGCAACTGGTGCGAGATAGGCAACGATGTGATCGCAAAAAAGGATGCCTATATTGGTGAAGGCGTAAAGATCGCCGGAAAACTGGTTGTTTCAGGAGCCCTGGACATCGGCGAGAAAGTCGAGATCGAAGAGGGATTTGAAGCAAAAGGCGACGTGGAAATACGAAACCCGATGCCGGTATTTATGTTCATCATCATTTACCTGATGACCCTCCTGAGAATTGAGAACGAAAAGGAACTCGACCGGATTATTGATGACCTGTTCTCTGATGAGGAAGAAAAGAGGACCATCCCGCTCATGATTCCCGCACGTTCAAAACTGAACCTGAAAGTCTTTTCTGTCCCGTCAACCATGAAAATCGGAAAGGGGTGCCGTCTCCACGGCAATATCCGGGCCGGTTCCATTGATGTCCAGCAGAACACGGTTATTTTCGGTAGTCTCCGGGCAAGAAACCGCATTACCGTTGTCGACGGTGTCACGGTTCACGGGAACGTGGAGAGCGGGAGCACGGTATATGTGCGGAAGGGAGCCCATATCCTTGGTGATGTGATTTCAAAATCCATCGTGCTCCATGAGGATGCAAAGATAGACGGGACGATTGAAGCCCCCCACGGTATGCGGATAGAGCGGGGTCCATGAGAACTGCAGATATCCTCGGGGTCGATACCGTCAGGTTTATCGAACCCGATTTTGCCGCTCTCACCGACAGCAGGTTCAACGGAGTGCTTGCCGCGACAAAAAGCGACGAGGGGCGCCTTCTCCTTGATGAGCATGAAGAACCGATTGCCCTTGCATTCCATGGATCGGATGGCTGGCTGGCAGCTTCATTCCTGTGCAGGAACCCGTCCGTTGCCCTCATCGATCTCTTCGAAAGCGTGAACGGTGAGATTTTCCAGGAAGGCCGGGCAGTCTGGGCCGGAGCAGTCCGCGAATACTTCAGCAATGCCCTGGTTACGACAGCCCAGCCCTCGATGGACGATTTGAACCCAAGGCGGCAGGGAATCTTAAAGGATCTTATTGACGGAATCTGGGGAGTGAGCGAGGGAGAGGTATGCATCGACTGCTGTTGCGGGTCAGGTGTCGGCTCTGCAGTACTGCGTGAGCTGGGATATTCTCCCCTTTCTTATGATAATGATGAGTTCCTTCTCTCCCGGGGGCTTTTTGAAAAGCGATTGCGCCCTGAAGAGACCATGTGGATAGATGCAAGGATTGCGTCCCGGTATCTCCAGCCTGAGCCGAAAGGTATTGCGATAATGGCCGGGGAGTTCAACAGCTTCAACCAGGATATGTGGGAACGTATTCTGGGGGAATTATGCTCGATAACCCGTGCAACCCTTATCACGACAGGCACCGAGAAAGAAGCGGGGCTCGTCCGGGAATGGGGAACGTCATGGGGGAGAACGGTCAGCTTACAGGAAAATCCTGCTGATCCGCTTTACGATCGCTGGGTCTGCCATATTATAGCGTAATATATCATTTTTATATTTTTTGAGTTCCACTGAAATCCTCGTTTTCGGTCATTCATGTATTCTCTCTGGCTTCTCATAGTTCCAGGGGAAGACAACCATGAGAACGTCCCTTATAGTCTCTGTCTCGAATTTTTTTATCAACTTATAGGCTATCACTTATCACAGATTCACAAACAGCCTCAAGGGCGCTTCTTGTTTTCTCCCTGGGATTTCCATAGAGCCGGGTTTAAAAAAACAGCAATTTCCTAAGATAGGCGGGGTAATGAAGGTGATCTCATACCGTCAGGGGCGCATTCCTCAAATCGGCACGCCCCAAAAAAAGAGTCTTAAAAGAATTCCTGACATTCGGGAAATTTTTAACCGGTCTGCTCTCCTGCTTCCTGTACCCTTAGTAATCAGGAACCGGAATCATAAGAAGATACCATCATTCAACAGGAACATCTCATGAATTCCGGGAGCAGACCAGATTCACCCGCTCAAGCGCAAGTGCGGTCTGGTTTGCAAAGGAAACCAGTATCCGGTCCTGTTCGTGGGTGATGACCCCCTCAGGTTCTGACGGTTTTACTCCCAGTAT
>PMDE01000089.1:6313-17919 GCA_003154335.1 Methanoregula sp. | reverse complement strand
AGAAGGAACACACTCTCCCACTGGAAGATCCCGCTGATGTGCTTTTCGACCGCAGCTACGATCGAATCGGAATCCAGAGCACCCGCAAGATCCTGCGAAAGCGCGTAGAGGGTTCCGGTCTCCTTTTCCCTGAGTTGGGCTGCATCGGCGTGTTCATGGGCACGTGCAACGAGCAAGCTGATTAAGGCACCCACGATGATCATGCCTGCAAATGTAATAAGATATTCGGAATCCGAGACCCTAAAGGTCAGGTATGGCGGTATGAAGAAGAAATCAAACGCTATAACCCCGATGACTGCAGTGAATATGGCCGGTCTCAATCCTCTCCTCCATGCGACGCCAACTACGCCAAGCATAAACAGCATTGCAAGATTTACTGGAGAGATGAATGAATGAATCAGCCAGCCAACGGCAGTAATCATGGCGACAATTACCATGCTGGCGATATAATCCTTCGGAAGGGATGCCGGGAGCAGGGGTTCCATGGGTACAGGCTTCTGGGGACTTTTATCTACACTGCTGATGACATAAACATCGATTGTTCCACTGTTGTGAATGAGCTGGTCCACCACAGAACCAAAAACAAATTCCTGCCAGCGGGGTCGCAGGGTCTTTCCGATAATGATCCGCGTAATATTATTCCTGCGGGCGTATTCTATAACGCTGCTCGCAACATTGATCCCAAATACGGTAGCGGTTGTGGCACCTAACTTTTCTGCCAGCTGGAGCATCCGTGATACTTGTTCTTTTGCCTCTTTGGATAGCCGGTGATGTGAGGGCGTCTCAACATATATCGCGCTCCATTGGGCGGTCATCCGGTCTGCCTGGCGCCGGGCGGTGCGGATCAGACGTTCAGAAAGCGGGCCGGGACCGACACAAATCAGAATGGTTTCCCCGGCAGCCCATGGACCGGGAATCGCACGGGTCTGCATCCATGCGAGCATCTGGTCATCGACCCGCTCAGCGGCCCGCCTGAGGGAAAGTTCACGGAGGGCAAACAGGTTACCCTCGTTGAAGAACTGCTCGATAGCCCGTGCCGCCATATCGGGGACATATACCTTTCCTTCCCTGAGCCGCTGGAGTAGTTCCGGCGGTGCAAGATCTACTAATTCGATCTCGGTCGCCTCATCGATAACCCGATCGGGAATGGTCTCACGGACGATCACTCCCGTAATCTGGGCAATAACATCATTGAGGCTCTCGACGTGCTGGATGTTTAACGTGGTGTATACATCTATTCCGTCGTCAAGGATCTCCTCGACGTCCTGGTACCGTTTTGTGTGGCGCGAACCCGGTGCATTGGTATGGGCAAGTTCATCTACGAGAACAAGTTGAGGACGGGCGGCAAGAACATTATCGAGATCCATTTCCGGGATCGTCACATTCCGGTATTCGATCATCTTTCTCGGAATAACGGGTATGCCCTCTACCAGAGCTTCTGTTTCTGCCCTGCCGTGTGTCTCAATATACCCGATTTTAACGTCAATTCCCTCATTCTTCCGGAGGTGTGCCGCCTCCAGCATCTCAAACGTCTTTCCTACCCCGGCAATGTACCCGAGGAAAATTTTGAGTTTGCCTCGGTTCTTCTGCCGCTCCTCGCCCTGTACATGGGCAAGAAGAGTATCGGGGTCCGGGCGATTGTCCTGTGGAATAACCATAGAAATCGTTTACATACCTATGAGCATTAGGATGATATCGATGATCTTGATTCCGATGAACGGGGCAATGACCCCGCCGATCCCGTAGATGAGAATGTTCTTCCGCAATGACTCCTCTGCCGTCATGGGACGGTACGCAACCCCGTGGAGGGCGAGAGGAATAAGTGCGACAATGATGAGGGCATTGAAAATTACCGCCGAGAGGATCGCATTGTGGAGACCGAGAATATTCAGAACACCCAGCGCCGGGAACGTTGACACAAACGCAGCAGGTATGATGAAGAAATATTTTGCAAGGTCGTTTGCGATGGAGAATGTGGTGAGAGCCCCCCGGGTCATCAGGAGCTGCTTCCCTATTTCCACGATCTCGATGAGTTTTGTGGGATTGCTCTCAAGATCGATCATATTCGCTGCCTCGCGGGCTGGTTGGGTCCCAGTGTTCATAGCCACAGCAACATCTGCCTGGGCGAGCGCGGGGGCGTCATTGGTCCCGTCACCGGTCATCGCTACCATTCTTCCTCCTGCCTGGTACTCCCGGATCATTTTGAGTTTGCTCTCCGGCGTCGCTTCTGCGAGGAAATCGTCTACACCTGCTTCGGCAGCGATGGTGGCAGCCGTGAGCCGGTTGTCACCGGTGATCATGATCGTCTTTATTCCCATCCGGCGGAGCTGGGCGAACCTCTCCTTGATCCCGCCTTTTACGATGTCTTTTAGATTAATGACACCGAGCGCCTTTCCGTTCTTTGTCACGACGAGCGGGGTACCCCCGGCACGAGCGATGGCATCAACTTCCTGTTTCAGCTGGTCAGAAATGCCGTTACCACATTCCCTGATATATGCAAAAATCGCGTCTGCAGCGCCCTTCCGGATATGGACATCACCCTGATCGACCCCACTCATCCGGGTATGGCTGGAGAACGGGATGAACTGCATCTCCGGGACAGATTCTGACGCGCCGACTGTCCTGCCACGGAGCCCGTATTTCTCTTTTGCGAGCACGACTATACTGCGCCCCTCCGGGGTCTCATCTGCAAGCGAAGCGAGTTGTGCTGTCTCGGCAAGCTCTGTAACACTTGTGCTGTCGACAGGTTTCAGCTCTACAGCCTGCCGGTTACCGAGCGTAATCGTCCCTGTTTTGTCGAGGAGAAGGACGTCGATATCCCCTGCCGCTTCGATGGCCCTGCCCGAGGTTGTGATGACGTTTCGCCGGATCAGGCGGTCCATGCCTGCGATTCCGATCGCGCTGAGCAGTCCCCCGATAGTGGTGGGGGCGAGGCAGACGAAGAGTGCGACAAGCACTGTAACCGTAACCGGGACCCCCGCACCAGCTGACTTCACGCTATAGACCGAAAAAGCCCAGAGCGATGCGCAGACCACGATAAAGATTGTTGTCAGCCCGACAAGTAATACGTTGAGGGCTATTTCGTTTGGTGTCTTCTGCCGTTTCGCACCCTCGATGAGGCTGATCATGTGGTCGAGGAACCCTTCGCCGGGATTGGCACTCACACGGATAATGAGCCAGTCGGACAGAATGACCGTTCCACCGGTCACAGCACTCCGGTCACCGCCGGACTCACGGATCACCGGTGCACTTTCTCCGGTAATGGCGCTCTCGTTAACCGAAGCTACTCCTTCGACAACCTCCCCGTCGACAGGGATTGTATCCCCGGCTTTGACGTAATAGAGATCGGACCTGAGCAGGGATGAGGAGGAGACCATGGTAAAGTCCGACGGGGCGGGTTCCTTTCCTCTCACAACCTCATACCCGAGATAGAGTTTCTTTGCTTCGGTATCCCGCCTCATCTTTCGCAGGGCTTCCGCTTGGGCTTTTCCCCTGCCCTCGGCGAGGGCTTCTGCAAAGTTGGCAAAGAGGACCGTAAACCAGAGCCAGGCGGTGATCGCTCCGATGAAACCTGGTGACGCCTCACCTTGTCCCATGAGGGACTGGAAGAAAAGGAGGGTCGTTATCACGCTGCCGATCTCTACCGTGAACATAACCACATTGTGGTACAGGGTCCGCGGGTCGAGTTTCAGGAAGGCGTCGATGACCGCCCGCTGGTAAAGAGCATACTGCTTCTCTGATGCAGGTTTTGCGCTGCTTTTCTCAGACATGGATAAGGCCTCCTGCGAACATATTGAGATATTCCACGACCGGCCCGAGAGAGAGAGCAGGGAGATACGTGAGTGCACCGACAATGAGCACAACAAAGATAAGCCAGGCGATGAAGAGAGGGCGGTGATCGCTGAGTGTCCCGTCGCTTACCGGGACGATCTTCTTTACCACAAATGATCCCGCGAGTGCAAGTGTAACGATGGCGACCGCATAGCGTCCGATAACCATCGCAAGTGCTGTCGCCAGATTATAGAAGATACTGTTGGCCGACAAACCGCCGAATGCGCTGCCGTTATTCTGGGAGGCGGAGCTGAACGCGTACAGGATCTCCGAGAATCCGTGGGGACCGGGGTTGAAAACGGCTGATGACCCGGCGACCGTGAGCACCGCGACGGCCGTGAGCCCAAGAATAAGGAAGATAGGAATCAGGATGTGAATAGTAGCGAGAGTCATCTCACGCGGTTCGATCTTCTTGCCATAGAGTTCCGGGGTCCGTCCGACCATCAGTCCAGCGATAAACATCGCAAGGATGACAAAGATGAGCATGCAGTACAGGCCGGAACCGACACCTCCGAAGATAATCTCTCCGAGCTGGATATCAAACATCTGCACGAAACCGCCGAGTGGCATGAATGAATCATGCATGGAGTTGACAGCACCACATGAAGTTACGGTAGTTACGACGGAGAACAGGGCGGATTGCACGACGCCGAACCTCGCCTCTTTCCCTTCCATGTTCCCGCCCGGCTGAAGGGTCGTGGGAGTCTGATCGATGCCGAGTGGAGTAAACGCCGGGTTGCCGTTCACCTCTGACCAGACGCCGAGCCCGAGAAGAGGTAAGAAGATCAGCGTCATTGCAATGAGGACAGCGATCCCTTTCCTCGCCGAACCGATCATCCTGCCGAACGTGTAGCAGAGCCCGGTTGGAATAATGAGGATCGCAAGAATTTCAAGGAAGTTTGTAAACGGCGTGGGATTCTCAAACGGGTGGGCGGAGTTGGCGTTAAAGAATCCTCCCCCGTTGGTACCGAGCTGTTTGATAGCGATCTGCGAGGCAGCTGGCCCGAGTGGGATTACCTGGGTACTGATGAGGTTCCCGGCACTGTCGTTGACCGGGTCGAGAAGCGGTACGGTTACCGGCCCATTGAACGTCTGGACAGTTCCCTGCGAGACGAGCACGACTGCAATGATCGCACAGATGGGGAGAAGGATCATCACGCTGCGGATGAGGAGCACCCAGAAGTTCCCAATCGTCGTTCCGGATCTGCGCGAAAAACCATATATGAATGCAATGAGGACTGCCATGCCCACTGCCGCCGACATGAAGTTCTGGACGGCAAGGCCAGTCATCTGAGTCAGGTAACTGACGCCGGCTTCCCCGGCATATGCCTGCCAGTTGGTGTTCGTGGCAAAACTGACGGCCGTGTTGATAGAGAGGTCCCACGGGACCTGCCCGACGTGGGCAGGATTGAGGGGCAGGAGCTGCTGGATGTTCTGGATGACGAAGACAAACGCAATACCGATAACGGAGAAGACCATCATCGCAACTGAGAACATCTTCCAGTCCATCTCCTCCCCGCTGTCTACTCCCGATGCGGAGAGGATCCACCGCTCGACAGGATCTATGACAGGTGAGAGGAGAGTCGGCTCGCCGGTATACATCTTTGCCATGAAGCCACCAACGGGTACGATAAGAGCAGCAAGTATCACAAAGAAGATGATCAGCTGGACCCAGTCCGTCATCCTCAGGCCAAAGATCAGCGATGAATTTCCATCCGCCAGTCCGGTCGCTGGCGTCACCGTAATGCGATGGGCGCTCAGGTCGTCCAGTGCAAGGTTGAGCTTCAGTACATTGACGCGAGGTTCGCCGAATAGACCGAACTGCTGGTGATCTGTCTGTTGTGCAACGAGCGATTTTACATCGTTGGCGCTAAGGTTTCGCTCGCGGGCAATCCGGGAAACCTGGTAATTCGCAGCAGCTACACTGATATCGGGATCGAGTCCGCTGCCCGAGGAAGTGACGAGATCGACCGGAATGGGGAGAGAATTGGCGGGATCGGCTGCATGGAGTGCTTCTACCCGTCCTTTTACTTCGTCAATGAGGGCAGGGTTGGTGGGCCCGATGTTCGAGCCGGAAGATACAGCGGAATTATACGGCACAGGGCTTGTTGCGGAGAGACGGCCCCAGAAGTAGTTCGGCGACGTAAACGGTTGGCCGATGAGGGCGGAGCCGACGACCCTGCCATCGTGCTGGATGAGATTCCCGTTTGCCTGGACCGGGAAGATCAGCTGTGCAATACCGGTAATGACGAGCGGGTACAGGACACCCGTGATCAGGGTGATAAGTAAAAAAACGATGAGCGCGGGTCTTGCCTGCTTTCGGATCATCAAACCGAGTTGTGAGAGCGCCAATGCATCTGCCTCCTCAATTTCGATTCACTCTTTGATTCTGCAAAGAGTGTTCGCAAGTACCAGCGTGCTGGTTCTTTGTATATATGGGCATTGTCAACTGTCAGGGCAAAGCTCCGGGAAAAATCCTGGTACTATTCATTATTTCGACAGAGACAACCAGATTGGTGGAAGTACCCTTCCAAAAAATACTTTATATATTCTGGGATCGCGCGGAATAGATCGGAAAGGTCAGCTGACTACAGGATGGGATGAAATCTCCATAATAGCATTCCCTGTCTTCACGTTCCAAAATCTCTGGAGCAGACCTGGCAACCCCATATTAATACAGGCAATGCGATCAATATCGTTTGATACCCGATGGCACCAGCAAGCGATCCTGTCAGTACAATCCGCATCCGCCCCACGATGGCGGCTGCGGCAGAACCGGTTACCGACAAGCACTACCTTCCTGCTGACAGCAGCATGCTGCTCAAAGCTGATCCAACCCGCCGCGGACCGGCAATGTTCAAGGGCGAGGGGGCTGCTCTCGCAGGGCATATTTACCGTCCCCCGGGACTGGCCCACGACCAACGCTCACCCGGCATTGTAATGTGCGGTCCATTCAGCAGCGTCAAAGAACAGACTCTCCCGCACTATGCGGAGCGTTTTGCCAGTGCCGGATATACCGTTCTGACCTTTGACCCGCGGAGCTATGGCGAGAGTGAAGGCGAACCACGGGCTCACCATGATCCGACCCGGATCACAGAGGACTATGTGAGCGCTGCACGGTACATGATGACCCGTGCGGATGTCGATCCGGACAATGTTGCCGCGGTAGGAATCTGCATTGGCGGGGGATATGCGATCTCCGCGGCTGCCCGTGAGCGGAAGATCAAGGTGGTCGTGAGCATCGCCGGAGGGTTCAATGTTGGCGGTACATTCCAGCAGTTCATGGGAGTCGAAGGATTCGCTGCATATACGGGAAAGATCCATGCGATCATGCGGGAGGAGTACCGGACCGGGATAGTACAGTATGTCCCTACCATCGCTCCCGGTCTCTCGGAGGCGATCCCGATGGCGGCAATGCCTATCGAAGAAGCGTACAACTATTACAGCCGTACCCACGCATCAGAAGCCCCGACCTGGTCGGAAAAGATGACCGTCGGATCGCTCGAAGCATTCTCCTGCTACAACGCCCTCGTTCACGTCCCGCTCATTGCCCCGGCACCTCTCCAGATTATCCACGGGACAAAGGACCTCTTCCTCCTCCCGGAGTACGCACAACAGGCTTACGACGCGGCACTCGGCCCTAAGGAGCTCATCTGGATCGAGACCCACAACCACATTGAACTCTATGACCAGGACCCCTACGTGAGCATCGCTGTAGCAAACGCGACGCGGTGGCTCGACCGGTACCTGAAGTGATGAAGGAAACACGGAACATCCGGGGACCTCTTTTCCGACTGGCAGGGATAGCCGGGCCAGTCATCAGAACCGTAGTGATAACAACATATGATCCCCTGGTCGGATACCGGTACCCCATGTGCAACCAATGTCCTGAACAAACAATGATAAACCTATCAGAGGCTATGGTGAGGTATGGATTTCTTTGACTCGGCATACCGGGGCACACCTCCCTGGGATATCGGAAGGCCCCAAAAGGAGTTCGTTGAGCTGCTCCGGAGGGGAGAGATAACAGGATCTGTCCTGGACATCGGATGCGGTACAGGAGAGCATGCCCTTTTCTTTGCAGGTGAAGGGTATGAAGTGTGGGGGATCGACTCCGCCCCGCTTGCGATCCAGAAGGCAAAGGAGAAGGCGGCCGGCAGAGGACTCCCGGTGCATTTTCTCGTCCTGAACGCACTGGACCTCCCCAAACTCAGGCGGAAGTTCACTACCGTTACTGATTCCGGGCTCTTCCATACCCTTTCCGATGAAGACCGCCCCCTCTTCGTGAACAGCCTTGCAACCATCCTGTCCCCGGGTGGGAAATATTTCATGCTCTGCTTCAGCGAACTGGAGCCCGGCGGATTCGGTCCGAGAAGGATAACACAAAAAGAGATACAGGACAGCTTCCGGGAGGGATGGTCCATCAATTACATCAGGCCGGCAACATTCGAGAGCCGGACCCGGGCTGAAGGACCCCGGGCATGGCTCTCATCGATAACAAAAAAATAAGGAATTGTTGACTGGACTGCCGTAAAGAAGGGGCGCAGTTAACGTGAGATCACTCTGTGAAGGTCAGTGTGCCCGGGAAACCTGATCTGCCGGCAGTGTTGTAGAATGCTTCCCTAAAATACAATGAACCCGACCCCTCCGGATCATTCCTCTTCTTTATGGTCTCCCGCAGCATCAGCGGAAGACGCATAACACCACTTAACGGAAGAAAGTAAGCGTATCGCAGTTCACTATGGTTTCTTTCTACCGAAGGTTGATTTGGTCATTGCAACAATCCATCTCCCGTTCAACAGAAGGTGTGAGAGGACAAGGAGCCCCATTACCAGCCCGGAATAGTCATGAATTTTTGAAAGGAGGGAAACCGGAATGAGCAGGAAGATGTTTCCGAAAATTGGTGTCAGTTCAGGAAACTTGACGATTCCGGTGATAAATGCAAGAATAAAGGTAATGATCAGCCCGCAATCGATGAGATATTTCAGTATGCCCCTGTTGGTCATCTTTCTCTTCTCCTTGTTCAACGGATGGGTGAACTATCCATTCACTCGTATTGCCATTAATCTTCTCTCTTTCAAACGATTGTTCACAAGGGGTACTCCTGTCGGCTATATTCTCCCCCTTATTTTTCGTGCTCTCCCCACTTCTGGCCAGGAGGTAAAAAAGGGGTATTCCAAAAGTTGCCTCTTTAAACACCGCATCCCAGATATATATTCCACTCAATGGTGAAAAGCACCGGTTAAAAAGGGTTTTGATTCAGAGAATTGTAATTTCGTCCGGGTGTTTTCGACGACAATCACTCATTTACCGGCGGATAAAATCCATGCAAACACTGGAAAATCTTGTCTGAACGGTTTTAAAGCCGAAAATTTCCTTATCTTGCGGTGACAATCCCTCATCGTCTTCTTTTAATTCCTTTGGGAGGAAGCCCCTTTGGTTTCTCCCCCGTCTTCTTCGGGTCCGGCTTCTTCTCCTTATGGACATCCTCGCTTTCCAGCTCCGCAATAACATCCACCGGATCGTCCATGAATTTCGTCAGCCGGAGGATCTCAAGGAGCCGTTCCATGCCGATAAAATGCTCTGCCATTACCCTTGCCAAGGGTGACATGACAAGCCTGCTCCCCTGTTTTTCGACCAGCCGGTGGTGGATCAGTTCGGGGAGCACCGGTTCCATGCTCCCGACCATCATACCATTGATCCGGTCGAGATCTGCTTCTTCGCCGTTGCACGCAATAGCATTCGCCACGTACTCCTCCGAGCTCTTCTCGAGATCGTGTTCGGGGGCCACCTCTTCCATTTCACCCTTTAAAAGACGGATAGCGACTTCTTCTTCAGTAAACGGGTTCTCCCGGGAATAGGTGCCTCCCGGTTCGGCNNCCATCTGGTTGAACTCCTGCACCGAGAGCCAGTCCCTTCCCATCGCAAGCGCATCAAAAATTACCTGTGAGGCGGGGAAATCCACCCCGGCACCGAGCGCTGCGGTCGTGACAACCGCCATCAGTTTTCCCCCGAGGAATTTTGTCTCTACATCCCGCCGCTCCTGGGATGAAAGACCGGCATGGTATGCCGCAGCCCGGATGCCAAGTGCATCGGCGATCGTATGGCAGCGGGCCCGTGCATTGGTAAAGATGATGGTCTGTCCCCGGAACCCCTTAGACGAGGTGCGCTTGTACTCTTCGGTGGTCATCTGCTTGATGGTGGGAATTTTTTGTTTGCGCTCGAGGAACAGAAGATACCGCTCCAGGCCAACCGGTCGTTCAGCGTACTGGACAAGACTGCAGTTCAGTTTTTTGGCAAGTGTTTTTGGAGAGCCGATAGTCGCAGAAAGGTATAGGAACTGGGCCTGCGGAGCGAGGTATTTCANNTCGATTACGACGGTCGCAATATTTGCCATCCTCTGCCCGCGGCGGATCATGTTGTCCACACCTTCGTAGGTACCAACAATGATTGGTGACTGGGGGTTCCGGTCCCCGACTTTCCGTGTCTCGGGGAGGTTGAGCCTGCTCACCCCGGTCAGGAGGCCGGTCTTTGCCATTTTCCCGTACCGTTCCGTAAACCGCTCGTATTTCTGGTTTGCAAGCGCAACCAGCGGCACCAGGAAAAGCATTCTCCCCCGTCCTTCGAGGTAGCTCTTGATACCCGCCATTTCACCAATGAATGTCTTACCGCTGGCCGTGGCAGCAACCACCAGGAGGTCTTTCCCGCGCAGCAGCCCCGCTTCCACGGCAAGCTGCTGGGCCGGCATGAGCTGTGAAACCCCACTGGCGTCAATAAACTGCCGTGGCAGGGGCAGCTCGCCGATCGCTGCCGTGGTCATCACCGGATGGGGCTCAAGCCTGTCATACAGTGCCGTCTTCATGGTGATTTTATCGGGCTGCAGTGTTGCGAGCACCCTGTCAAGGTCGCGGAATGTTAAAAGAAGGTTCTCGAGATGGGAAAATCCCTCAAGGCCCAGTCGACCCATGTGGGAAACTTCCCGGCGGAGTTCTTTCCTGCCGCAATCAAGACAGATCTTCTCCCTCTTGCCGTAGGTAACGATATTGTCCTCGTTTAGAGGGGTATACCGTTCGTCCATCAGGCATATGCGACAGGCATCTACCGAACCCGCCTTGATCTGGAAGTCTGAAAGAAATGTCGAAAAATCCTGGTCGGGTTTAACGAAACGGACATCGGCCTCACGGAGCTGTGCAATCAGCTCCTTCGAGGGAGTCTGGCGGTATTCTTTCCTGCTGCCCCACTTAAGGCGGTACTTTGTCGGCCGGGGCCCGCGGGGGGTCTCCGTCAGCTCGACAAACCCGGCCCCCTGTACATGCCTGCCATCGTAGAAGAGAAGTTTATACGAGCCGCCTTTCTGAGGCTGGACAAGGATCTTCATGGTGAGATCAGGTCGTGGATCACGTACGATAGTTCCACGTTCTCCAGTCTCTTCAAAAAGTCTGTAAACTCTTCGTCAACGATGACAATCGCACATTCAATACCGTGGAACGCAGCTTCAATAACCCCTTCCCGTGCGCCAAAGAACATATCGGGTTTTTTTCCTGCTGCTTTGAGTGCAATGAATGCCTCGAGTCCCACTGCCGCGACGATCCCGGCCTGGCTGGTAACCTCGAGCAGTTTGTCCTGCTGTATCTTTTTTGAACCCCCGTGCTGGATCCTCGGGACCTTGCAGACATGAATCATGCCCTCTTTGTGATCGATGATGCCGTTCAGGCGGGCGACTCCGACATCGTCATCTTTTTTTGCATCTGCGATGACCGTTCCGGTTGCTGCCA
>PMDE01000089.1:0-6306 GCA_003154335.1 Methanoregula sp. | reverse complement strand
ACCTCGTAATTGCCCCTGCCGCTTGCAGAGACTTTTCCTTCGTCAACAAGTTCGCGTATATATTCTGATATCGCCTGCGGGGTCACCCCGAGTTTTTCTGCAATCTCCTGCTGGCGGACGGCCGGCTGGTGCTCTGCGATCTCCACAAGGATCTGCAGGCGCGAAACCTCACGCTTGCTGCGCAAAATCGAGTAAAGAGGATCCTTAGCGCCCGGTGTCAAGCAGCACCAGTCCCTGTCCCTTGACATCCAAGTGCGTAATGCGTTTGGCAAGTCCTTTGATAAAGACCGGGCTGACGTTGAATTTCCGGGAAAGGTCATTGATGGAACTGTTTCCCTTACCAAGTTCTGCTTCAATCTGCTCCACGACGTCGCGGAGGTTCTCGTCATTGGAAAGCGAGATGTAAAGGATGTCAGAGAGATCGGAAAGGTTGCACTGGAAATTCGCACGGAACTTGTTGTAGGTTGCCCTGAACTCTTTTTCCGGTTTTGATCCGGGCTTTGGCATCCGCCACTGCTCCTCAACTAGGTTTCCCTTCTTTAATATCTGGAGACACAGGGGAAGCCTGTCATTGTCAACGTGCGCCCGTATCTCGTCTTCTGTCATCCAGGATTTGTTCAAAAGTTCGTAGACCTTCTTAAAAGAAGTGTCGTTGAATGTCATCAGGAGAGGAACAAGCTCTACGGGATCGTTTACGATTCGAATATGGCCCGGCACGGTAAAACCCTATAATTATATCGCCCCATGAATCAATAAATTTTTGCGGCACAACCATGCAGAAAAAGGGTAAAATCACCGTACGCGGAATTGTCCAGGGGGTCGGGTTTCGCCCTTTTGTATATACACAGGCGCAGGCTCTGGAGATCTCGGGGACGGTAAAGAATCTCGGGAGTGAAGTGGAGATCATTGCTGCCGGGGATAATTTTGAGAAATTCCGGGAAGCAGTCTCCCGGGGACCCCCCCTTTCCCGGATTGATTCTGTCGATGTGGGCGGCTTTTCCGATCCTGTTCCGGATGGGTTCTACATCCTGCCGAGCGGTACCGGTTCGCTCTCCGGCATGATCCCGCCGGATGTTGCGACCTGTGATGAGTGTATCAGCGATATTTTCAAAAAAACCGGGAGATATCACCGGTACTGGGCAACTTCCTGTGTCAACTGCGGCCCCCGCTACAGTATCATCAACGAACTCCCGTACGACCGTGAACGGACGTCCATGGCAGAATTTTCCCTCTGTCCGGCCTGTGCACAGGAGTATAGCGATCCCGGGTGCCGGCGCCACCATGCCCAGACGATTGCATGCACCGAATGCGGTCCCCGGCTCACCCTGATCGATACTCTTGGAAACAAGGCCGAAGGCCTTGATCCTGTCAGGGAGGCAGCTGAACTGCTTGACGCGGGGAGAATTCTCGCGATGCACGGTGTCGGCGGGTTCCATATTGCCTGCATCGAAGAATCAGCAGCTGAACTAAAACGCCGGCTCGGACGCATCGAACAGCCTTTTGCCATTATGGTCCGGCCCGATCATATTGACAGGATAGCAGATGTGTCCCGGCAGGAGAGGCTGAACCTGGAAAGCCATGTACACCCTATCGTTGTGCTGAAAAAACGTGATCGGACAGCGCATGAATCCATCAGCAACCTTCACACTATCGGCTGTATGCTGCCCTACACGGGACTTCACCATCTCCTTTTCAGCTACCTGAAACACCCGCTGCTCGTCATGACCAGTGCTAATATGCCCGGTTATCCGATGATTACTGACCGGGATCACGCAATGGCCGGATTGATCCGGGACGTGGATTTTTTCCTTGTCCATAACAGGAAGATCGTCAACAGGTGCGACGATTCGGTCATCAGGGACAATTACATAATACGGCTCTCACGGGGGATTGCCCCGAAACGGACAGCAATACGACTCGGGAACCACTGTATACTCGGCGTTGGTCCCGAGCTGAATGCAAATGCAACCATATACAGGAACGACTTTACGATAACTTCACCCCACGTGGGAAATGTCAGGAACCCCCCGACCCTTGAATATCTTCAGGAAACGATACGGAACATGCAGCGGCTTCTTGGGGCTGAGTTTGATGTGATCGCCCATGACCTTCATCCCCGGTTTCTTTCCACACGGTTTGCACGCGAGATCGCATCGGAACACGGGCTTGAACTGGTCCCGGTCCAGCACCACCGGGCACACATCGCAGCGACCACGACCGAACCCTGCATCGGCATTGCGATAGATGGCGTTGGCTATGGTGATGACGGTACGGTATGGGGCGGAGAAATTTTTTCAGGGCAGGTGCCGGATCTCCGGCGGGTCGCCCATCTGGAACCGGCAGCCATGCCCGGAGGGGATCTCGCGACGCGGTATCCCGAACGCATGCTGTACGGCATTCTTCCGGAAAAACAGATCCTCTCGCTCTTATCCGACCGGGGCTGGTCGGGTATTGAACTGGGCCTGCTGGAAAAACAGCTTGTGATGGGTTTCAATGTACCAACTACTACCAGCACCGGCAGGGTCCTCGATGCGGCGGCTGCGCTGCTGGGAATCTGCCGGGAAAGAACGTACGATGGTGAACCTGCCATGAAACTTGAATCCGCCGCATCCGGCGGACATGCGGAACCATGGGATCTCGTATTTTCAATGCATGAAGGATGCGAAATCCTTTCAACACGCTCGCTCATGAAGACTGTGTATTCCCGTTTGCAGGCAGCGCCGGAGGGGGACTTGCGGGTTATCCATGATATCGCTGCTTCGTTCCAGTACAACCTTGCCCGGGGTATCGCCCGGCTTGCTGTCAACGCCGCATATCGGGAGGGAATGACAAAGATCGCCCTGAGTGGGGGGGTTGTCTATAATCACGCCATCCGCGAAACGATCAAAAAAGAGATCGCCGCACATGATTATGAATGCATCATCAACGCTGACTATCCTCCGGGGGATGGTTGTGTCTCGTTCGGGCAGTGTGTATATGCCGGGAAACTGCTTGGGCAGAGGACCTGACCTCTTTAGGGTAATGCAGGAGTCGGACAGTTTATCAGGATAAAACCTAAAAATAAAATCATCAGCAATGGAATGTTCTGACCGGATCGTCAACCAGGAAAAGAAGATCAAGAATCTCGAAATGGAGCTCAACGACCTCCGCCAGGGATTAACTACCGTGGAGGATATTTATTGCGAACTCATCGTTGTCGCACCGGACCCGGGAACGTCACTGCATATCGAACAGGTTGCCGCAAAACCGCAGAACAATGATGACCCGGAGTTTGATGGCTTCTGGCGGTTCCATGAAGATATTCTCGTCCCGGAACCATCAGCGTATGTTTCCTGTGTTGAACTCTACGAGGCTTTCCGGAAATACTGCATAATAACCGGGCGGGAACTCCTGGACCAGACCGCATTCGAATATGTATTTGCCCGCCTGAAGTATCCCCACCCGATGCTTGATAAGGGTGCCTGGAAAGGCTACCGGGTCAAAGACCGATGAAGAATAACAACCCATACGGGTTGGCCTCCTTTTTATGACCCACTTCAGGATAACCCGCGAGTCCCGGATCCCGCTTATCGGTTCGCTTTACTTTGGTATCATAGACCGTGGCACAAGTCTCCTCCAGGTGCGCCCGAGTTGCGGCTGTAACCTCAACTGCCCGTTCTGCTCTGTCGATGCCGGGCCTGAATCAACAACGCGTGCTGCGAGTTACGAAGTTGAAATGGAGTATCTATTAGACGCAGTCCGGGAGATCGCCCGGTTCAAGGGACAGGGAGTTGAATGCCACATAGATTCGCCCGGAGAGCCCATGATGTACCCGTATCTTCCGGAACTCATCGCCGGTCTCCGGCAGATTGACGAAGTGAGTGTCATCTCACTCCAGACCAACGGTACCCTTCTCACCGGAGAAAGGATAGCGGCTCTTGAAACTGCCGGCCTCGACCGGATCAACCTCTCGATCCATGCACTTGATCCGAAAATTGCCCAAAGACTCGCAGGTATTTCCTCGTACGATATCAATACCATAATAAAAGCAGCACAGGCAGTCGCCCGGAGTGCGATCGATCTGCTCATTGCGCCGGTGTACATTCCGGGGATCAATGATGAAGAGATCCCAAAACTGATCCGGTTTGCGCAGGAGACTGGAGCCGGCAAACGTTTTCCGCCGCTCGGTATCCAGAAATTCGAACATTACCGCTATGGAAGGTCACCCAAAGGGATAAAAGCCCAGAGCTGGTGGCAGTTCTTTAACCGGAGCATTAAGCCATGGGAAAAGGAGTTCGGTATACCCCTCAGGCTCGATCCCGCAAGAGACTTCGGGACAGTAAGGCGCCCATTCATTCCGCTGGTCTTTTCAAAAGGCGAGAAAGTGACCGTCGAGATCCGGGCACCAGGATGGATACACGGAGAGAAGCTCGGTGTCGCCCGGAACCGGGTGGTGTCGGTCTTCAATTGTGAAAAGGAGTCCGGGCAGGTACGCGTGAAAATTGTGGCAACGAAGCACAACATTTACGTTGGAATGCCGGTCTGAGGAAGTACTTTCATCTTCTGGCGGATGTACCGGTTTCAGATTCCGACCCGGTTAACTGCAGACTCAAACCATTTTCAGAGTAAGAAATATTGTTTCTGAATCTCCTGAGTAAAACCATTCGGGTCGATTTAGAACGAGATTATCCCGTCGGTTACCCTTATATCTGAAGCTGGGAAAAGACATATCATGGAAAAATCTTTCCCATTTTGTCACACCCTGATGGTTTTGTTTTCGGTAATTTTCGTACTGGTCGGTGGATGCATAACAACGTCCCAGAACCAGACGATTCCCCTGACCACACCGACTCCTTCCCCGGTGCCTACATCAGTACCCGCACAGGTAACAACGGTTCTACAGGCCACCCCGGTTCCCTCACTTCCTCCTGTCACGACACCACAATTGATCACATCAGACGATATAACGCAGCATTTCATGGACATTGCATTCGGGTCGGGTACTACCCAGCTTGACCGGCTTGCCTATAATCCCACAAGCCAGACACCAAGAAATACCCTCTCGATATTCAATGGAAAGACCGATGATATGGACCTGGTACAGGCATTTATCAGTGATTTCAATGACCTGTCAGCGACTAACCAGCTTTCTGAAAATATCAAGACCACATCAAACGCTGATATCGTTTTTCAGTTCGTTTCCCAGACCGGCATGGATGCAATTCCCCCGGAGTCATACACAAAGGAATTCAAATCCGCCTCCATTTCGTATGCAAAGATCGGTCCCGGGATCATCTATATTGACGACAACCTCAAGGGTGATTTGAGGACCCACGTCATCCTGCGGAGTTTTCTCTACGAACTGGGATGCAAGGGTGAAACCCTGAAATATCCGGACAGTATTTTCTATTACCAGGACAATACAAATACCCGGCTGAGTCTGATCGACAGGAAGGCGATTCAGATTATGTACGGTTCGGGTCTTTTCCGCGGAATGACGGTCGCAGATGTGAAAAATGTGATATTTGTAAAAACGAATTAGACGAGCAGGATCCTTTCCTCTTTTCTCTTTTTTATGCCCGAAAACTTTTGAAGCGTAACCAGCCAACATTAACCCGGTGAAATCAATGCCGGATGAAATTATTGTCGTAAGCACACCTTATCTTCCCGGATACCGGATCACAAAGACCATCGGGTTCACCTGGGGCCTCATCGTGAGGAGCCGGGGCCTTGGGCGGAACATTACCGCCGGCCTTCGCTCGCTCGCGGGTGGAGAGATCCATGAGTACACGGAACTCCTGAACCAGTCACGGGAACAGGCACTCGGCCGGTTGAAAGACCATGCAAAAGCACTGGGTGCAAACGCGGTAATAGGCGTACAATTCGACTCGTCAGAGATCAGCTATATGACCGAACTGCTCGCGTACGGAACGGCAGTCATAGTCGTAAAGGATACCGAGAAAGCAAACCCGGTCAGGCTCGGATAGGAGCTGAACTAATTTTTTTAATATCCGAACGGATATTCTGGTTTTGAGAAATGCAATACCAGATGGTATGAATCGTTATTAAGAAAAAAGAGAATTATCCGAACAGGGCACCGAGCCCTGCCATGCCACTCTCTTCGTCTTCTTTCTTGTGCTCTTCGGGTTCTTCTTCCTTGGCTGCGGGTGCTGCCTTGCCAGCTGCTGCTGCCGGTGCTGCTGCTGCAACCGGTGCTACGGCGGCCTTGCTGATTGCATCCTCGATGTTTACGCCATCGAGTGCTGCAATGAGTGCCTTTACGCGTGATTCGTCTGCTTTTACACCTGCGGCGGTAAGGACTGCCTT
>PMDE01000014.1 GCA_003154335.1 Methanoregula sp. | reverse complement strand
ATTCTCCGCTTGCGGAAGAGGGCGCGACGGAATTCGGTTGCCCTGTATGCAGTGCTGTGATCAACCGGTGTTACCGGTGCAGAGAGCAGAGCATCACTTATACCTGCCCGAAATGTGGATTCGGAGGACCGTGACACATGGGCAGCGTGGCAGTAATTGTCAGGGTTATGCCCGAATCTCCTGACGTGAATCTTGAACTATTGAAAAAAGCCCTTAAGGAGAAGCTTCCGGGAATTCAGGAAATCCGGGAGGAGCCAATCGGTTTTGGTCTAAAAGCGCTTAAACTTGTGGCGGTAGTCAATGACTCAGGAGGGGAAACCGATGCAATTGAATCGTCTCTCAGTGGAGTGGAAGGCGTCGAGCGGGCAGAAATCGTTGAAGTGACATTAACCTGATTTCGGCTAACCAACCTTTTTAATCATTCTTCATTTTCTGAAAGAACCTTCCGGGTAATTGTCCGGATTTTTTCTACCGATTCGCGGAATGCTATCACTTCGGATTCATCGATTTTGATACTGATCGGGAATACTCCGTCATGATTTATCCGGGCCGGGACACCTATGCAAACATCCCCTTCACCCATTCCATTTATCTCGCTTTTTATATATGCTGAAACGGTAAGTATCCGGTTTTCATCACCGATTACGGTTTTTACCAAAGTCGCAATCGCTTCACCAGGTCCATAGACAGTTGACCCCTTATCTTTGATTATAAGGTTCCCGCTTGACTTCACTGATTCAATGATCTCATTAACCGGGAGATGGGCAAATGCAGGCAGGTTGGAGATCTTTATTCCACCAATTGTGGTCGCAGACCAGAGCGGGACCATGCTGTCTCCATGTTCACCGATAATCCTTGTGTGGACTTCGCTCACATGTACCTTGAAATAGGCAGCAATAAGGGACTTTAAGCGCATCGAATCAAGATGGGTTCCCATTCCGAATACCTGGTTAGGTTTAAGACCTGAGTGTTTCAAAACAATACATGTCATGACATCTACCGGATTAGTGACAACGAGGATCTTGGTTTCAGGCGCAATGATACCAATAGCCTGCGCGAGCGGCGCCAGGACTTTTGCATTTTCAAGGGCAAGATCAAGACGGTCCTGACCAGGGGTGCGCGGAATTCCGGCAGAAATTACGACAACATCAGATCCGGCTGCATCTTTTAAATTGGTAGTCCATGAGATCTTGATATCTGTACCCCGGGCAGCAAATGAATCAACAAAATCCTGAGTAATTCCACGGAGCAGTGTTTCGCGTCCCTCGCGTCCATAAAGAAGGATTTCCCGTACATGGGGATTTGAGGAAATGGCGTACGTTGCAAACATACCCACATTGCCGGTGGCGCCAATAATAGTCACTTTAGACATGATTATGGTTAACTTGGGGACGTGTTATCGGTCGACTGTACGTTACTACGTTTGCCAAAGCATCCATCCTCCGCCCCGTTACCCCATGGGCGCCGGATGTCTACGGTAAGTCTGCTCCCTTCCGGGCCTGAACCGGTCCCCGCAGCAGCAGGTCGCTATTCCCTCCGGAATATTGAAACCTGGCCATCGACCTCATGGGACGAGGTTTCACAGTCAGAATGCACAAGCTCCAGCAGGCCGTTGCAGCCTTCTTCAAACTTCGCCCCCCGCGTACCGACGGTTTCAGGTTACAGGTGACGCCGAACCACCCGGGCTAGTCCCCATATACCATTGTGCACTTGTCAATAAAGGCTTTTTACCTGCGGTCTTGATCTTTATTACATATTTTTCCTTGTTTGACGCGGTAACCATCAGGGAATGAAAACCTTCCCGCCAACTTTTTTCAGCCACTCTTCCCTGAACAACTGGATGGAAGTCTGATCATTTTTATCGAAAATATCAAGTACTGTTACAGGATTGTCTCCCGGGGAGAACATAGTATATAATTTATGGAAATCTCCCTGGTAGACCTCAATCACCTGATCTCCGGTGGTCTCTGCGATCTTTACCGGATTTTTCGTAACCGGATTTTTCTGCAGGTCAGAAAGCTGCTCAAAGATCTTCACTTGGCTTATGTTGAGATATACCCTGTTTATTTCAAGGTTGAATGCCGACCAGAACGCCGATGCATACCATGCATCATTCATAACGACATGGGGTACTCCGAGGCATGCAGCTGCCAGTCCGAGAGTTCCGACTCCGGAACAAGCATCAACAAAAAACCTGACCGGAGGTATTCCAACATGCTGCTCGACCGCGCGGATTTTAGGGTAGCCCGTACGGGGAAACTCGATATGGATTAGTGTCTGTTGTTTGTATATGATCAGGGGACCTGTTCNNTAGTTGATAAATATCGGCCCGGACATCGCACCCTGCAAGGAGTTCATAAACTCTCGGAACGGAATTCAGGTCGGGATTCGTGATACCCGGAACAAAATCATCTTTTTTTACGATACCACGTATCTCAGGGACTTCCCTGAAAAGACGTCTGGCAGTTGCCTTTGTAGCCCGTGAAGTGAGCAGTATAAGGGATTTTTCAGGAAGGAACGGAGGTCGATCCATTGCAAATCCGGGATGTACAAGGGGTGTCCCGACGGCGATAAGAGGATCTGTACGGTTAAGATCCCCCTCTTCAACCATAATGACATACATATGGGCAAA
>PMDE01000067.1 GCA_003154335.1 Methanoregula sp. | reverse complement strand
GGATACCATGCAACGATTGCCCAGCCTGATGCCCGCTCGGATTTTATCCGGATGGATGCGGATGTCTATAATGCAGGGGAGGTGGTGGAGTTCACGATTACCAACAACGGGACTCTCCCGCTTGAATGTTCCGATACCCCGCCGGGTTTCAGGGTGAAGTTCCAGACCGGCAGTGGCAGGTGGGTGACCCGGATGGGTCCTGACACGCCGGTCAAGGGGAATTCGTCACAACTGAAGAGCGGGGAATCAACGCAGCTCTACCGCTTCGTCTCGGCCGGCTGGGAACCCGGGCGGTACAGGATCATCTCCGATTGCGGGGTTGAACATGACATCCTGATCCATGCGCTCATGACGGTCACCCCGACGCTCACTGCCTGCCCGGCTATGAATACAACGAACACCACGCTATGGATCGAAATTGATCCCATCAGTGACCAGATCATCCGCCAGCCCTTCACGATCCAGGGGACAACAACTCTCCCCGCCGGGACCTTCCTTAACTATACCATCTTCTCGGTAACCTCGCAGCAACAGTCGTTCTCCCTCGCCCCGGAGGTCTCCTTAACAACCATTGTTCAGGAGGGAAACTGCGGTACCAACACGTGGAGTGCTTCAGGTGAGGTCGATGCAACCGGTTATTTCATGATCGGGATCGCGGATGAGGCGCACAATGCCACAGCAATAAAGAGGTTCATGGTAACCTCCTGAAAAGCCGGCAGTTTCTTACTACCGACTAAGAATCCACGATCAGAAAATACAAAAAAACTGATCCATCCAGATAAGCGTACTTCCCATGATCCTCCGCGCGTTCACCCTAACCCTTGCTCCGGAGAACCCGTTGCATTTCTCCGGGGAAGAGCTTCGTTCATTTTTTCAACGGCTCCTTGTGGAATATCCCCACCTCCATAACGGGGCTACGGAGGATTTTATCCACCGGTATCCGGCTGTTCAGTGCAAACAGGTCAAAGGGGTGCTGATGGTCATCGGTATCAGCCAGGGTGCCGACCTGCTCCGGGAGCTTTCAGCGGGAAANNGACGAAGAATTCGGTATAACGGGCAGATCTCACTCCTACGAATTCCTGACCCCATGGCGTGCCCTGAACCAGCAGAATGCGAAAAAATTCTATAACCTTACCGGCAAACCTGCGCGGGACGCGTTTATGCAGAAGATCCTGGCCGGTCACCTGGCCACCCTGGCAAAGTCCCTCGATTACGAAGGGAGCGGGAAGATCACCTGCGAGGCAAAGGTCCGGTTCCGGCGGGATACGGTTGATGGCGGGCACGAGATGGTCTTCCTTGGCACGTTCCGGACAAACCTGCAGATCCCCGAATATTTCGGGATCGGGCAGTCCGTCTCGCAGGGGTTCGGGACGGTGCGGGAACTGCTGGTAATACCTGAACAGGATTCTCCCGGCATGCAGGACTAAAAAACAACGCCTCTGGAGAAAAACGCCTTCCTGACCTGCCAGCAAGGACCGGGAGTCTTCCCCAAGCTTTTTTTGCGCTTGCTCGCGAACATACAGGTATTCCATGATTAATCTCCGTGCCCTTCTGGATGATGATATCCCGGGAATCAGGGCATGGCCTGCCTACCCTGAGGAATTCAGGGATCTGGATTATGCGTTCCGCGACGGAGGCTGGCTCGACGAGTTCCGGTCAAAACCCAGTGCAGCGATCTTCCTTGCAGTTGACGGGGCCCAGGCCGTGGGGTTCTCGTTGTTATCCCGTGATGATTACGGCGGTGCGGAGTTCCGGATCGCGCTCCACCCGGACCGGATCGGCCAGGGGTTGGGAAGGACGATAACCCTCCTCACGCTCGCCAGAGGATTTGCTGATCCGGCAGTCTCTGCCATACGGCTGATCGTGCGGAAGAACAATCCGCGTGCACAAAAGTTGTATGTATCAATCCCGTTCCGGAACACGGGAGACTGCATCGAGGATATACTGGGAACGCCGGTCCCGTTCTACTCGATGGAGATCGACCGGCAGACATTTTATGGAGTGTTCCAGCATGAAACAGGCATTGCTTATCATTGATGTCCAGAACGAATATTTCACCGGGAAACTGCCGGTATCCTACCCGCAGGGGAGTTTTGAGAATATCCTGAAAGCCATGGATTGGGCCCATGCCTCTCATGTTCCAATTGCCGTGATACAGCACACCAGCCTTGCTCCCGAGTCCCCGACATTCCGGCAGGGAACGCCCGGCTGGGAACTTCACGGGGAGATCAAGCGCAGGCATGCGGATATTGTTCTTGAGAAGCATATGCCCGGCAGTTTTACCGGGACCGGTCTTGAGGACTGGCTGAAGAAGAATGATGTGACAACGGTTACCATCGCCGGCTACATGACCCAGATGTGCTGCGATACAACCTCACGACAGGCATTTCACCGGGGTTTTGCTGTAAATTTCCTGGCCGATGCAACAGGAACCCTGTCCGTTACCAATTCCGCAGGGACTATCAGTGATCGTGACCTTCACCGGGCGATCCTTGTTACCCAGCAGATGCGGTTCTCCCGGGTACTGACAACGGATGAATGGATAAATAAACGGTAACGTTGTGCAATAACTCCTCCGGTTACCGGCTTTGTCTGGCAATAAGATAAACAACAAGCCCGATATGTTATAACTGCTAATCCGTACTCCGGATTTCTTGTTCATGATCTGGATCTTCCTGGCGCTCCTTGGAGCCGTCACCAACGCTGGATATTTCATTATTATTAAACGATATATCACGACCCTGGACGCAAGGATCCTGACAGGGATTGGATTCACCTTCGGCGGGTCCCTCTTATTTGCCACCTCTGCTATCAGGGGATTTCCGGTCACAGGCCAGGATTTTGCTGGCGCAGTCGTGGTAACCACAATCCTGAATGTTATCGGCCTCTCGCTGATCATTGCAGCCCTGTCCTCTTTGGATCTCTCATTATCCATTCCCATGCTCTCGTTTACACCGGTACTATTGACGGGAACTTCCTATCTCATCCTGCATGAGGTCCCTTCCTTACCCGGGTTTGCCGGCATCTGCATCATTGTGAGTGGATCTTATGTACTGAACATTTCTGCAGAGGATGAACATTTTCTTGACCCGGTGCGATCGATGCTGCGGAACCGGGGGAGCTGGCTTATGCTTATCGTAGCATTCCTGTTTGCAGTGTCGATCAATTTTGATAAAATTGCGATGCTCAATTCAGACCCCTTCTTCGGCATGGCACTGACGGTCCTTGCAATCGGTATGACATTTGTTCTTATGTCTGCATATTCACGTATCTCTGCCCGGAATATGTCCCCCCATAAACCGGTGAATGGGGAAGATCCGGCCAAAGTTGCTGGACCCCCTGCATTCCCATACATAAAGTACACGGTCATTTCAATACTTATCGGAGCATTCGCTGCCGTTGAGGCAGCGTCAGTCAATATTGCGTACACCCTGCAGATCGTCCCCTATGTCATTGCAATAAAACGCTTAAGCATTATTTTCGTGGTCCTCTACGGTACCCTGGTTTTTTCCGAGCGTGAAGTCGGAAAAAGGCTGATGGGTGCTGCATTGATGGTCGCAGGTGCAATCGTTATCCTGCTTTACCCCTGAAGGATTTATTCCAAAAAGAGTGGGACAAACCTGCACTCGCCGGTGTCAAAGAGCCCCCGGTCCGTGATCCTCAGGGCCGGAATCACGGTCAGGGCAAGGAATGAAAGGTACATGAACGGGTCATCAATGCTGCCCATGCTCCTGGTGACCACATCAAGAGCAAGGACGTGCTCTACAACTTCCGGCCAGGGCAGTGCGGACATGAGTCCCCCGCACCTGAGGGGAAGGATAGTTTTCGTTTTTCCCACAACCGTGACCATTGCGCCACCGGAGCGGATGACGGCATCGATAGCCGTGCGGATTTCTGTATCACTTGTCCCTACGGCAATAATGTTATGCGCATCATGGGAAACACTCGATGCAATGGCCCCCCTTTTCAGTGAGAAACCATGGACAAGTCCCACACCCGTCCTTTTATCAATATACCGGTTACACAACACCAGTTTCAGGATATCACGCGATTCATCAGGGATTTCCCTGGCATTCAGGTCAAACCGGAGGGATTTTGTAAGGATCTGGTGAGGCACCAGCCCGATTACCCGGGCTTTACCGGTGCCGTGGATCCGGATTGCGTCAGCAGAGGGGACTTTTGTGGGAAATGCAGAAGGAAGTACGGAGGGAAATGAATGGGGTACTGAGGGATCGGATGCAAAAATCTCTGTTCCCCTGACAAACGTACTCCTTACAATGAACTGCTCCAGATCATCAACAATGCAGAGATCAGCCCTTCTGCCCGGTGTTAATGCCCCGCGATCAGAAAGACCGAACCGGTCTGCGGCAGAGAGCGTCGCCATTCTCAGGGCAAGATTCAGTTCGAGACCGCATCCGGTTGCTTTTCGTATGCAGTTGTCAATATGCCCTTTCAAAAACAGGGTGTCTGCCTTGCAGTCGTCAGATGCAAAACAGCATCGGGATACCGTATCCTGGTTCACCAGCCCAATAAGATTGGCAATATTCTGTTCTGTTGACCCTTCACGGATGTATATATACATTCCGCGGCGGAGTTTCTCTTCGGCCTCTTCTCTGCCGGTGCATTCATGATCACTTTGCAATCCGGCAAAGATATACGCGTTGAGATCGTTTCCGGAAAGGCGTGGGGCATGGCCGTCGCGGACAGGAAAGAGACGGAGTTTTTTCCCGATAGATGGATCTGCTTCAAGGACTCCGAAAACGTCCATCATCTCCCCGAGTCCCAAAATCCCCTCTCTGCCAATATAGGGCTCAAGATCCTCTGCAAAAAGAGTCGCACCGCCAACGTCCCATGGTGCAGAGGGAACACATGAGGGAAGAAGGAACTGTATATCAATGACAGTACCGGCACGACTGTCAAGCATGAAATCAATTCCCGGAACTCCTGCAATATTGGCAATTTCATGGGGATCGGCAATTACAGTAGTTGTTCCGTGGAGCGCAGCGAGACGGGCATACTCGGAGGGAACGAGAAGCGAACTTTCGATATGGACATGCGCATCGATAAGACCAGGAATAATATATGCCCCGGATACATCGTATTCCCGGTTACCCGCATAGGTTCCGATCCCGAGAACGATTCCGTTTTTGACAGCGAGGTTTCCCTGCTCAAAAGAACAGGTAAATGGATTGAATATAGCGGCATTTTTAAAAACACAATCCGCAGGAGTAGACCCGCGGGCTGCATCAATCATATCTTTTGAAAAAAAATCCATCGATCACACTACGATGTCACGAATCACTGCGGTTTGCCGGTCGCCATTCAGGATAATATAAACATACAGTTTGTAGGCACCAGATTTTAAGTTTCCAGGAATAAAGATGCGGTTTTCACCGGTTTTTAAGTTAACCGGGATCATGGTAATGTTATTCTCCCGTTGCATGAGACCGGTCTCCTGATACAGCGTTACTTGTACAAACGCATCTGCTGATTGGCCAGGATTGTTAATTGTTACAAAAAGTCCGCCATCTGAATAGCTGACTTCTCCGACATTCATTGAAACACAGCCGCAGAAGAATAAAAAAAAAGCCAGAAGAACGATTCCGGTTGTAACGATTTTATAATCCCCGGACATTAATCTGATGTAAATTTTTCGGGACTTAAAACTTTGGAAGGATGGTACCGCAGTATACGGTTTGGCCGGAAGAAAACGATCGCGGATGAGGATTATCCGTATCAGAGTTTTTCGACCGTGACCCGCACCCGATCTCCTGTTTTTAAAAGATGGCCTTTGGGGATATCAATGTTAAACCAGAGTGCATTCGGATTTTCCTGAGTCGGATCCTGGGACATCAGACAATCCTTGAATTCATTGATGTCTGCAACGAACTCCACTTCAGATTCAAACTCCAGAATTTTTGCCATAATAAAAAATGAGATACCTGAACTTTCTTATATCGCCCGCGGCGTGACCATCCACGTCGTACTGTTCGAATAGCTCCAACGGATAATGTCGAGTTCTTTACAGATATCAGCAAGGATCGCCATGTTTGTTCCTACCTCTTTTGGAGACAAACCAAGTTCTTTTGCGATATATTTTGATTTGAAATAGTGTTTGCCTTTGGTTATGCCCGAGCTAAGGTACTGAACAATTTTGTGCTGGGTCTCGTTATAGGTTTCACGCAGTTTTTTGGTTGTTGACATATTGTGCCTCAGCATTTAAAACTCATATCTATCAACTTGTATATATAAATATCTAATTGTAATGACAATTTTTCGGACTTTTTTGTTTCACTGTTCAAAGGATATGACCAGAAAGAATGTATCACGCACGCTGCTTGAGCTGATTAATTTTCATCCCGGAAATCCCCGAATATTTTTTGTAAGATACCATGAGTTGAGCCTTTTAAATGAAGAAATTTTTTCATTTTTGTACCTGAGCCTCTGATATTTTACTGATCAATGCTTCCAGTACCACCTCGCGCATACCTTCTACGAATTTGATACTGCCGACAACAAGGTGCCCGCCACCACTGATACCGCCGCCGGGTATCTCGTTTCTCAGTTCGCGTACCATCCTGGGGATATTCATGAGAACGCCCCGTGACCGGAGTACTGCAAAATCCGGACCAAACCCTATCGTTACTACCGGCTTACCGGCATTTTTTTTGCATAACCGGTCATGCACTTCGCCGGATGTTTTTCCCGGCGGAGGGAAGGTAAATTTGTGCGCATGGATTTCCACGTCTATAAGAAAGAGGAAGGCCTCGTTTTTCAGGACACGCTGGACAACATGAGGAATACAGGCGCTCATCTGATCCTCGATCATGGTGTTTGCACCTTCAACGAGGAGCTGAACCAGCTTCTGGTGGCGTTCGGGATTTCCGGTCAGGTTCAGGATATCCTTGATGATTTCCCTGCCATCATTGAACCGCAGCCAGAACTGCTCATAATCAAGCGCAAGCGCAATGTCCTTACAAGCTGATTCCGGGTACTTATCGTTTACCAGGGTAAGAAACAGGGCACGCTCGGCAGCTTCGCTCCGGTCACCAACTCCCGCAACCGCGGGAAGGTGGCGGATAAGGCGCTCAACTTTTGGATTGATCAGGCGGGCAACTTCTGTGCCGAGCATTCCTGCGGTGATACCGAAGTCTCCCCCTACATGATAGGGATTGACATGCGCTTTAAGGTATTTGTCGATTGACGCGTCAGGGTGATGGTGATCGATAACGATAAAAGGAATATCATACACACTGGCAATCTTGTAGGCGGGTTCATCTTCTTCTGTAGAACCGTTGTCGGTGAGAAGGACCAGCGGCATTTTCTGGCCGAACCTGACATGGTCTTTTAAAGAAAAATCAAGGTCCCGGGTGATATCTTCAATCTCATAGAAGGGAGCTTTTGACGGGGCACGCTTGAAAAGGAAGTAATCGGAGTCAAAGTCGCCNNGATGTGAAGACCGCTTTTCTTATGATTTTTGCGATCTTTCGCATCTCGGGGCGGAGTTTTTCCAGAACTTCACTTTGCACGAGCAGGGGGATATTTTCGGGTTCCGAACGTGCATCCAGGGCCTTTTCAATACGTATCTTAACCGCGGCTGCGTCGTCATCTGTAAGGACAGAAAGAGAATCGACTTCAATCTGCAGCTGGTTGTTTCTCATCATCACTTCGCCGACAATTTTGACGATATTGTCCAGCTCTGCCTCCGGATATGCACGGACACCGGCTTCAACAAAAGCTGCGGCGTTCTGGGTGCCCGTCTCATCAACAATGGTGAAGATGGTAGGACCGCTTGTCTGCTTAATCTGTGCAATCTCCCCTTCAATTGCCACGGTTTTCCCCACTTTTCCCTGAAGGTCTCCGATGCTTACGATTGTCGATTTTCGGTCGACGGTCTGAACCTGGTATACCTGAATGAGAACTTCTTCCAGATCGATATTGCCATTCGGGCGGATCTGGCGAACCCTGACAAGAATAGGATCGCGTTCCTTGTGTTCTGACTTGATATTGCTCTTGTGGACAAGACCTTTGATACGGTCATTAATCTGGGCAAACATCCCAAAAGTAGCAAACCCCTGCACTTTTGCCTGATAAATTTTCCCTTCTTCAACATCGGACAGGTCGCATCCTGCACCCAGCCGGTAGATAATTACATCTGAATTTTCCATACTTTTTTTCACCACACACGACGAAGCGTATCTTTTAGTCTTACCTGTTGCTTTTGAACATATTGCTGCAACATTGCATAACGAAACAAGGTTGTTGGATTACCATAAGCTGTAGTCAGGTAAAGTTCATTGTATACGGCTCTGAAAAGATCCTTGCCAAATCCGGACAGTTTTCGGGCAGGGGTCATGTATTCACTATCGGGAAATGATACGAAAAAACCCTTAATGTTGTTTTGGTTTCTGACTGGCAGAGCCTGTTGTCCCCAACAGGCCTCATGCGACTAAAAAAAAATTATCTATAAGCAAAACGCCCTCGGCTTTTACATTATCCTGGAAACTTAACCTGCAAACAAAGAAGGGTATAGGGTCAGTTCAACCACCAACTTTTTCAAAAATCCCGACGGAAATATTGGATAATTGAATGACCAGAATAAATCTCAAACAAGTGAATCACTGCAGTAAATTAACGTGAATAGAGAATTTTTTATTGTGTCCGTTCTATCGCGATCTGGGGACGCCACAGCGGCGGGGACAAGTAAAAGGCGAAGTCCCCGGGAGCGTACGAGTGATTAAGATCATTTTAACAAAAACGATATTTTTAGTCGCCAGAATGGTACTATACCCATGTTTATTATCTCCCGCAGTTTTTTCCCAATGTCAGAAGCCGGGATATTGCAACTGTTAGCTCATGAGGGAGGTAACAATCTCCACATCTTATCCGGAACGTAAAGGGTTATTTTGGAAACCCCGGTGAACGGGGCCTGTGAATGAATAACCAGAGATCTCTTAACCTCTTCCGGAAGGTTCATGACCAAACAGATGGTAATCACTCAAAAGATCTCATGGATACCCGCCAGAAAATCATCGTTTCCGTCCTCATGCTTGGGACTCTGATGGGGTCTCTTGATTCCACTATAGTCATTCTTGCATTTCCCACCATATCAGAAAATCTCCATTCAGACCTCGTGACGACGCTCTGGATAATCCTGATTTATCTTCTCGTGGTCGCGGTCTGTACGACCCAGCTCGGGCGACTGGGTGATAGTTATGGCAGAAGCAGGATGTTCAATACCGGTTTCGGTGTCTTCACGCTGGGCTCACTCAGCTGTGGACTTTCCCCGTCTGTCTACTGGTTAATACTGTCCCGGGGCATCCAGGCATTCGGCGGCGCTCTGATGCAGGCAAACAGCGGGGCTATCATTGCCGACACATTTCCTCCGAATGTGCGGGGAACGGCATTCGGTTACATATCGCTGGGCTGGACAAGCGGGGCTATGCTGGGAATTGTGCTGGGGGGAATTATTACCACATTCGTTGGTTGGGAATACATTTTTTTCATCAATCTTCCGATAGGAATTCTTGCAACCGTCCTGGGATTGCGATACTTAAAAGATACCGCCAGGGTCGATGAACATCTTGATACGACAGGTCTGGTCCTCCTCGGCATCGCGCTCACGCTTATTTCCTATGCTGGTGTTGACTTTGCCGGCCAGGGACTGACAGGACAAAATATCCTCCTTTTCTCCCTGGGGGGGGCAGCACTCATCCTGTTTTTTATGTATGAATCGGGATGCGCCCATCCCATCATCGACTTTGCCGTATTCAAAAACCGGATCCTGAAATATTCTATCATGGCTGCATTTTTCCTAAGCCTGGGTTACCTTTCGGTTGTATTCCTGATAACGATGTACCTTCAGGGGATTCGCGGACTCTCACCTCTCGACGCAGCACTTCTCCTTATCCCGGGATATGTTGTGGGAAGCCTTCTCTCCCCCCTTATGGGAAAATATTCTGACCGGTATGGAGCACGGCTCCTTGCTACATCCGGCTCGGTAATGTTAATCATTGCAACACTTGTGTATCTCACGCTTCAGCTCGATACGCCTCTCTGGGTTGTCCTGATCGCATCCGGAATCTCCGGAATCGGTTCAGCGATGTTCTTTCCGTCAAATAACAGCGCAGTCATGGCAAATGCACCCCAAGGTTCCTTTGGAGGGATCTCCGGGATTTTGAGAACCGTCCAGAACATCGGAATCCTCGGAAGTTTTATCATTGCCATCACCGTCGCCTCCGCATCTATTCCCCGGAATGTTGCTTTTGAGGTATTTATTGGTACGACAAACCT
>PMDE01000131.1 GCA_003154335.1 Methanoregula sp. | reverse complement strand
TGCGGGGATCTTAATCGTTATCAGAAAGATAAGATAACCCGGGAAACGCCACGGTATCTTGCCCAAAGTGCCCTGCTCTGCCGGCTGATCGCAGAAGATTTTGTTTCCCCATAAAATCTTTTTTTTGTCCGGTTGAACCAGGGTGGGACAGATCATGTTCATTCTGGAAACAGGAAAAACCTTCAGCTGAGGGGTTCTGCTTTAGGACCTTTCCGAAGAAAGGCCGTGTCAGAAGGTGTCCATGCAGCCATAGATCAGTGGCGGGAGTGCCCGGCAGGTGGTAGAGTTGCCATGAAGGATGTGGGGTGGGCAAAAAATGACACTTTCAAAAATTCAGCTATGAGAGGGACCCGGGTACACATTTCTTTGGTCCATTCACCCGGTACCTAAATCTGTAAGAATCCGCCAGGTGCCAGGCTGGTAGCGAGCATCACCAGGTTTATATCGCGGTGTTCGATCCAGGAACTGAATTTACGGTTTTTTGGATCCAGCCAGAACTGTTCTATCTTTTCTTTGAGAGGGACATATTCAAGGAGGCCATAGAGAGGATATTGCAATGGGTTGGTGTTTCCGAATATATCCGGGTTGTTTTCGATTAATTCACGCAGTTTTTCTATTCCTGACAATCCGATAGAGAGTCCCAGTTCGCGGAAGGCCAGGCGATGTGACGCTGGGAGTCTGAGGGCGTTGGATCCGGTAAAGGATACTAATCCTGCATGTGCGGAATCCAGGACGGATTCCAGGAGACCGTTACCCTGCGGGCCACCCTTGATCATAATCTGCACGAGTCGTGAAGCATCAGAAAGAAGTCCTCCAATACCGAGCGGGTCATCGGTGAACAGGTCAAGACCCCGGTTTATTTCGGTCATTTCAGCAATCTCCTGAATCAAATCAGGAGGACCGGTCTGGTCGGACTCTCTTGCCGTGGATAGCTGAAGTTCATGGTAAGTAACAAGTCCGTCAAGAGGATCATGTTGTCCCATCGACAGGACCAGGGGATATGAAAGATCAATACTCATCTTCCAGTACATCCTTTTACGGTCGCGACCCGGGGGAAGATAGGTAAATCCGGCATGAGCTGCATGAGCAAGCTCAATTGCCCAGGCATTATATTTCCGGTCCCCGACAACCTGTCCGACGCGGTTCAGGGCATGCATCCATTTTGTCAGGTAGTGAAAATACTGGCCATCCCGGTCCCATTCCTGTTGCGCATGGTAATATTCATTCGGGCCGCGTTCACGGAGTGATTTCCCAATCCTCAGGCCGCCCCTGGTCGGGTGCAGCTCACCTTCACGCGCAGAGAGTCCGCTAATCCAGCCGGTCCGGGGATCATCCATCCGGTGTTGCCCAAGGGTATGATGCACCTGATCGACCAGACGAAGAGCCAGATTAAGAGAAGTTTTATCATTAGTCCTGGAAAAAAATTCCAGATAATTGCATACTGCAAACGCATCTGTCCATAAGTATCGCCGGGGTTGAATCCCGGCAGGATCAAGTCCTGTCAGCTGCGAAAATTCAAGCATGAACTGCCGGGCCGGGACAAGAGATTCTGCAGAGTTCATTATTCCGGTAAATGCAACACAGGACAGATAAAAATATCGTTCGGAGAAACCGCTCTTTTGAAAAAAATTTATGCATGAATATTAGTGAAAACAGAAGAAAAGAGTCATTCCGCCTGTCTCCGGGAAAGAATCAGCTACTGAAACAGTTCACTTTTCTCACCGTTCCCGTTTGACAAGGGAAAATGAGGCTTTTTTCGATTTCCCCACGTTCCGGGGGAATGGTTTTGATTAAGTATGGTTATAGGGATTTTTGAGTTTATTTTTTAAAAAACTGTTAAAACAGACTCTGATTAAAATAGATAGATATATAATGTATAATTAGATTATATGTAATTACCAAGTTGAGAAGTGCGATGTCAGAATTTAGTTTTTCCAAACCCCAGAATTTAGTGCGGTATTTTGTTTACGCAGCACTTTCAATCCTGATCCTTTTCGATATTTTCATAATTGCCAAGGAAGATCCCACTATGGCTTTTGGAATAGCGGCAATTCTCATTATCCTGTCAGTATTTCAGCATTATTTTTTGCAATAGAATACTACAAGAAAGATCAAACATCCTTGACGCTTACCAGAACAAGGGTATGTGCTTGTCAGGTTACGACCTGTTTCAGATGCAATAAAAAGGGAAGATTATCGAATGCCCAGGGGGAATATTCCTTCCAGAACCTGGACCCCCCCATAAAAATTCAGCCAAAGGGCAAAAATTACCAGGCCGATTATTACTCCGATTACAAAGTGAGTAAAATTAAACTCCGTCGCAGCATATGCTTTCCCCACGGTTCTCATATCCATCACACCCAACGATAGGTGCTCAGCTCTGTGATATTATAAAAGGTATGGCGGGGCGTTGTCCCGGCAACCCGGAGGCGAACCTCGTAACTGCGATCGTTTCGCATTTTTAACAGCATAAAAGTTTGTTGCGAATGGAGTGCCCCCAGGGTAATTAATCCGGAACCATAATTTTACGGACCGGGCACTTCTGCGTGTGGATTGCATGCAAGGATTGCGCGTTGTCCGTTGTCTGCATATTATGGCAACGCTTCACAGTCTCATAATTGTTCGGGATTGCCGGGATGATAACTTCATCAAAATAGTGTGCTATATACTCACCAATCAGGTTAATCAAAAAAGGATAAGGGTTTTTCAACCGGGTGAATGTATCAAACTTACAATTCCATGTCAGTCAGTTCATGAACGACTTCCCGATCATCCAGATCATACCACTGTCGATATGCATCCGCGACTGCAAACTGCCGGCTGGTCCTGACGTTCAGACAAACGACCTGGTCCACGTTCCGGGAAACCAGCTCTGCCGATGTGGCTGATGCAGTCGGAACAGCGACGATTATTCGGGAAGGACTCAAGGGCCGGACACTTTTTACTGCAGCCATCATAGTGAAACCCGAAGCGAGTCCATCATCGGCCAGGATCACGGACTTCCCAGACATTTTCGGAAGTGCTCTCCCATGGGTAAACCTGACAATGCGCTCATGAACATTTTTTTTGGTGCGTTCAATCGCTGTTTCAATATCTGCATCAGAAAGACCAAGTACGGCTCTCAGCCCTTCATTGATCAACACCTGTCCGTCCCAGGATACTGCCCCGAACCCTGCTTCAGGGTTACCGGGGATCTGGATCTTCCTCACAATCGCCAGCGACAGGCGCGAACCAAGCGCCGCTGCGATTTCCCTGCCAACCGGTACTCCGCCTGCTGGTATCGCAAGAACGACCGATCCATGGACAGAAGGAAGGGTTTTTACCAGTACCCCAAGTTGTTTTCCCGCATCATGACGGTCGGAAAAGACATACTTTCGATTATGAAGCAGGGGATTTTCAAGTATGCCGCTCATAGAGCGGAACTCTGCATCCGGTACTACATAATAATTGCGAAAATGACCATGGGATACTGGCATATTCACCATATTTTGTGTTTTATAAAAATATAAAAACCAGCGAAAATCTATCAAAAATTTATAGAAGGAATTTTGCGAAAATATTTGTTTACAAGAGACCTGAAAAAGTTACGCCGGGCAGGCACCGGTGTCAGATTCAGAGGTGCAACTATCGTGGACTGGTTGAAGGTTTCTGTGCATGGACTCGTTTGCAGGAAAGAGAAAGAAAACTCCCCGGTATTTGTTTTTCACAGAATTTTAAAACACATTGAAAATTCACGATTCAGCAAAGGGTTGAATAGAATCACTATCCGTAAAAATGATGAAAATCCAGTCGCAAGGGATGCTGGTCCACAAATGTCCCCGGGATCATGATAACGGGGATCGGAAAATTTTTGTTTAATAATCAGCAAAATTCTGCTGATCCTGGCTTAATGCAATTATTTCTCCCGTGTTTTCCAGCAAGCCGGCAAGATAGGTGGTTACCCATTGTTCGCCTGAATATTCCTCAAATGGGCGGAATGAACCCTGGGCCGTCGTATCCTCTTTTTCAAATTTTAATAAACCAACCGGCGCCCCCCCTTTTTTTACCAGGGTATTCAAATCTTCAACCGGATGACCGCTCGAGCTGAATATAAATTTTGTCTCAGTTTCGAACCCGACAACGATAGCAACCAGCCAGGCCTTTTTTGCTTCTTTGAGCATTTCTTCTACTAAATCGGACGTTTTTCTCATTTTCAATCAATTATGGGATTACAATTCATCGCATAAATAATTCTTTAAAAAATTTTGTGAAACAAAAGAGCCTCACGCAGATGGTCCTTGCATTTTGAGGAATTACCGGGATATTTTATTTTTCCTGAATAAAAATTTTCTACAATAAATCAAAAAAAAAGACTGTGGTGAATTTACAAAGGAGAACCTAATGACAGGGGTTGATGTATTCAGATTGCCTGTATCAGGTAAAATTCGTGGTATAATTCTCCCGGACTGAATGTATGATATCAAGTGAAATCCTCGATCCTGACTTCCTCATCACCCCCCTCTTTTGTATTATAAAATTATAAATCTTATATAATTAATAAACTTATCTATTTTAATTAATGCTCATTTTACAATTATTTTATTAAAATTTTAGAAATTTCAAGGGCATAACGAAAATTTTAAAACTAATCTGAATAATTAATGCGTCAGAAAAATAGTTGAAAGAGAAAGATCCTGCAAAAGGGGTATAATCACTCATACTTTCAATTTTTATTATGAGGATTATAGATGATTTTTGAAAATCATGACAAATTGATCCGTTTTTATACCCCTTTCCTTCCACTGGAACGAACGGTATATAAAGCGGGGATCGCTCAAGGATGAGTTTATAAGCGATTTGAAAATTCAGGTTTTGTGATAAAAGATCTTTTTAAGAATAGAGGATGCTGGAACTTATTCAATTCTTATTATTACGATGAGTAGCATCAGTAATCCGGAATCAGTCCAGGTACAATCCTGTTTATGTATTTTTTTAATCCTTTCACGGTAAAAAGGGAAGATCCTTCTTTGAGATAAGGTCAGCGGGCCTGGAAGAATATTTTATGTTCTTTCTTTGCAGTAACAAGGATAACGGCTCCAAGAGATATACCAATAAAAATCAATGGCAGGACTATTAAAAAAGCCAGCATCAGAATTAACGAATGAATGGTAGCAGAAATTGCAGAAATATCAAAAATTCCATACATTGCAGACACCAGTGCATATCCAGGAATAATACTGAAAAATAATATTTTTTTCATCGAAGTGAACCGTCCTGTCCCAATAAAACTCATTGAAGAATGATAATAAATTCTGGCAAAGCGTTGGTGCATTGCATCTGAATTGAAGTGCTCAATGCCATCAAAAAAGCTAACCAGCGTGAATGACAGTAAGGAGTATTCGGTTCACGAAATTTGGTCGGAAAATCACCTGTTAAGGGGTGGACCAATAAAAGGTATTTTGCAGGAGTAAGGAACGCATCGCTTCCGTAGATATTCACATATATACATTAACTACGGGCAAAGCTCCACTGCATTTCAAAAATCAATCCACACCGTCCTGTCATTATATTAATAACAAAAGCCCACCGGATGACCGAAAGTAAAAAAAGGTCGCAACTCTTTTGAAATAGACCGGATATATTTGCGGGCAAAAATACTGCTTACGCCTTTATCCATATTTTTCCCGGACCAAAGACAAAAAAATCCAGAGAAAGGGCAATCATTTACCTGGTACCTTCCGGAACATCACCACGAGGGCAATTACCACAACCATCACAAATGCTCCGACAGCCAGCAGCAGATCAATTGTCGACAATCTGAACATTTTTTGTAACCCGGGGGTAAATTTTTGTGTCTGCCCGCCGGTAATAGTAATATTTGCTGAAATATTTTCATATTCCTTCAACGTGACCAGAATCAAATGAGTGCCGTTTGAAAGTCCCGGGACCGTAACAGGGCTGACTCCTTTGAAAACACCGTCAATATAAATGTCCGCACCCCCGGGGTCAGTAGCTACAGCCACTGACCCTGTATCATTCAGTGGTTCTTTCGATACAACGAGAAAGGCGTTTATTTCAGATGTGTGCCCCGATCCAACAGCAAGAATCCCGATCCAGTCATCATATCCTTTGAGGGAAAGCATTATTTCATGGTTACCCGGCACGATATCTGCGATGCTGACGGGGGTCACATCACGCATTCTTCCATCAAGAGTCACGACAGCACCAGAAGGGACAGAGGTGATGGCAATGGAGCCCGTTGCAGGAGGCACCGGGCTTGCCTGGCCGGATACACTCTTGCTGAGGCCTGCAACAATGGTTACCGGTGAAGCAGGTTCAACCAGGATATTTTTTGTATATTCTTCGTAACCTTCTTTCCTGATTGTCAGGATATGACTTCCCGTCACGCTGTCTGAAAATGTCGCAGGAGTTACACCCCTCATTACGTTATCGATAAATATTGTGGCACCCGGGGGAGTGGAAGTAACCGATAGGGTTGCAACCGGTTCAGAAACAATAATGGGAGTGCTCATGCCGGAACTGCTGGCAGCTCCCGAACAGGAATCCCGTGCGACCAGCGATACGGAATAGGTCCCTGGAGTTACATACGTATGAAGAGGATTTTGCGCCGGTGAAGTCCCCCCGTCACCAAAACTCCAGGAATAAGCGTTGGAATTGGCAGATGTACTGGTGAAACGGACGGCAAGAGGGGCTACTCCGCTGGTGGGGGTACTCGTGAAACCCGCAACAGGAAGTATAGGCGAACAGGCCGGGATCGCCGGAGTGTAATTTTCCGGTACTGAAATATTCAGGGTAAAGGTATCCTGTCTCCACAGGTCACATTGTGTGCCGGCCATGAATTTCAGCGTGAAAAGACCTGGATCACGATAGGTATGGGTTACTCCGTCAAATGGTCCAACGTAGGGTGGGGATCCATCCCCGAAATCAAGTGAATACTGGGTTGGGAAATCCCCGCCCGGGGAGGGCTGTGCAGGAAACATAAACCCCTGGGTACAGGGTAAACCCGGAAGGGTTCGATCGCACCCGCCACTGAAAAGGATTAACGACTGGCTTTTGGGGGGTCCGTCGCACAAAGCCGCAGCCCCCGGAAATATATACCAGCCAAAGAGAACGAAAACACACAAAAGAACGATCAGATTTTGTCCGTGTATCCCCTGCATTTTCTTCACCTTTCCACCAGTATCATGGTATGAACACATCATTTCTTTACTGCTTATAACATTGTTTTCCTGATAGTAAAAAAATACCAGCGCTATCCGGTATTTTCCGGAAAAGTCCCGGTTCTCCAGCGAAAAAGAAAAAATGATAGCAGATCATTTTCCAAATGAGAACGTCACATCGTAATCCTGCGTGCATTCCCCGTCAAGATAGGTGTCGTATGTTTTCGTGGCTCCCTGACCGATTGTACCGATAAAGATAGCCTTCGAATCCCGAATGGTGCCGGTTCTTGTATTGACAAGGTTGAAATACAACTGAACGGATTCTGAAGAACCATTCCCTGCATTATAGACATATCCGGTAACGTGTTCGTAACAACCCTGGTTGAAAGACCAGCCTTCTGTATAATCATAATGGGCGTGAAGAACCCCTTCTGCATTTTCCCTTACCGCCGGACTGCTCAAACAGCCTGAGAAAACAACAAGAGCGATCACAAGGATGATCACCGCAACAATTTTATTCACAAACCCTTCCCCCTTGTTTTTGGCATGTATGATTGTTTCTTCTCTCACAGATATAAGCTCATAACCAAACGCCGGAATGGAGAATCCCGGCCACACTGAGGATACTGAAGGGCTGGAATAATGACCTTCTACCGGAAAAATCAACGATGTACCTTGCCTCTTCCGAAATGAAAACGGCGGAGGTAAGCATTCCGGTGACGGATTCAAAATATTACCCGGTATACCAGCAATACAGACAGTGAAAAGAAACGGTGTCCCTGCCGGTAAAAATGCTGAACAGGTTACCGGCGTGATGCCGTCCCTACCATTTTTTTACGTCTCAGCAGTTTGTGATATGCTATTGCAAACCGGTGAGCCTCGTTCCGTATCTCCTGGATATACTGCAATGCGAGCCCCTTCTTATCCAGTTGACGGGGGAGCATCTCGCCGGGAAGATATACGTCCTCTTCACGCTTGGCGATAGCGATAACCGGTATCGTCAGGTCAAGGCTCTTCTCCGCATCGACCGCTGCCGTGAGCTGCCCTTTCCCGCCATCAATGATAATGAGGTCGGGCAGTTCCGCGTCTTCTTCAACAAGCCTCCGGTACCGCCGGAGGACAATCTCCCCGATAGACGCGAAATCATCGACTCCTTCAACGGTCTTGATCCTGAACCGCCGGTAGTTCTTCCTGTCCGGGATGCCATTCCGGAACTGGACCATTGATCCTACCATCGAGGTCCCGGAGAGATGCGAAATATCGAAGCATTCGATGACCACCGGTGGTTCCGGCAAGTCGATGCTCGCCTGGAGGTCTTTGACCTTCAGTTCATCGCGGAGGAATGCGTGCCGGATATTCATTTCCACAAGCTCGAGGAGTTTCTTCTTCTCACCCGCCTTTGGTACGGTCACTTGGACTGTTTTCCCTTTTTTCTCCGTAAGATAGCCGGCGAGAGCTTCTCCGGCATCTTCTGCCAGGATCAGTTCGGATGGTGGGACCCGGTCAGCGTAGTAAAGAACGAGGAATTCCTCGAAAGCATCCTCGCGGGCATCGAACGAGTATTCCTGCTTGCCTGAAAGTCTCCCCTTCTCGACGGTGAAGACCATCAGGTACATCGTGCCGCCGCTGACTGTGTACGCGATGACGTCCTGGTCGGTTGATCGCGGGCGGTCGACATGCTGTCGCTCCCCAAGGCGTTCGACAGCCTGGATCTGGTTGCGCAGGGTGAGCGCCCGCTCGTATTCCAAACGGGATGAGTGGTCCGCCATCTCTGCCCTGAGCGTACCCAGCAGTTCAGCCGCATTTCCCTTCAGGAGAGAAGCAGCATGATCAACCTGTATCCGGTAGTCTTCTTCGCTAATCGCCCCGACGCAGGGCCCGCTGCAGGACCCCATGTGGTAGCGCAGGCAGGCACGCTTGGGGAGTTTCCGGCACGGGCGGATCGAAAAGACACGCTTGATCGTCCAGAGCACTTCGTCCCGCTGCCCGGCCGATACGAACGGGCCGTAATAATTCGCCTCTTCCTTATTGGTCCGCCGGGCTATTCCTACACGGGGAAATTTCTCTTTTGTGAGTTCGATATAGGCAAACCGTTTCGAGTCCTTCAGATCAATATTATAGTGCGGCTGGTTCTTCTTGATGAGATTATTTTCGAGGAGGAGTGCCTCTGTCTCGGTGTTCGTGATCATCACGGAGAGGGTGGCGATGTTTGCGACGAGTGCTTCTGTTTTCGCGTCGTGATCCTTCTTCTGGAA
>PMDE01000137.1 GCA_003154335.1 Methanoregula sp. | reverse complement strand
TCCGGGGGACATACTATGCCTGGGACGACACAGTAGAATATCAGTATGGCTCAAATCAGCCGTTCATTTATGGAATTGGAATTGACGATATAACCTATGGTTTTACAATAAACGATATCTATAATGGTATTTCAAAAGCAAAGACCGAAAATAAAATTCTCATTTTATACGGTCATGACCCGGTAGTAAGTAATCCTGGAATGTACCAGACATCCCATGACCAGTTGGAGAAAATAATTGCAAAAGGTAAAGAAAACAATATGACGTTTTACCGAATATCAGACATAAACTAATTTTTTTTAAAAAAAACATGACTTTCAAAACCCGTTCTGCAGTTATGTTATTGGGTTTATAGAAGAATCTTTATTTTCATTTCCTGCTAACCTCATCTCGGCCGGTAAAACCGATATGGAAACGCATGAAGACGACTTATTCGAAGGCACCGGGGGATACCAACTGGATCCTGGACTGCTTCTGGAGGTATCTGAAACAGGACAAGATATAGGTTATAGAGATACTCGTCCTGCGCCTCCAACTCCGGGAGAATAAGTACCGAAAACAATGTTTAGAAAAAACATATATTTGCCTTTTTCTGATCTATTTTTGCCATTCAACGGAATAAAAAAAGCAGAATTTTATATTATTTTATTCATTTTTACGCTCTGCGTTCCTTTCTCGGTTTAAAACTCGTAATAAGGTTTATAAATCTTTTATGCGAATATAATCACATGAATCAGCCGGGTACGACCGTAGAATACTTGTTTGAGAATAACGCAGGAGTGATGCAGCAGACACACGCCATGTCATTCCGCTGTAGGGATATCGGATTGGATTGCTCGTTTGAAACGACAGGAACCTCGGAACATAAGATCCTGAGGGAATTTATCGATCACGCAGAAGCTACCCACAACCTGAACTTTTTATCTGCCGATGTTATTCTTAAAATAAAAAGTGCGATAAAAAAATAATTTTTTTCCTTAATTGATTCTCTTATAGCAGTATAAGATCAACCCGGTATTTCTCTAAACCGGATCGCCCGAAGGGTGACTTCATATATGATGAGGGGTGATTGTCGGTACACCGTGCTCCTCACCGTTACAGCACTTCTGCCGTTCACCAGCCTTTCTATCTCGGACCAGATCCTGCAGTATGGGATATGGGTATACCTCTTGGTCTTCCTCATTATCATGCTTGCTTCTACCATTGTCGGTGGTCCGATTCCCGATAATACATTTCTGGTCATGACCGGTGCAGTAGCGATGGATAGTGGTCTGTCTATTGGGTGGCTGTTTATTGTAGCTGCCGGGGGGGGGGTTGCCGGGTACGAGATTAACTACTGGAGCGGAAGGCTTTTCGGTCTAACGATCTGCCAGGAGAGCTGCCCGCTCGTCCTCCAAACCAGGAATGTCCAGAAGGCTATCGACATGATCGACCGCTTCGGTCCTGTCGCAATGGTCCTGAGCCGGTTCATGCCTGTCCTGAACCTGCCCTCATTTATCGCGGGTGTGAACGGTATGGAGTACCGGAGGTTCGTAGGATTCAATCTGATCAGTTCGGCAGTCTGGTGTGGAATTCTCCTTGTGCTCGGGTATTACATCGGGAGTATCTCGATTGTCAGCATATATCTTGATTATTTCACCGACATTATAATTGTCATCGTAGTAACCGCAATCATCATCGCATTGGCCATGTTTGTTAGGGATTACCTGAAACGACCCCGGATCCCCTCATTGGAATGAAAGATCCTCGTAACTATTTACGATCCTATGAACATACTCTGAAGACGTTTTTCTTTACCTTGATAGGTCTTTTGGATTTTACCGGGGATTTTCCGGGGTTTTCTGAAGGATTTCACTAAAATTACCATTTATTTACCAGGAATTCCGGTGATTGGATCTCACAAAACAGAAGTTCCCGCCGGTCAGAACTGGATATACGGAGAACTACGGGGTAAGAAAATCGATCGCGTCCTATTCAATGGTTATGCCGAGGACCCTGTCCCGTTTCACGTCGTTTATTGCAGTTGCCACCAGGTTACCAGATGGATATGTACTTCTTTTTGAAAAATCACGGAATTGTTGCAAAAACCGAATATTTCGCTCCACGTACGTATCTGGAAAATCTTATTGAGGTATGGTACCAACAGACACTGCCAAAGATACACATCCTTAGGGACCGGTTCGGACAAAACAAGATGGGGGTCAGGCAGCCGGTCGAGCAATGTTCATCGTCTTGCAGACAGAGATCAGTCATTGTAAGCGATGATCCGCATCGATCCTGGTGATCATCCTTTCGACATACGAATCCGATGTCCTTATTCTCCGGGTAGTTCCCGGTTCACCTTTTAGGTATCACCGGGATCCTTCTCACCACCGCCGGACTCGGGTTTTCTACCTGAGCACGATATCACTTTGGCAAATACCAGAGCGGTATGGTCGTGATCAGGGTCAGACACCATCTCAAAGGAGTGACCGTTATCGGTTTGTGCGGAGCCCGATGTGCACGGACTCCTCATCACATTCGTAGGAACCACAACCGCGATCGGCGTGTTCCTCACTTTAGTCGCAATCGTTATCGATATCGCCACCATCCGGGTCAGTATAAAGACCGAAGAAGTGATCCTGTCCGAAAAAAATTCAGGGAGGAATCCCTGCAGTAAAACGGGAAGTAAAGGCAACCCTTATTTCTTGGATGTGTGATAAGCGGAGCGGATATTATCTGCGAGATATCAGGTATGCGGATTATATTCTTCGACAGGACAAAAAAAGGTGGAATGATTATTTCCGGGTCTCATAAAAAAATTTAATTTCGTTTTCTCCCGTGAATGGCCACAGCTAATACCCCAGTGACCAGTGCCAGACCGGTAATTTCCAAGGATAGCGGGGATCGGGCTGTAGTTGTTTCAGATGGTACGACAGAGGTTCCCGGTGTTGCAGAGGTAGTCTGCATAGTCACGGTCGTGTTGCCCGAAGCGGTCAGCTGGAAGGTAAGTTTTGTATATGCATCATCAAAACCCTGATCGGCAATTGCATCGGAGAGTGCCTGTGAGGCAGCGGAATCCTGTATACTGCCCATACCGGTGATGTTGAAAATAGTTGTATTGGTCCGGGTATTGATCACCTGGCCAGACGAGATACCTGCATTCTCAATATCAACATCAAACTCACCGTTGGGGCCAGGGCTCTGGATATAGACAAAATAGAGGGCCGGAGTCAACTCCGTTGTGGAGAGAGTCTTCGAAAACATGCCATAGGAATTGAGCGGGACTGACGTGACATTCATGTAACTTCCGGCAAATACCCAGATATGGACGTTGGAAGGGGGCGCGGTTCCGGTTACAGTTCCGCTGATCGTAACCGGCTCACCGACTACTGGGATTTCTGAAGAGATTGTTGCACTGACAGAATGTGCCGGGGTAGTCGTAGCCGTAACCCCCGTGAGTCCAGCCCCGGTACCATTTGTATCCAATGAATGTGTTGCAGTACTTTGATAGACTTGACCAGAAACAGGAAGAATCACCAAAAAAGCAAGAATGACCAGTGCAGTGATTGCAGTTCCCGGAAAAGATACAGATTTCTTCATAAGGGAGGCTTAAGGCAGTATTCACTATTAGTGTTTTGGTTTTGTCCTTTACCCGGTATTGTCATTACACTTATTCCTGATCACCACCAATTCCGGTACCATAAATGTCGCAAAGTGCCGTGAGCCATTGGCTCTCTCCTGATCGCCGGATGATGTATTACCTGTTCCTGCTTGGGTTCTTTGCGATATTTTCCACGACCATATCAAAAAATCCGGTATTGCCACTTTTCTCGCATGCAATCGGCGCAAACGATGTAGTGATCGGTCTTGTAGCTGCCGTCTCACCATTAGCCGGGATCCTGTTCTCGTTTCCTGTGGGAGTAGTTTCTGACCATATAGGAAGAAAGAAGCTGCTCGTCGTATCGGGGATAGTATTCTTGTCTGCCCCGCTTCTCTACCTGTTCATCAGCGACCCACTCTGGCTTATACCGGTCCGGTTCTTCCACGGAACCGCCACAGCGATCCTCGGCCCGGTTATCTCCGCGGTGATCGCGGAACGGTTCCCGGAGACCAAAGGTGCAATGCTGGGACAGTATTCCTCTGCCACACTTGTAGGGCGGACTATTGCTCCCCTTGCCGGAGGGATCATCATCTCCGCCTTCATAAACTACCCGGGGCTGGTTCCTTATCGCATAGTCTATGTTGTAGCTACGCTGGCCGCAGTACCCGTGCTCATCATGACTCTGATATATCACGAGAACCGTCCAGAACCCTCCGTCACCCTCAAGCTCTCAACCTTCCGCACAAGTTTTGTGACATTCTTTTCCCATTCCGGGCTCCGAGCCACTGCTCTTGTCGATATGGCGACCTACTTTTCGTTTGGGGCGCTTGAGACATTTCTCCCCCTGTTTCTTGCTTCGCTCGGTATTGGCCCATACCTGACCGGAATTATTTTTGCTGTGCAGGTACTGGTTATCGCAGGATCCAAACCGTTTTTCGGGAAGATCGCTGACCGTATCGATAAGCGTGTCCAGATAGCAGCAGGACTCATCATCCTGGGCTGTTCTGTAGCCCTTATTCCTTTTACTACGGAGTTTTTCATGGTTCTTCTGGTAAGTGCTGCGTTTGGTCTTGGCATGTCACTTTCTACTGTTGCGACGAGTGCATATGTAGCGGATATTGCGCAAAAAGAACAGATCGGAGCGTCTATGGGAGCACTATCATCCATCATGGATATCGGGCAGTCNNGTAGTTACGGCTTTATTTATGATCGCCGTGAGGGACCATGCGCAAAAAGGAGTCCCCCGGATCCCGGGAACGGGATAAAAACCAAACGCACAGCTCTTTTTTCGCCCCTCATCTCTGACTTTCCCACAACGAAATAAAACGGTAAAAGTTATATACAACTTTTCTGTAAGTGCGGAACCGGCTGATGGAGAAATCCCCGGGCGCCTTTATTGTGAGCGTTTTTTCAGTTAAAAAAACATAATCCGTGTAAACAGTGTCTTATCGTTTAAAAGTCGTAGCAAACTCCGTTTTTGCAATTGTATGTCCTGACAGCGCCCAATTGATTGATTCTCTGTCAGAGGAAGGCTGGTTAATGTCCATATCAACCGCGAACAGCCTGAAAATATAACGGTGGGTGGATCCGATTGGCGGGCAGGGTGCAATGTACCCTCGTAAGCCTGAACTGGTTCTACCCTGCTGCGCACCGTTGTCGAGCGTTTTAGTATTCGGCTGTGCCCGCGCAAGTTCAGAGGATACCGGCGGGATATTGAAGACGAGCCAGTGGGTGAACGTGGAATTCGGTGCATCAGGATCATCCAGGATCAGGACGAGACTTTTTGTTCCGACAGGAATACCATCCCACGCGACTTCGGGGGTTTCACCTGCACCTTTGCAGGTATATACATCGGGGAGGACTGATCCCCCAGCTAGGGAGTCTACCCGAAGGGTAAACGCAGGAGACGGATTGGATGCCGAAGTCCGGTTATCGGGTTTTACCACTGGTGAATTGGCAGGAGAAGACGATGTAGGAGTTGTGCATCCGGCCAGGAAAACCAAAACACTGATGATTACGGCAGCAGGAATAAGCCAGCGATTCTGCATAACCGGTCAACTGCATACCGGATAATAAGGGTTCCGGAATGTGACATCTTGTTTATCCAAAAAATCTTTTTTGTGTTTCTTGAGAATTCCCACGGTTGGATATAAAATAAAATTAGAGATTAAACGAATGGGGATAGGGCAGGTATTCCACCCTTCCGCATAGCGAGGCTGATGTATTATCTGTTCTGTTGAAATTGCCCTTGCGAGACACCGATTCATGAATATGTAACGTTTGTGATCGTTCCCG
>PMDE01000060.1 GCA_003154335.1 Methanoregula sp. | reverse complement strand
ATCATGAAGATAAAGGATTTTTTTCAGACGATATAACACCGGGGAATCCCTAATCAGGGAATTATATCATCTCGTTTCGGGTGAATTTGAGAGATATCCTCACTTTTGCCATGGAAGTATTCATCAGTCAATTGTATATGGTTGCATGATTATTGTGTACTGACCAGCATGAAGAAATCTGAAAAAATCAAGGGGAAAGAATCTGCAGTCGCCCGCAAGAAAAAATATGTCATGTACGGAATACTGGCGGCCGCCGGAATCATTGTTATTGCAATTATCTGGTTTGTCGCATTCAACCATGTTGTGGCAAAGGCCGGCGATTCGGTAGGAGTTTATTATACCGGGAAGCTTGACAATGGGACCGTATTCGACACGAACGTGAACAAGACACCGCTAGAATTCACGCTCGGTTCCGGGCAGATGATCACCGGCTTTGACGAGGCTGTTGCCGGTATGGCGGTTGGTGAGGTGAAGACCGTCAGACTTCCAGTCGATCAGGCGTACGGCCCATATCGTCCCGATTTAGTTGTGAAGGTGAACCGGTCAGCAAACTTTTCGATAGCAAACCCGGTCATCGGCGATCAACTGACCGTTACCAATCCTTCAAACGGTGAAACGACAACGGTTAAGATCATCAACGTCACACCCTCGACAGTAACCGTTGATGCAAACTACGAACTTGCCGGTCAGAATCTTACTTTTACGATACAAGTGGCAACAATCGGGAAAAAATAGCCCCATTTTTTTAGAAAAGGGATTTAAAAAAATGGGCCCGGCCGGATTTGAACCGGCGACCTCCGCCGTGTAAGGGCGACGTCATAACCAACTAGACCACGAGCCCGGTCTCTTACTAATGTTTCCCTGCACCCTATTAACATTGTTGATTTCCTCAATGATACCCAGCTACCCCGTTCGGGTTTTAAGCTCGATAAATAGGTAAAGCGAACGATACGAAAAATTGGTGATAAAAATGATAATTAGTTTATTCTTTTCTAAGTTTGATATCGATCCCATATTTTTCTGCATTTCTGTCCGCAATTGCCTGGATAGCCGCAATTTCAGCATCCTGACGGGTTGGCTTGAAAAGGTGACGGAACCTTTTCTGGGTCTTAAGGTATTCTTCGACCGGCTTACGCACAACTTTTTTTGCTTTTACTACTTTTCCTTCTACCATTTCATAGTTGACCCACAGTCCCGTCTCTATCGCCAGTTTTGCGATGGCAATGGTCTGCTCGCCTTCAAAACCCCACCCGGTACAACAGGGCGCATGAATCTGGACATAGCATGGTCCGCGGGTGTTGATTGCTTTTTCAACTTTTTGCATCAGATCGGCAGGATAGGCGATTGATGTAGTTGCAACATAGGGTGAACCATGTGCAGCGAGAATCTGTGGCATATCCTTTTTTGGGCGTTTATTGCCAAACGAGCATTTGCCAGCCGGACTTGTTGTTGTACTCGCATCGTAAGGAGTCGCTCCGGACCGCTGGATACCAGTATTCATGTATGCCTCGTTGTCGTAGCAGATGTAGGTAAAATCATGACCCCGCTCGAAGGCACCGCTTATGCAAATCATCCCGATATCAAAGGTGGCGCCATCTCCTGCCATGATCACGACTTTTTCGTTCCTTCCTTGTTTTTTAAGCGAAGCTTCGATACCCGATGCTACTGCCGCTGCATTCTCAAAAAGGGAATGGATCCACGGCACCTTCCATGCGGTCTCCGGGTAAGGTGTCGAGAACACTTCCATGCACCCCGTAGATGAAACAACAATGGTATTCGTTCCCGCTGCTTTTGTTACCATCCTCGCAGCGAGTGCAGCACCACACCCCCCGCATGCCCGGTGTCCGCAGTCGAATAACTCAAGGGTTTTATCAACCATTTCAGAGCACCTCCCTGCGCAGTCCGTAGAATATGTCGCCTTCGCCCTTTTCGACGAGCGCAACAACTGCCTTGATATCTTTCTTTCTGACATCTCTTCCCCCCAGGCCGATAATAAAGTCTTTTACCGGAATACCGGAACTATAAAGTGCGTCCCTCACTTCGAGAGCAACTGCACCTTTTGCGCCGAGTGAAATATTCTTGTCAAGAACGGCAACACGTTGAACGTGAGAAAGAGCTTTTGCAACCTCTTCCGTGGGAAACGGGCGGTAGACCCGGATCTTGAGCAGCCCGACTTTTTTACCCTCATCACGCATTTCGTCAATTGAATCCTTTGTTGTTCCGCAGATCGAGCCCATGGCGACAATTGCCGTATCAGCATCTTCAAGCCGGTAGCCTTCGATCATCGCACTATAATCCCTGCCGAACATGCATCCGAATTCTTTTCCGGCGTTGTGAATGATTTCCTTTGATTGTTTGAGGACGCGATCCATCTCATACCTGAATTCAAGGTAATAGTCCGGAGTCGCATACATTCCAAAACTGATCGGGTCAGCAGCATCAAGCCGCTCGTAGGGTGAGAACTTGGGAAGAAAACGATCTGCATCCTCCTGCGTGATCATGTCGACTGGTTCATAGGTATGGGAAAGGATGAAGCCATCAAAGCATACGAGTGCCGGGAGCAGAACCGAATGATCTTCAGCAACACGATAAGCAAGAAAGTGCAGGTCAGTAGCCTCCTGGTTGTCTTCAGCATAGAATTGCAGCCAGCCTGAGTCCCTGAGGGATATGGAATCCTGCTGGTCGTTCCAGATCGACAGTGGTGCACCAAGAGCCCGGTTGGCAATCGACATAACTATCGGGAGGCGCATGCCTGCAGCGTTAAAACAGACTTCAAACATAAGTGCAAGTCCCTGGGAAGTCGTTGCAGAATACGTACGGGATCCAGCCGCACTGGCACCAACACAGGCTGAAAGCGCCGATAATTCATTTTCGACTGTAATATATTCAGCGTCAAGCTGGCAATCTGCCACTATCTCGGCGAGTGCCTCAACAATATGAGTTTGCGGGGTAATTGGGTAAGCTGAGATGACCTGTGGACGACACAATCGAACGGCTTCTGCAACCGCATGTGAACCTTCGGTAATATGCATCATCTATTTTTCCTCCTGTAACATCCCGATCCCTTTACCCGGACACTCTTTTGCGCAGATCCCACAACCTTTACAGTACGTATAGTCAGGAATTACGAATTCATCTTCAGTCTCGCTAATGCACCCTTCAGGACAAAGGGTGATGCACAACCCGCATTTTGTGCATTTTTCTTTATCAAACACTGGTCTGAATACACGCCACGAGCCGGTTTTGTTGTCGCGGGATTTTCCGGGACGTGCCCTGCACCCAACTGCAAGTGTCATAAACCCGCTCCCTTAACAATTTTATAGGCCTGCCTGGCCGCTTCAATATTCTTAACTGCAAGTTCTTTTGAGAAGCGCTGGTTAAGAGCATTTTCCAGTGCGGAGAATTTAATCTCTCCTGAAGCGGCAGCAAATGCTCCCATTAGCGATGTATTGGTTATGGGAAGCCCGATCGTTTTGAGAGCAATAGTGGTTGCGTCGATCGTAATCAGTTTTACCCCTTCTGGCACTTTGTAATCAGGTATCTTTTCCGTATTCACGATCACAATTCCACCATTCTTTACTCCCTGGAAAACATTCACATCCTTGATCAACGAGCTGTCCTGGACAATGATATAGTCAGGTTCGTAAACCTGACTTCGCTTCCGGATAACCTTATCATCAAATCGTACGAATGCCTGGACCGGTGCCCCCCGCCGCTCAACACCAAATGCCGGAAAGGCCTGGGCAAAGACGCCCCCTTCGAATGCAGCGACGGCAATTAATTCAGCAGCAGTGACGGAACCCTGGCCGCCCCTGCCGTGGATGCGTAACTCTCTCAAGAAAAATCCTCATTAGTTTTACATGATTAATCGATATAAATCTACAGATCTACATCAAGGCCAAGAATTTCCCTTGTCCCCAAAAATACGTCACGGGCGATCCTGACAAGACCCCTGGAAGCGCACCATTCGTCGAAAACTGCCACTTTTCGGCCAAGAAGTGATTCTACCTCCGGCGCGATTACTGGTGCGAGGCTCCCGGCTAGTGCCACTATGGCTCTGTCGTTCAGCAGGATGAGCGCGGCACATTCCATTGCAGCAAACATGGCTACAGAGCGCATCCGTTCCAATTCCGGAAGAGAAAATTTCACTCCGGCATGCTGGAAAGCTTCGTTTGCCGTACACTCTCCCGCGTCAATACGTCGTATCGCGTCCACATCGAGTGCACCATGGAGAATCCCCGGTGCAAAGATACATGCGTCAAATGCACCCACAATTTTCCCTGATGTGACAAGAATCGTGACGGTATTAGAGCTCACGTCGGAAACAATTATGTCATCGCCGAGTGCGTGTCTGACTTCATAGGCAATTCCGATCTTTTCTGGACTTGACTGGTGTGAATATGCCTTGAAGCGGGGATCGGTGGGTGACTTTCTATGGAGACCGGGAATAACGATTGCAGGGATGCCGCTTCTTTCAACCTCATCAAAAACTTTTGTACCGCCACCGATATGTTGTCCGGCTCCATCCTGGCTTAACAGTCCCCGGTTTTTTACTTTTTTTATCCCAGTGATTGAGGAAATATTGTCCCCCATTGAATAGCAGAGTGAAATGCCTTCTATTTCGTCGACAGGGCATAAAACCGCGAGATCATGAATCGAGAAGTCTTTTGCCGCCTCCCGGGTGACCTTGAACTGTCCTGTTTCCCCGGCAAAGCGCATTGCGGTTGTACCGTGATCAATACCGACGAACATACCAGTAATCCTATAGCATGGATAACATATATGGTAGTTGATGTTTGATGTCGTAACCGGTGGAGCCGGATTTATCGGCTCACACCTTGTTGATACTCTCGTAGCACAGGGTAATGAGGTTCTGGTAATCGATTCCCTCTGCGCAGGGTGCAGGGAGACCATAGCACTGCATATTGACTCCTGTAAAGTCCGTTTTGTGAAAAAAGACCTGCTTGGCGAAGGCTGGCAGGATGCCATTAGTGGGGCGGACAGACTTTTTCATCTCGCAGCAGATCCCGATGTCCGCCAGAGTGCTGTGAATCCCGATCCTACGATGCAGAATAATATCATGGTAACCTACAGGATTCTTGAAGCAATGCGGAAGCATAACATCCCTGAGCTGGTATTCACCTCAACTTCAACAGTATATGGTGATGCGGGGGTTATCCCTACACCCGAGAGCTATACTCCTCTTGAACCAATTTCTGTTTACGGAGCAAGCAAACTTGCCTGTGAAGCGCTGATCTCCGCGTACTGCCATTCGTTTGGTATGAAAGGATGGATCTTCCGTTTTGCCAATATTATCGGCTCACGGAGCGGCCATGGGGTGATTACGGATTTTATCCAAAAACTTGAAAAAAATCCGGCCGAACTGGAGATTCTCGGCGATGGCAAACAGACAAAATCCTACCTTGAGGTACATGAATGCATTGCAGCTATGCTCTTTGCTGTCGGACATTCACGAGAATCCGTCAATACATTCAATATCGGTTCTGAAGACTGGATCGATGTGAAAAGCATTGCGAAGATCGTGACTGAGGAGATGCATCTTTCTGATACTCAGTTCAGATTCACCGGTGGGGAACGTGGATGGGTGGGCGATGTACCGAAAATGCAGCTTTCCATTGACAGAATTAAAGCCCTCCGATGGAAGCCGCAGATCGGGTCCCGTGAGAGCGTTCAGATCGCAGTCAGGTCGATGCTGGCAGAACGAAAGCACACCAAATCGGCGTAGAGAAAATGCAACAAAGTCATAAAATCCGTGAATTTTTATGAAGTATATTGTTATACTTGGTGACGGGATGGCGGATGAACCGCTTATCCAGCTGGGGGGGAAAACCCCCCTTGAATATGCAAAAACACCGAATATGGACCGGATGGCGCAAAATGGCGCATGCGGGATGTTACAGACGATTCCTGATGATTTTGAAGCAGGCAGCGATATTGCAAACATGTCGGTCCTTGGTTACGATCCAAAGAAATACTATACCGGCCGAGGTCCTCTTGAAGCAGTGAGCATGGGGATTGATCTTGCTCCCGATGATATTGCATACCGCTGTAACCTCATTACAGTGGAAAACGGAATCATGACCGATTTCTCGGCCGGACATATATCGAGTCCTGAAGGAGCGGAGCTCTTTTCAACACTTGCGCACAGGATCCCTGAAGTGATGTTCAGGCCCGGAGTCAGTTATCGCAATCTGCTTGTTATACATAATGGGAGCGGCGCAACATCCACCCCCCCGCATGATATAGTCGGGGAAAATATTGCCCGTTATCTTCCGAAAGGAGACGATGCAGGTCTCCTCATGCGTTGCATGGAGAAAAGCAAGGTTCTCTTTTTCGAACATAAGGTAAATTATTCCAGACAAAAATCCGGTAAACCTCTGGCGACTCAGATCTGGCCATGGAGTGGCGGTCACAAACCCGCTTTTCCTTTATTTGAGATGAAGTACGGGAAAAAAGGGGGGATGATATCAGCAGTGGACCTTCTAAACGGTATTGCTCGCTGTGCAGGCATGGAAATAATTCATGTCCCGGGGGCCACCGGCTATCTGGACACAGACTATGATGCGAAAGCTCGCTACGCTATTGAAGCTATTCAGCATCTGGACTTTCTCTATGTCCATATCGAAGCTCCGGATGAAGCGGGACACCTCGGGAATATCGAAGAGAAAGTTCGCGCTATCGAGAGTATCGATCGGGTTATCGGGATGATCCTTGAGAAATTTGAGGGGGTAATTGCGGTACTACCCGATCATCCAACCCCGATCAGAGTAAAGACCCACACACGAGATCCTGTTCCCTTTGTAATTATGGGAAAAGGAAAAGATTCAACAGAACGATATTCAGAACTGGCAGCCAGGTCAGGAGGTCTGGGTACAAAAAATGCGGTCGGCTTTTTAGACTTTCTTTTTTCATAAGGTGTTCGGCATCAGACCCCTGCTTCATCATTGGTTGTCAGTGGGGGTAACTTTCATCATCTGCCGCACCTGATTCGTTCTTTTGCTTTGTATGAGGATATAGATTTGTCCCAAAAAGAGATTATGGGCAGGAAAACCTATCTTATACTAGTAGTAATCCAATGCAGTTAATACCGATCGCGTAGAGGTTTATTGAGATGAAAAAGAACCTGCTGATGTGGGATGAAACACTCTTCCGCGACCCTGAGGTGTTGGAGATTGATTACGTTCCCGAGCAGTTCGAATTCCGGGATGCCCAGATGCGCGAACTCTCTTTCCAGATCCGTCCTGGAATTCGCGGAGGAAGACCCCTTAATACGGTCTGCAAAGGCCTCCCAGGAACAGGAAAGACTACAAGCATCAGAAAACTTTTTGCCGAGATCGAGGAAACGACAAAAAAACTTGTCCCTGTGTATATAAACTGCCAGATTGATAATACCAAGTTTGCAATAATTTCCCAGATCTACAAGAAACTTGCCGGGCATCTCCCCCCTTCATCGGGTACGTCTTTCAAGCAGGTGTTTGATGCTGTTGCCCGTCTCCTGATTAAAGAAGAAATTGTCCTCGTTGTGGCACTCGATGATGCAAATTATCTCCTCTATGAAAATGAAATAAACAAAGTGCTCTATACACTTCTTCGCTCCCACGAGACCTACGAAGGAACACGGATCGGCGTTATTATCATTGTCAGTGATCTCGATGTTGACCTTACCCGCGCAGTTGATGCCCGCGTGGCTTCAGTCTTCCGTCCCACTGAGATTTATTTTCCACCGTATGAAAATGTGGAGATCCATGAAATCATGAAGGCACGGGTGATGCAGGGTCTTTTCCAGGGTGTTTTAAGCGAAGAATTGCTCAATCTTGTCGTTTCACAGGCATTGAAGAGCGGAGACCTTAGGGTAGGTATTGATCTCTTAAAACGGGCCACACTCAGCGCAGAACGTGCAGCACGCCGCAGTATTACACGTGAGGATATCTGTGGTGCGTATGAAGTTTCAAAATATCTTCATCTTTCCTATACGGTAAAAACCCTCAATGACGAGGAGCAGTTAATTCTCAAATCATTTGCGAGAAGAAGTGAAAAAGAACATGAAATGAATGCCGGAGAAGTATACAAATCCATCAAAGAATCACTCTCTATCGGCTATACCCGGTTCTACGAAATCATAAAAAAAATGGATGCTATGCGCCTGATTAATCTCCATTATCGTGACGGTAAAGGAAGAACCCGCATCATCACACTCCGGTACGAGCCGGCAAAAATCCTTGAATATCTTCCATAACACAGGATCATTTTGAAAAATATTATCTGTTCTCAAACCATCTTTTATGATGAAGTGGTTTTTGGATATGCTGAGTGTTAATGAACTGGCACTGGAGATTTTTGATAATTTGGCAGACCTGGCAGAGGAATTTAATGCTGCCTATCATGAACTGGACAATGGCGCACGCATCGTCGACTGTGGGGTCAGTACACGGGGTGGATATGCTGCCGGAAGAGCATTCACCGAAATTTGTATGGGTGGTCTCGGTGAAGTCAACTTCCGCATGGGACATATAAATGAATTCCCTATGCCTTTCATCGATGTCAATACCGATTTTCCATCAATTGCATGTCTTGGCGCACAGAAAGCCGGGTGGACTGTCAAAGTGGGTAACTACTTTGCGATGGGTAGCGGCCCGGCCCGGGCGCTCTCCCTTAAGCCAAAACACACGTTTGAAGTGATCGAATATGAAGATGATTATGACTGCGCAGTGATATGTCTTGAAAGCGACCACCTGCCGAATGCAGAAGTCATGAAAAAGATTGCCGATGACAGCCATGTAGATGTAGCCAATGTCTGCGCTGTTGTTGCTCCAACCTCATCCATGGTTGGTTCAATTCAGGTTGCCGGGCGGTGCGTCGAGACCGCAATTTACAAACTCAATGAGCTCGGGTTTGATACCAAAAAGGTTATCGCAGCAATGGGAACTGCTCCCATCCCTCCAGTCAGGGGCGCAAAGCTTGCGATGGGTGTCACGAATGATGCTACCATTTATCATGGGAGAATCAGCCTGACGATGAAAGCCCCGGAGATCAAAGACTATCTCGAAAAACTCCCAAGCAACAAGTCCAAAGGGTACGGAAAGCCTTTCAATGAAATATTCAAAGAGGCAAACTACGACTTTTACCAGATTGATACGTCGCTCTTCTCACCCGCTGAGGTCATTATCAACGAATTGTCCGAGGGAGTCGTATATCACGTCGGTTCAGTTAACACCGATGTGACCCTGAAGTCATTCGGACTCGTAAAATAATCCTTTTTTAATTCCGGAAAAGGAGGTTACACATTTTTTTCTTGGATGACTTCTTGCACTTGCGTGAATCAGCATTAGCAGTGCATTGATGAACTCAATATTCTCCCCTTTCCCTATTGTCATCTTGGAGGTGAGGGGGAAGATTTTACCANNCGCATCCCCTCGTTTCAGGGGAGGATAGAAAATACTCTTTAGCAAGTGTGGTGATCACGAATTTCGATCCGGTGCATCTGTTCCCCCCTGTATTTGAGGACAGTACAACGGCGGAATTGAGTTATCGGATAACTGAGGGATGAAATCTTATTATTCATCAGGTCTATAAAAGGGATAACTGCCCTATAATCTGCCAGGGTTTCCCCAGTAATACGGTTTTACTACCGGGATGAATGTATACGTAAATGCTCATTGAACGTACCGCGGATATCGAAGGGTATAAGATCCAACACCCTATATGATGTTATTCCAGGTCTCATGACTGAAAATCTGGGCCTGACATGAACCTTTGAAAATAGAGGCACCATGGAGCTGAAAGGTAGCAAAACGGAAGAAAATCTCCTCGCGGCATTTGCCGGAGAGTCACAGGCCCGCACTCGCTACAGTTTCTTTGCGAGCACAGCAAAAAAAGAAGGGTTTGAACAGATTTCAGCGATCTTTTCAGAAACTTCTGAGAATGAAAAAGAACATGCGAAACTTTTCTACATGCATTTAAAAGGGGGGACCGTAGAGATCACCGCCATCTATCCCGCAGGTATGATCGGGACGACTTCTGATAACCTGAACAAAGCTGCTGATGGGGAGAAAATGGAATGGTATACTCTCTATCCAGGTTTCGGAACGGTTGCGGAAGGTGAAGGTTTTCCCGACATAGCCCGCACATTCCGTCAGGTTGCAAAAGTGGAGGCTTATCATGAGCGGCGGTACCGGAAACTGCTCGACAGTATTCTCCGGGGAGATGTTTTCAAAAGGGCCGAAACGGAAAACTGGAAATGTCGGAACTGCGGGTATGTTCACTCAAGTAGCGAGGCTCCTCTGAAGTGCCCGGTATGCGATCACCCAAAAGCATATTTTGAATTGCATTGCGAGAATTATTAAAGATTTTTTTTCATTTCTTGGAAAACCGGATTCCTTAGTTTAAACCTTCGCAATGTTTGGCGATACGTCAATGTTAAAGGAAAAAGTAACATTCGACAATTTCTCAGGATACTTAATGTACCTGGTATCCTTTGAGGTCTGGTTCTAATCCCCGTTGTAGGTTTTTTTCCTGTCCGCAGCTGGATATCCTTGAAAACGATTTAGTTTTTGCTGACTTATTTTTCAGCCATCAGTGAAAGGAATTTCTCAGCGATGACCGAAGTTTTACCCATCTTTCACCTTTACAAAATAAAAAAAAAGTCGGGTACCCCAAATTACATCTTCGCCGGTTTCCAGAGCCCGATGGCGTTTCCTTCAGTGTCCTGGATGATCGCCGTCAGGCCGACAGATTTTATCTCCATTTTCGGCACGGCAATCTTACCGCCAAGCTTCTCCACCTTTGAAAGCACTTTATCAATATCCTCAACCATCACATAATTAACGATAAACTCTGACATCTGCCGTTTATACATCCCGCCCATACTGAGGGTCCCTTCCTTTGCTTCTCCGGTGTTCACGTCCTGGTATTCCATCATCGCTACTTTCGAGGGGTCCATTGAGGTCTTTGTAGGTTCGATCTTCCACCCGAGCAGAGTGTGGTAGAAGTGCTTTGCGCGGTCGACGTTGTCGGCCGGGATCTCAAAATAAGCAA
>PMDE01000063.1:33483-38430 GCA_003154335.1 Methanoregula sp. | reverse complement strand
TGCTGCGGCTCCCGTTTGATATCCGGGCTGCAGACGTTCGTGACCACCTTCTCTCGCTCGACCCCGCCCATATGCCCGCCATCATCCGGCTTGCCCTGAAACGGACGGCGCTTTTTAAGTGGAAACTTGTTCAGATTGCAAAAAAATTTGGTGCAATTGATCCGGATGCCGATTATGAAAAGATCAGCATACATCGACTTTTGGAATACTTTGAAGGTACGGTTGTTCAACAGGAAGCATACAGGGAATTATTATCAGAATACATGGATGTCGAATCAGCCGCAGGTATCGTCTGCCAGATTATAAGCGGAGACATTCAGGTTGCACTGGGGCCTCATTCTATGATCGGTGCCGGGGGGTTACTTTCATCCCGTGATCAAATCCCCCCACCTTCAGCGGATAAGGCCGTCCTTGCGACGCTGAAAAGAAGGCTTGACTCAGATGAGGTGCTTCTTGCCTGTATGAACTGCCGGAACTGGAAAAGCAGGACCGTGGTCTCGAGGGTGCCTGATTTCCCGAAATGTCCAAAGTGCGGGGCCCGCCTTATCGCTGCTCTGAAACCATACGAGGAGGAATTATATTCTGCCATGCGGAAAAAAAGGCTGGATCCAGAAGAACGGGCAATTCATCAGCGTCTCTTAAAAAACGCTAATATCGTTTTATCGAGCGGAAAAAAAGCTGTTATCGCATTATCTGCCCGTGGTGTTGGCCCCGAGAATGCCTCACGTATTCTTGCAACCCTGACAGATGGTGATGCGTTCTATCGGGAAATTATGAAGGCAGAAAGGAATTTTATCAAGACTCACCAGTACTGGTCATAAATAACAAAGAAAAATACTGGGAAAAAGGCCAATAAAAAAAAGTTACATGATACTTTCGAGTTTCTGCTCGAGGAAATCAAGTCCTTTCTTGATATCCTCAAGATTCTTGCCTCCGGTGAGAATGATCTTCCCGGAAGAAAACAGAAGCGCAACGATCTTAGGATCTTTAATCCTGTAAACAAGACCGGGGAACTGCTCAGGTTCNNGAACACACAATATTCGTAATAGCTACTTTTGGTTCCTTGTAAGTATCTACGCCTGCATCCTTGAGAGATTTCATAATTATTCTGAGTCCGTCTGCCAGGGCTTTTTTGTCCCGTATACCTGTCAGAACAACTTTACCCGATGAAAAAATCAAAGATGCAATCTTCGGGTTTTCAATCCGGTAGACTGCTCCAGGAAACCGCTTCGTATTGAGTTCACAACTTTTGATCTTGCTGGAAACATCAACAAGATCGATGGAATCGGCAATAACACCGGATGCCACAATATTCTCAATTTTTAATGATTCGTACTTTTTATCTGCCATCCACTATACTATACTTTCCCCTGAATCATAATACTAATGGACAATCTTTATGTCCACCGATATAGGACGATGTGATATTTTGGCATATGATATCGATACTATGGCAGCTTTCATTTTAAGAAAAATATCATTAACATCAGAAATTCTCTAAAAGATCCGTCAACAGTTTTTCTTTTTCCTTACTTAACATTGATTCAAAAGTATCGAGCTCTATTGATCAGAATGTTGGACCCGGTGGTGCATTTTAAAATCGAAACACTCATAAAGTGCACCATCAAACCGATCTCGAATGGTGCGATATTCTGTTACCATGGAAGATAAGCTTACAGAATCTATCGATACATCGTGCGAAAAACGTAAAATCTCCCGATCTGACTGGATAAGCGAGGCATGCCAGAACCAGCTCACGAGTAGTGCGGGAATATTCGCTTCAGGTGTATCTGCCCTGCCATCTGCGGGATGCGTTTTTGACCAGGACCATCACAACATGCCTGATTACAACGAGATATACAACAATTTTCACATTGATGTCCCTGAGTTCTTTAATTTTGGCTTTGACGTAATTGATGCATGGGCAAATAAAGATCGTAATAAACTTGCTATGGTCTGGGTGAATCAGGATGGAATGGAACAGAAATTTACTTTCTGGGATCTCATGCGTCTCTCCAACCAGATAGCAAATATCATGATAAAATATGGTGTCAACAAAGGCGACCGGGTTCTGATAATGCTCCCCCGTGTTCCTGAATGGTGGACATTTACCCTTGCTCTCATCAAACGCGGGGCTGTATATTGTCCGGCACCGACGATGCTTACGCCTCATGATCTGAAATACCGGATAAATATAGCCGATATAAAAGTGGTCATAACAAGCCGGGAGCATGCGGATAAAATCGACGAGATTGCTAAGGACTGCCCTTCGCTTTCATGTAAAATACTAATAGACGGTGAGCGACAAAATTGGATAAGTTATCCCGTGGAACTTGAATATCCGGCTCCCGTGTCGACAAAAATTGTTTCTTTTCCCGGTGTAAAAAAGACAAGGAGTACTGATCCGCTCGTGATCTTTTTCACTTCAGGAACTACGGGAGAACCGAAAATGGCTGTCCATGACCAGAGTTATCCACTCGGCCATATTGTAACTGCACGGTTCTGGCAGGATATACGTACAAACGACCTCCATTTTACCCTTTCAGATACCGGCTGGGCTAAAAGTGCCTGGGGGAAGTTTTATGGGCAGTGGATCGAAGGCGCTGCGATTTTTGTTTACGATATAAGAAGTAAATTTAATCCGACAGAAATCCTTCCCCTGATCGAAAAGTACGGTATCACCACGTTCTGTTGTCCTCCAACCATTTATCGCATGCTTATCCTTGCTGATCTGGATAAGTTTGATTTTACAGAACTCAGGCACTGTGTAAGTGCAGGTGAACCGCTCAATCCTGAAGTGATAAAAGCATGGAAGGATGCGACAGGTCTCATTATCCACGAAGGCTACGGACAGACTGAGACCGTGCTCTGTATCGGGACTTTTCCGGGCATGACACCCAAATTTGGTTCAATGGGTAAACCTTCCCCTGGCTGGCATATCGAGCTTCAGGATGACAACGGAACTTCAGTGGGGCTCCATGAAGAGGGCAAGATTGCCATTAAACTCGATCCCCGCCCTGTCGGTATGTTCCGCGAGTACCTGAATAATGCTGAGGAAAATAAGAAAGCATTTGCGAACGGTTTCTACTTTACCGGGGACAAAGCTTACCGGGATGAGGATGGCTATTTCTGGTTTATCGGAAGGGATGATGATGTTATCAAGGCATCGGGATACAGGATTGGGCCCTTTGAAGTGGAAAGTGCATTAATTGAGCATCCCTCTGTTCAGGAAGCCGCGGTTGTGGGGTCTCCTGATGACATACGAGGGCTTATTGTCAAAGCCTTCGTAATTCTAAAACCCGGTTTCAGTCCTTCAGAAGCACTTGTCCGCGAAATCCAGAACCATGTAAAAAAGGTTACTGCGCCCTACAAATATCCTCGGGCAATTGAGTTTGTGGACGCACTCCCTAAGACGATTTCGGGGAAGATAAGGCGCAATGAGCTCCGCGATCGTGAGATGAAAAGATCTTCGGGCAATAATATCCTGAGAAAGATAGACTGATCACCTATCTTTATGTAATTTCATATATAATGTATACAAGCGCGAGGGTAGCCAAGCCAGGTCAACGGCGTCAGGTTCAGGGCCTGATCTCGCAGGAGTTCTTGGGTTCGAATCCCATCCCTCGCATTATAGGTTTTTTTTATTGTGGTTGTAAAGTTTACTTTTAATTCAATTGTATTACCCGGACATTTTTTCTGAAAATACTTAATTACTAGAAATCGCAGAATTAATCAACTATGAAAGAAAAATTGACCCGGATCGCTTTCTGCATTGCGATTGTTGGTATCCTACTCGTATCGGGATGCGTTGCGCCGTCAAAAAATAATCAGACATCTTCTGGAGGGAATTTTTATAATCCTGATCAACAAACGACTGTGACGACAACAACGCTCAGCTATGTGACGGAAGTAACCCCTTTCATATCCGTCACTCCTACAAGTGCATATAGAACAATTCCTCCGACAATTCAACAGGATGAGGAAAAATACTGCCGCATCTATTCCACTACAAATACCTATTCCTATAACAGAACTGCAATAACATTTGACCTCCGGAGTCCGCCGATGTACATTAATTATACGGTCAAACCATCCAATATAACCTATAACCGGGTTATTACTTCCAAGATCACAGGTGAGGGAGAAAAAACAATTACGATTGATACCTATAGTCCGTATTCCTGGTTTGAAGTCATCGTAAGGAACAAATCATCAGGGGATATTTATCTTCAGGACGGATTTGGTACTGGAAAAGGATATAATGAATACCTTAACCGGACACTCAAGGTAATGAAACGTGATAATATGCAGATTGAATTTGGTGGTAATAATATTACAGCGACTGCGAGCGTCTGGGTAAAACCTTCGGGAAATATTGATGATTTCTCCCGATTCAATCTGACAACAGACTGTGCGTATTTCAACCCTAATCCCCGGGACTTCGGCTAATTGGCTGTTTCTGCGTTACCCTTCCGATCTGAAGAAGTGGATTAATAAAAGAAAATAATAATTTTTAACTCAAAATCTTTTTTTATGGAGGACCAGATTTTTGTTCTCAGATCAAAAAAACGGTGAATTATTTATGCCATTAAAGCAATTTTAGTAAGGCAGACAGCTTTAATTCTGTGTCCCGGTGGGGTAGTGGACATCCTAGAAGATTGCGGATCTTTTGACCCGGGTTCAAGTCCCGGCCGGGGCGTGAAAACATATTACTTTTTTTTCGCCAATTATAGAACTCATTGGCTGTTTATCTGGATAAAAAATTGGTAATCAGTGTCAAAGCACTGGTTTGTGTTTCAGGGCTGCCACAAGCAATTTTACCCCTGCCTCGATATCTTCGGTATCCAGAACTTCAACGGGTGAATGAATATACCGTGAAGGGATACTCACCGTTGTGCTGGGAATTCCGCCTTTGGTGAGGTGGATTGCCGTGGCGTCCGTTGTCCC
>PMDE01000063.1:0-33420 GCA_003154335.1 Methanoregula sp. | reverse complement strand
GTGAGAGGAGAGTCCACTTCTTTTATTGTTTTAATAAGCATGGCAACACCGGCACGGTTATCAAATGCCTTACCGGAGACTCGGTTATAGGCTAAAGGAGTAAACTCACGGTCCACGGTTATCGGTGTCCCGATTTCAATCCCCAGATAATCGACTTCTTCGCGGTTCTTTGCGCCGATATCAATGAACATATCATCAATTTTAACTCCTTTCTTTCGTTCATCCTCATCCATCATGTGAGGCGGTTTACCGCCAATAACACCAATATATCTCCCTTTTGTCCCGTGCAGTATGACCCGCTGGTTGTACAGGGTCGGACCATACCAGCCACCGAGAGCGACAAATCGTAGGAAACCCTTCTCGTCGATATATTTGACCATGAGCCCAATCTCATCCATATGGGCAGCAAGCATCACTTTGAATTCATTCCCTCGTTTTATAGCTATCAGGTTACCCAGTGTGTCTTCCCTGATTTCATCAACATACCCTTTGAGCTCCTTTTTTATGACTGCAGATACGCTGCTTTCATTACCAGAAACGCCATGGGCATTGGATAATTTTTTCAGAAGTTCTTTGACCATTTCAATCACTCATTATATCTCTTATCATGTCAAGAGCCCGGTTCAGGTTTTCCCGCGAGGCAGCATAACTGAAACGGGTATAATCAGGCGCATTTAACCCAAATGCAGTACCGGGAACGACAATTATGCCTTTTTTTATGATACTCTCGGTGAGTTCTGGTTTCATCGGAATAAAAATATAAAACGCTCCTTCAGGTACCGGGAATACAAATCCCATATCGGCCAGACCTTTGCATATGAGGTCCCGTCTGGCCATGTATTCTTCACGCATTATTTTAACCGGACCCTGGTTCCCTTCATAGGCTGCAAGAGCAGCATACTGGGAAATAGAGGATGCACATGCCTGGCAATACTGGTGCACCTTGATGCATTCCGCCACAATCTCTTCTGCGGCTGCAAGGTAACCCAGCCGCCAGCCGGTCATAGCGTAGGTCTTGCTTGTGGCGTTGATTGTGATGACATTCTCCCCAAACCTGGCAGCACTCCAATGTTGTTTTCCGTAGATAAAGTGCTCATAAACCTCATCTGATACGACTATNNATATGAAAGTCACATGAAAGTGGCATGCCTACCGGGTTCCCGCCGGCAATAGTGGCAAGAGCTGAATAGGACACAAAACCCGGATCCGGGCAGAGTACACGATCCCCCTTGTCGACAAGAGCCTGCATAACAATATGGAGTGCTTCGCTTGCACCGGCTGTTACTATAAGTTGATTCGGGTGACAGGACAGCCCATTCTCGACTTTAAATTTATGAGAGATTGCGTCTCTTAGTTCGGGAATCCCGGTACTATTTGTATANNGGGGTATCAAAATCCGGTTGACCAAGTCCGAGGTTAATCGAATCCTTTCCCGCAGCTTCAAATATCCTTCTGATTCCGGATATTTCAATTCCCTGAACTCTCCGGGCAAATTTCGTTTCCATGAATTCCCTCTCCCATTTATTCAATATTTGTATGCCGGTTCTTCAATGCAATCTCGTCGGTCTGGGTGATCTCCATCAGCCGCGAGATAATTGCATCACCAAAGATCATGGACGTCGTCTCAAAAAGAGTCCCCAGGGGAGCAAAAGACTTGTGATCCCCCATCATCTGCCGGATTTCATATTCCACGGCATCATCCCCCACCTCGTCCCGATGGTGTTCAATGATCACGGTACAGTCGGATATTTTTCCGATTCTTGATTCCGCATTTGATGTAATCAGGCAGATTTTAGCTCCAATCTCTTTTGCAGTTTCTGCGATATCGGCGATAGTCTTCGTCCGTCCGGACCCCGAGAATATAACCATGATATCCCCTTTGCTCATTGACGGAGTTATCGTTTCTCCCACAACAAATGCCTGCAGACCCAGATGCATAAGTCGCATTGCGAATGCTTTGGCAACAAGACCGGATCGTCCGGCACCCATTACATAGATACGTTTTGCATTGAGGAGTTCGGAAATAAATTTTTCGACGTCTTTATCTGATATTATATTGGCGATTGCCCGGATCTTTGATGCCATCAGGCGCATCATATCCTGTACTCTGTGGCTTTCCATGATTCTCTCACAAATGTTGCAATCACTAGTAGATGAGAATTTCGTAGTCTGCTATCTGCCGACCGGAATTCTTGATATCAGGAAATCTACCCTATAGTTACTTTATAGTTCTCTGATAATTTTTTCAAAGTAAAATATATTTTTATGCAGGTTTTTTGTTTGAATTATGAATGTGTGGTGAATAACGCTCGATGTTTCCACAGGTAACAAGTTTGCTTCCTTCAAGAACAGACACGGCACCATGCCCCCCGCAGATAAGGCATCGTCTGCCTGTTGGAAAAAGCGCTTTGTCGGTCTCTGCAGCAAGCTCAAGCAGTGCTTTCCGCTCTTTATTTGCCAGATCACTATCAACGTTGACTGAAGTTACAAGAAAAGCCGCAAGTGAGTTGTAATCCGCACGTTCTCTGGTAAGACTTGAAAAGTTGATTACACTGTCTGCGGTGAATAACACCCCTCTCTTCCGGGAGTACAGGTAGATCTGTCCCCAGGTATGCCCTCCGAGGCCTTCCAGAACTTCAAATTCAAAATCGCCGATAGTAATTATGCCCAGCACGGGAAAAATACCGCGGGTTGATAAAGGGGTTTTATCGAAACACTGTATCTTTACCGGGGAACTGAATTTTGAGAAGAGATTGATCATCTTTGTATAGAACGCTTCAAGCACGGAATGCTCGTTTCGGGATCCGAACGCACGATTGTTCTTTTTGATGATCTCAAGGGTTCCTTCATGCATGAAAACCGGGAGGGTAAAATAGCCTGCAGCCCCGCAATGATCTGCATCTGCGTGAGTGACGATAATCCTTGATAACTTATGCTCTTTCCCGAGGCTATAATAGGAAAGCATAGACATTATATCCTGATGATATATGCCGTAACCGGTATCGATAAGGACTTCTTCGTCCGGGGTGGAGACCATAAAAATATTTCCTCCACAGGGCATCTGGCAGCAGAAAAGGGAGGTTTGCTCGGTTAGCTGGAATTTCTGGATATCGCCGTAAAAACTTTCTTTTGTTGTCGAATATAATGTCTGCCCGGTTAAAAGAACACTTTCGAATACTTTTCGGGGATCATTTCCCCGGTCCATCAGTTCCTGTACGATATGATTGATATCAGCAAGGAAGGTAAGTAAAAAATCTTCCTCAGATTCACCGATGAGTTCACGTATTGCCTGTGCGTAACGCACATAAAAGACCGTATCATCGAGATTTTTTCCTGTAGTATCGTATTCAAGTATTTCAAGGCGGTAGCGCGATTTCAGCTGGTTCAGAAGCTGATCTGCCACAGCGCTCTGTTCGAGGTTAAGACTGACTTTAAGACGGTCCGGATGCCTCCCTTTTTCATCAAAATCAATGAATGCAATATTTGCTCCGACACATGTGGTATAGCTCAGGAATTCATGCAGGGCTCCGGGCTGATGAGGGAGATAAACGCAGAATTTTAGAAAATTTAATGGTCTTAGCGAAGTCTGGAGATACCCGATTCCTGCAAGATCCCGGGTTATCTTCGCGAATGCCTCTTCAGAAGCGGTAACTTCATAAAATACTGTTTCGGGATCTATACGCCGGTCGTATTGTATGCGGTTGATATTTCCCCCATATTTTAAAATAATTTCCGCTGCCCGGTGAAGTGAACCCGGCATATTTGGCATATGAGCAATAAAAGAGAATTTCTTCAAGANNGTTCCTGAAATAATAAGCCCGGTAATTATAGTGAGAGTGGACAGGGGAACCGGCCGTTTAGCAACCGGCGAAGTTGTTCCCGTCACCGTTACATTTTCTATAGACGTCTGGACCTGAGTGGATGTGGGTACAGGCGATTTCACGGCCGATGATATTACCGTCAGAACGGTCCTGAGGGTATTCTGCTGGCTTGGGCTGCTGACAACAATGGAATATTGCCCCGGCGGTATGTCAACACGGTACCCATAGTCAAAGTAACCGGATCCACCGACTGAGATAGTATATGTACGAAGGAGTGTTCCGGTAGAGTCGGATATATCAATCCTTACTTGTGTAGTCCCTTGTTCAACGTACCCGTTCAGTTGTATATAATCTCCCACATTTATTGGATTCGACACTGGATTGATGTAGAATTCAGGCTTTTTCAAGAGAATTGAAGTTGAAGATGTTTTTTCCGGACTCCTGATATCGGCAGCTGTTATGGTATAGCGTGCGGTTTCTAATTTTTCTCCACCGATACTTTTTGAACTATACCAGATAAATTTCCATGACCCATCCTTGTTCACGGGAACAAGGGTTCCTGTGCCCGGCATCCCGTTCAGGTTATCGAGAGGAACACCGAGAGGGGCGAGATTCGGGCCGGAAATTTCCAACACGGTGTCATTCCCCGCAGAATTTTTTCCGTCAAAGATTATCATATCCCCAACGAAATATCCCCCGGCTCCACGATAGGATATTGAAATATTTTCACCCTGTGCCATCACGGGCTGACCGAGACCGATCATTATACTGAGCACGATAAATGAGAAATAATATTTATTATAACCCGAACCAACCATTTCCGGCCTCTTGTTTAGCAGAATATAATTATTGAGAATAAATATTTTTGTCATTCCAAAAAAAAATCAATAGAGGGAAATCTGTACTATTTACCTAATGAAGAAACTATATCTGTTCCACCATATAACCCATGATCAGAGTGAATTAACCAATGACTGACGTTAAATCAGCGAAAAAAAATGGTGAAGAACACCTGAAAGAAATGATTACAGCTATAAAACACCCTTTTTCCTATAGTGAAACCGCATATCATCTTCCCATCTCATTTGCCCTTACCGGAATAGCGGTCCATGAACAGAAGGCTGCACTTGAGGTATATTCAAAGACCACCCGGAATGCCCTCGTTGCTTCGGAATGCATTCTTGCGGAAAGAACAGCCGCTGAAGGCAAGGAACCTTCGCCCTATACCGGATTTATTGATGATACCGTTATCCGGAAACTGGGTTATTCACTGGTGGATGGCAGCATCCTGGGTCTTGCCCTAGTGGTCGGTTCACCTCAAAATGCAGACCGGGCTGCTGCAATATGTCGCGAATTGCAGGAAAAATACATGCTCACATTCCTTGCCGGCGAAGTCATCTCATCCCTTTCCCAGGCCGGGGTGAAATTAGGTCTCGATTATCGGCTTATCCCTCTTGGCTCAAAGCCTATATATGGAATTCATTTTGTTGATATCATCGCCCGGGTGGCAATGATGTTCGGGGGGGTAACTCCAGGTGATATTCATCGTTTATTAACCTATTCTGCTGAAAGGGCAAAAGCGATTGTGATGGTCTTTCCCGGACTCTCTGATCAGGAAATAGCAATGGTCGACGCGATGCGTGTGCTCGGGTTCCCCATCCTTTCTCTTGGAGACTACGAGGGGGGGGACTGGATACCAGTACTACCTGAAGAGGTTGTGCGCCGTGGGATGGATATAAAGGGGATTCGCGTGAATATCACCGCTATTCCCATCCCGATGGGCTGTTCTCCTGCATTTGAAGGAAAGAGTATCCGTAAAGAGGAGATGTATGTGGAGTTCGGGGGAGGGAGATCTCCGGCTTTTGAACTGTTACGAATGGTTAACCCTGATGAAGTCACGGATGGGCAGGTGACGGTGATAGGACCAGAAATTGAGGCAATGCAAGAGGGAGGTGCCTACCCTCTTGCAATCCTTATTAATGTCACCGGAAAGATGATGAAAAAAGATTATGAGCCGGTTCTTGAGCGACGTATACATAATTTCGTAAATTACGGGGAGGGATCGTGGCATGTTGCGCAGCGGGATATTATATGGGTAAGGATTTCAAAAGAGGTTGTTGCAAAAGGGATAAAAATTGAGCATATAGGAAAGCTCCTTGCAAGCAAATTCCGGATGGATTTTCCCCAGTTGCTGGATGCAGTTTCCGTCACCCTGATTACTGATGAAGCACAGGTATTGGCAGCAAAAAAGGAAGCAGAAAGGGTGTATGAGGAGAGGGATGCCCGTATTAAGGGGATGCGGGATTCTGATGTAAACACGTATTACTCCTGCACCCTCTGCCAGACGTTTGCCCCCAATCATGTATGTGTAATAACACCAGAACACCCTGCCCTCTGCGGAGCTATAAGTTGGCTCGATGGAAAAATTGCTTATGAAATTGCTCCTTCAGGTGCAAACCAGCCTATCGATAAAGGGACTGCCCTGAATGCCCAGAACGGGGAGTATGAAGGAGTTAATAAATTTGTGAAAAAAGCCAGCCATGGTGAAATCGATCGCTGTTCTCTTTACAGTGTGATGGAATATCCGATGACCTGCTGTGGTTGTTTTGAATGTATTGCCCTCATGCTCCCCGAGGTGAACGGAATAATGGTCGTAAACCGTGAATACAAAGGTATTACACCGTCCGGTATGACATTCTCCACGCTTGCTGGGACCATCGGCGGAGGTGCACAGACTCCCGGATTTGCAGGCATATCGAAAAACTATATTCTGTCAGACCGGTTCTTACAGGGTGAAGGGGGTATAGAACGACTGGTCTGGATGCCATCCCAGCTTAAAGAAGAACTGAAGACCCGGCTGATGAAAAAACTTTCCGACAATGCCAAATCTGATCTTTTTGAAAAGATAGCAGATGAAACCAAAGCAACGACGATCGAAGACCTTATTTCCTACCTTGAGAAGATGAAGCATCCAGCCCTTTTCATGAAACCCCTTGTGTGAGGGAACCGTATGGGATACGACCTGAAGTTTGGCTGGACCGGTACAGTTGGCAGGATCACGCTCGGAGCTACTGTGGCCGAAGGAGGCACAAGAAAAACGTCTTATCAAATCGGCGGGGGAACAACGCTCCCGTTTCTTGACAATAATCTCTCATCATCGATGCCCCTGGTTGCCCTCGAGATCTGTGACAATCCGGAATACTGGTCACCGATAATCCGGCGTTTTTGTGGCGACCTGGTTAATTCTGCTGACGACTGGGCAAAGACGGCTGAAACCGCCTATGGCGCTGATCTTATTCGTCTGTACCTCACGAGTACCCGTCAGCGAAATTTTTCCGATATTTCCTCTGTTGGAAAAACCGTGGAATCCGTTCTTAGCAAAACGGGTCTTCCTCTGATCATCGAAGGAAGTAACGAGCCACGGATAGACAGCGAAATTTTTCAGAAATGTGGCGAGTCCGGGGAAGGAGAAAAACTTCTTCTTGGGACTGCGGAGGCAAGCCGGTACAGGAGTATTGCCGCGGCCGCACTGGCGTACAACCATTCGCTTATCGCCCAGTCCCCCATCGATGTCAATCTCGCTAAACAACTCAATATCCTTTTAAAGGAGATCGGTGTTCAGCGCGATCATATCATAATCGATCCTTATACCGGTGCACTTGGCTATGGTTTTGAGTATTCGTATTCAGCGATTGAACGGATCCGGTTTTCAGCATTAAAAGGTGATTCGGATCTTGCTATGCCGATAATCTGTTCAGCTATTGACTCTTTGAACATCAAAGAAGTAAGGGAAGCAGATCAGGCGCGACAGGATGAAATGGCTGTGCAGTGGGAATTTTATACCGGAATAGCTGCTGCCGTAGCTGGTGCCGAGATCATCTGCGTCCGGCATCCAAAAACAATAGGTATGCTTAAAAGTGCATTTGCGAGCATTAATAAAAAAATTGATCTTACCGGGGTGAAATAACGATGGCACTAAAAGCGCTGGACATTTACAAACTCCTTCCCAAAAAGAACTGCAAGGAATGCGGAGATCCAACATGTCTCACTTTTGCCATGAAACTTGCCAGCGGAAAAGCGGATATTGACCTCTGCCCGTATCTGGATGAAAGTGCAAAATCCGTACTTGGGGCAACAACACGCCCACCCATCCGTCTGATAAAACTCGGTGTGGGGGAAAGGTCGTTTTCTGTTGGCGAAGAATTTGTTCTGTATCGTCATGACAAAACATTTTATCATCCCCCGGGAATTCTTTTCAAGGTTTTTGACACCCAGTCCTCCGAAGAGATTACTCAGGTCACCAAACGGGTCCGGGATGAAGTATTTACCCGGGTTGGTACGGATCTACGATTTAACGGTATAGCGATTGAAAATTCAAGTGGTACCGTGGAGGCGTTTGCCCGGGCGGTTGCCACAGTTGAGGAAAATGCCGATCTCCCTCTTGTACTGATATCAAAAGATCTGGAGGCGTTTAATGCAGCACTCATCCAGGTCGGAAGCTACCGCCCCCTTATCCATTCCGCAACGAAGGAAAATTTCAGGGAAATGTGTGCCCTTGCCAAAAAACACAGTTGTCCCCTGGTAGTCAAAGCCAACGGTCTGGATAATCTTATCGGCCTTGTCAAATCCTGCGGTGAAGAAGGTGTTAAGAAAATGGTAATGGATCTTTGTCCTCAGTCCCTTGGGGATTACTTATCCCTTTCAACGGCCGTACGGCAGCTTGCTATAACACGGGCTGTCCCCGATCTCGGTTATCCGGTATTTTTTGATGCCACACATCCCAACCTTCAGGACGCCGCAATCGCACTTGGTATTGTAAAATATGCATCCGTAATTATCACTCCTCCATTATCTGAAGAGTCTGCGAAAGCAGCTCATACTCTGCGACAGAACATTTACACCGATCCCCAGAAGCCAATCCAGATGAATCCTGGGTTATACAGGGTCGGAATCCCGGGAAAAGACGCACCCGTCCTCATGACCGTGAACTTTTCACTGACGTTCTTTACTCTTGAAGGGTATCTTGAGTCTTCTAAAATTCCCTGTTTCCTTCTGATTGTTGATACTGAAGGTCTGTCAGTCCTGACCGCAGTAGCTGCCGGAAAACTCAATGAGACCCTGGTGCGGGACTCACTGAAGAAATTTGAGGTGGAACGGGAAGTGTCTCATAAAAAACTCATAATACCGGGGTATGCATCTCCTCTTTCCGGAAGGATTGAAGAAGCAACAGGGTGGAAAGTGTTGGTCGGACCCCGCGATGCTGCGGAGATCGGAGAATACCTTCATGAAGAATGGAACAAACTGAAAAAATGACTTTTTCTTTTTCTCTTTATTTTATTATCTGATATAAAAAAGTCAGGAAATAGTGAACGCAGGATATTTGTTATCTTTCATCCCATATATTGTGAGGACAAAAGAGAACCATGCGCACAGTAACCTTTCTTCCGAGTTACCGAAAGATCGATGTAGCCCGGGGAAGCACGATTCTGGATGCAGCCCAGAAGGCAGGGCTCAATATCAATGTTGTTTGCGGAGGACAGGGTAAATGTGGCAAGTGTGTGGTCTATTTACAATCCGGAAAAACCGAATTTGACCAGCAGAAATATGGAAAATTTTTTACTGACGATGAACTGAAAAAAGGCGCCTGTCTTGCGTGCGAAACGACCGTGCAGGGTGATCTTCAGGTAATTATTCCCGAGAACACCCTTATCCAGGAACAAAAAATTCTGGTTGAAGGGAGGGATACCGAGATTGAGTTGCACCCCTCAGTCAGGAAATATTATGTTGAACTTCAGCCACCAAGCCTTGCTGATCCCTCTCCCGACCTTACCCGGCTNNCTCTGGGATTTGGTCAGTGGCACTGTTCTTGCAGTCGCCTCGAATTACAACAAGCAGATCAGCTGCGGGGAAGATATCCTTGCCCGCGTGAATTTTGCAAAGAAAAACGGTCTTGCCAGACTCCAGTCTCTCGCAACGGAGAGCATCAATACTGCTCTTACTTCCGCTTCAAACACCGCGGGTATAGATCGTGAGGATATTTATGAAGTGGTGGTTGCGGGTAATACGGTAATGACCCATATGCTGCTCGGGATTGACCCCGGGTACATCATTGCGGAACCTTATGTTCCGGTGGTCCAGCGTGCGTTGTCAGTCGCGGCAGGCAGGATTGGAATTACCGGAAATCAGAATTGTGGGCTTTTTGTCTTTCCTGCGGTCAGCGATTTTATCGGGGGCGATATTATTGCGGATATTCTTTCATGCGCGATGGGTGAACGCGAAGAGATCTCGCTACTGATTGATATCGGGACAAACTTCGAAATTGTACTGGGTAACAAGGATTGGATGTTTTCCTGCGCTGGAGCCGCCGGGCCGGCACTTGAAGGGGGAGAAGTCCTTTTTGGCATGAGGGCAAATCCCGGGGCAATCGAGAAGATTACTGTCGATCCAATCACACTTTCTACCACATTTTCCACAATCAACAATGTCAAACCCAGGGGGATTACCGGTTCTGGACTAATTGATCTCCTTGCAGAGCTTATCTCTGCATGCGTTATTGACAGGACCGGGCGGATAAATACCAGCATCAACAACAAAAGAGTTCGGACGGGGAATCACTTCCCGGAGTTCGTTGTGGTCTTTGCGGATGAAACCGATATAGGGAAGGATATCGTCATAACGGAAAATGATATCAAGAACCTGATCATGAGTAAAGCATCGATTCATGCCGCCTGTGTTACTTTAATGAAGGAAGCAGGAGTGACAAGGCAGGATATCTCCACCATTTACTTTGCCGGAGCATTTGGAAATTATTTAAACAAGAAAAATGCGACAATTATAGGATTAATACCGGAGATCGGTCTGGATCGCATAAAAAATATCGGGAATGGCGCGGTTACCGGTGCAAACCTTGCACTGGTTAACCGGAGAGAACGGAAAACCCTCGACGATATTGCACACAGAATCGCATATATTGAACTCAATGCTGAACCTTCATTCATGGACGAATATACCTCGAGTACTTTTATTCCCCACACGGATCTCACCTTATTTCCGATAGTCCAGAAACTACTGGAATCCTGCAGGCTCAGGAAGGGATAATCATATGGCAAAAATGATCGCTTCCCCCTATTCTCTGGCAACAGGTGTCGGCGCACTTCCGCATACCGATCCTGTAGTAGCCTGCAGGGACGTACTGGATATCTTTCCTGAATTCCCTTTTACCCCGACTCTTCCGGACCGGGGGCAACTGGAAAGTATTGTTTTTAATGATTCTGAACAACTACCGGGACGAATTTTTCGGGATGACCGACTCCTTTTTGACAGCACAGTGGACCAGACTGTCGCGATGGAACGGATATATCTGGATTATGTCGAAGGTAATTACTCCCCTTATTGCTTCCATAAGGAATATGCCTCCGGTTTCATAGAAATGATGTCACATGAGCTCCCCTGCGCAAAAGTACTGAAATGTCAGGTGACCGGACCGGTCACTTTTGGCATGCAGGTAGTTGATGTGAACAAGCGACCGATCTACTATGATGCTCAACTAGCCGATATGATTTCAAAAATGATCGCACTCAAGGCGCACTGGTGCGAAATGGAGATGAGAAAAAGAACCGGAGTTTTGGAAACAATCGTTGTTTTGAACGAGCCCTACCTGGCCTCACTGGGCTCGTCAGTCGTGCCCATTGATAAAGAAACCGTCAGGTCGGGGTGGGAAGATATCGCTGCCCTGGTGGAAGGCGGACTCGGCATCCATTGTTGTTCGAACACNNTTGTATGCTGATTCGATCATTGCATATATGGAACGTGGGGGGATTGTTTCCTGGGGTATCGTTCCGGCAGAATACAAAATTTTTATCACCGAAACAACTGATTCAATCTATCAAATGTATATGGCTATCAGGACCCAGCTCTGCTCACGGATTACAGAAAAACTTTTTGATTCCCAGTCACTTATCACCCCAAGTTGCGGGATACGATTTGCTGATCGGGCTGGTGCCCTTGCAATAATGCAGACAACTGCCGAAATTTCGAGACGCATCCGGAGAAAAAGAGACTGTATGTCTAATCCCTCTGACCTATAATAATAAGGAATCAGACCATGCAAAAAATTCCCTTTATCATCGCTGTATCCGGGAAAGGAGGAACCGGGAAAACTACTATCAGTTCCCTGCTAATCCGTTCATTCATAGAACTGACTGAGACTCCCGTTCTCGCTGTCGATGCCGACCCGAATGCCAACCTGCATGAGGCACTTGGTGTAAACGTGCGCGAAACCCTTGGCAGTATGCGGGAGGAGGCCTTCTCGCGCACTATTCCTCCGGGAATGAACCGCCATGATTATGTCAGGTTCCGGTTTCGCCAGGCCCTTGTCGAAGCTGAAGGGTTTGATCTTATCGCGATGGGGCGTCCTGAGGGAAGCGGATGTTATTGTTTCGCTAACGACCTTTTATCCGAATGCATGATTCAGCTTGAAAAACAATACAGGTTTATTGTTATTGACACAGAAGCTGGCATGGAGCATATCAGCAGGGGGACGATAGGAAAACCTGATATGCTGCTTGTAGTGAGTGATCCGGGTGCAAGAGGATTACGCACTATCGGCCGGATAAGGGAGATTGCGACCCAGCTCGGTCTTGAAGAGTCCCGAATTCAGATTGTCTTCAATCGTTTCAAATCAGGTGCTGCCCCCGTAGACATTGGCCACAACCTCCCGATCGCGATTATTCCTGACGACTCTTATATTGAGGCTGCGGATCTTGCCGCAACGCCGGTTTCCCAAATTCCGGCCGATAGTCCGGCCCGGATTGCAGTCATGAATCTCGCCCGGAAAATACGCCAATCAGCNNATTGGTGGACTGCTTTTTATCGTAATACAATCTTTTTTGAAATCCTATGAACACATGAAATCGATCTTGCATGCTCCATTGCATGGTTCTTCCGCCCAGCCGCATGTCCCCCAAAGTGAGATAGCCCCTCGAAATGTTGGTGAATAATCCCAAACGAGGTAATCCGGGGTATCTCTCCTTTAGGCAGTTTCCCGACTGGAGAAAGACGGGGTAACCCTCTTAGCGGCCAGAGAGAATTCGAAAATGGTGTGAAAAAAAAGGATTTCAACAAAGCCTCACTACTATTTTAAAAATTAGGTTTTCATGCACATTTTCCATGGGCAGAAACTATATTCTATCGCTTTTACCTGATGGAGAAAAACAACATGTCCCGGATTTAGATAAAAACAGCCACAGCAATTGTTGTTGTCCAAAGGCCGTTTTTATCGCCTTCCGCAGACTGGCAGGTATTTTGTGTCTTGATTATTTTTCCGCTTGCTTTATAGGTTTGTTCACGTTCTGACCATGCTGCATTGACATCGAATTCAATGCCCAGCGTAGTGGCAAGCATTGTTGCCGCAAGATCCTCAGCATATTCTCCCGTCTTTTTTTCTGTCTCTCCATACGCATGGTGCTCGGAAAGGTACCCGTATTCTTCTGAATCACTGGGAAGGGCAAGTCCAATCGCAGCTGATACCAGGCGGTTGGGTTCATTTGTCTCATTTCTTGCCATGACGCAGAATGTTATTCCCCCGGGCAGGAGGCACCTTAATCCTTCGGTTTTTGAGATCTGTTTACATTTCGGAGGGAAAATACTTGAAACGTACACAAGATTACACTTTTCAACACCAGCCTTCCTCAACGCAAGTTCAAAAGATGCAAGGCGGTCTTTATGGACCCCTACCCCTTTGGTGAAAAAGATCCTGGTTGGAACGTACATAGTTTTTATTTTATCTGATGCTTTTTTTATGTTTTGGTTAATTTCGCTTTATTAAAGAAAATTGTAAGGATTTTCAGGGAAAATCGCTGTTATACCTTCTTTTTGCGGTGTTCGGAGATTTTTGGACCATATCCTAAAAATCTTCATTTTTACAGTCTACCGAGAATCAGGGGTAATTCTGCGATTGAATCGATGATAAAATCTGCCGGAACCGGTGATCGGTGATCTGAGAACCTGTCTCCGTACCTCGCATAAACGGTCCGGATACCTATCTTCCTGCAGGGTTCGATATCCCTGCGGGGACTATCCCCGATTAATATCGTTTCGTGGATACCGGCTCCCAACATTTCAAGGGCAAGAATGAACGGTTCATGTGCAGGTTTTTTCACCATGGTCATATCAAAAGCAACCATTCCGGAAAAAAAAGGGAGTAATCCGGTTTTTTCGAGTCTGATTGTTGCATCACGGGAATGTGCATCGGTCACAATCCCCATGACATATCCTTTTTTCCGAAGAGAAGAGAGTGTCTCCAAAACACCAGGATATGGCGTTATGGAGTGGAGCTTTTCTTTCTCATACAGGCCACAGACATTCCGGAATATATCATCAAGGGGGATTTTCCTTTCTTCCATATACTGTCGGATATTTTCGTGAGATTCAAAACTATGAGCCGTGGATAAAAAATAAGCGAAAAGCTCTTCTCCCTCTGTGTATCCTAATTGCCGGACAACTGCCTGGCACGCTGCAATCTGGGCCCCGATAAGGTCAAAGAGAGTATTATCCATGTCAAATAGCAACGTTGTGACCGGTGCCGGAACATTTTTAAGAGGGCTATTATTCTGATCCACGTTATATTGTACTCCCGCTATTGTTTAGAGGGTAATGGGTATTGACATATGCATTCATTATTTTAGAATTTTTTCCTGACTCTGAAAAAAAGGTTTAATATTCATTGAAGGTTCAAAAATATCAAAATAAAGTGATTTTCAGGAATCATTTTTTTCTGGTGTAATCCAGTTCCAGCGACTAAAAATTCTCATTTTTTGTTGAATGAATACTGCATGTTTCAACACCAAGCACACGCCATTGTCTCGCCCCGGCGGCGGTGGCATCCCCAAATGCGATAAACCCCCAAAATAAAAATGGGATGGGGATCGGACGGAATCACTTCGCAGGAACCGAGCTATCCAATCTCAGGAGTGGGTCAGGTATCGGTACAGTCACTATCGCCTCATTGATTGTTGACCGGTATTTAAGCTTTTGATCGATCGGAAAAAGTAAAGCTTTTCATGATGAATCCGGGAACTTTTATCATAGTAATTTTCTTTCGTTACTACCAAAACAATTTTAGTGGTTAAAATGGTGCTATACACCTTTTTATCATCGGTGGAATATTTACCGGCTGATACGATCCCTCGTTAATTTTTATTTTCTGTTAAGTTCAAAATTCAAATCAAAGATTTAACCATTCATGCCACCTATAGAAATAATGTGAAGGCTGCTTTACATGGATGATATCTATCTCGTTGAGATTCGTTTAGCGATGACAAAATGGCGGATCGGGGAGATCGTTTCTTCTCTTGGTCGTATATTCTCAATAGACAACTACCTGGAGCCCCATCCTCATCTTACCCTTTTTGGGCCACTTTCGCTGAAAGCAGATATCTCCTCCGGAGACCTTATTGAGGCTGTCGGAAGGGTTGCGACCCAGTTTGATCCTGTATCTTTTATTATCGGGGGATGGGAACTGCGTAAAGGTAGTCATGGCAGCGTGATTGCCTTTTCTGTTCAGCCCTCAGATCAGCTTCGTGCACTTACGACCTCCCTCGCGGAATTATTGTCCAACATAGCCCTGAGTCATAACCTTTGGGATGCCAATCCAGACAGCAAGTGGTTCCATGTTACGATAGCCAACCGAATGGATGACGATCAGGCGTCGAAAATTTATGCTTCCCTGACCGATCAGGTGCAAAAGGATCGCTCACATGGTCTGCCTTTATGGCTGGGGACTCTTCTGGGAAGATTGGTCAATGGAAAAGCAGAGCATATGGTACAACCTGTTCCCATCGATGAAACCGGGCTCCGGATCACAATTATGCGTGGAGAAAAAATCTTTGCTGAATATGACCTTCTTGAGAAATGCTGGATAGGTGGCGATTACTCTCATGACACTAAATCCTGGCAGACAACACTTGCACGGTACCGTCAGCACTCTGGATTTGAACTGTTGGATCCCCGATTCTCACACCCGGACGATATCTTCCTGATTTCTGACCTGCATTTCGGTCATGCCAATATCATTCGCTACTGTTCACGGCCATTCCTCCATTCTGATGTAAAGGAAATGGATCATGTGCTGATAAAAAACTGGAACTATACCATTTCCCCGGCAAACCGTGTGTATTACCTGGGGGATTTACGGTACGGACTACAAGCTATGTCAGCATTGGAGTACAGAAAAAAACTCAAAGGAAATATAACCTTTATTGAAGGAAATCATGATGATCCGGAACTTTGTGCAGTTCCTTCTGCTATCCTCGATTATGGTGGCTTTCATTTTTTGCTAATCCATGATCCGGCAAAAATCCCCAAAACTTTTGATGGCTGGGTAATCCATGGTCATCACCATAACGATGACCTTCCAAGGTATCCGTTCATCGATTTTTTAAATCGCCGGGTTAATGTAAGTGCAGAAGCAATTGGTTATATTCCGGTGAACCTGAATACAATCTGTAACCTCATCCGGGAGAGAATGTCCGAAGGAAAAACAGAGCCTGTTTTTCATAGTTATCGGTACGGTTCTGAAAAGTAAGATAATTTGATCTTTTCTTTGCTCCACTTTCAAAATCTATATACCGAGAAAGTGTGTAATCCATCATCAGGGAGAACAGAAGTGTTTTTAGAAAGAATCGTTTCCGAGGGGATTGCCCATAACTCATATCTCATTGGATCCGCGGGGATTGCAGCTGTGATTGATCCTCGTCGTGACTGTGAAATCTATCTGGATATTGCCGGCCGGAATGAACTGGTGATTTCTCATATTTTTGAAACTCACAGGAATGAAGATTATATTATTGGTTCGAAGGAGCTGGCTGATTGTTGTGGTGCTGCCATCTACCATGGTGCTAATCTGGACTTTTCTTATGGAAAACCTGTAGTGCAGGGTGAAACATTTATCCTGGGATCCCTGGAACTCACCATTCTGGAGACTCCGGGACATACGGAAGAAAGTATATCCATTATTGTCAGGGACCGTGAAGTGTCGGATAAGCCGTATCTCGTTTTCTGTGGCGACACTCTTTTTTCAGGTGATATTGGTCGAACAGATTTTTACGGCAAATTGCGAAATGAGGAAATGGCAAAAAAAATTTATTTGAGCATTGTGAACAAACTTCTTATTCTTGGTGACGGAGTTATTGTCTGTCCGGCACACGGCGCAGGCTCAGTCTGCGGAGAACAAATCGCTGATCATCCCCTGACGACTATCGGGTATGAAAAACTCACCAATCCCCAGCTTACCCTTGACCAGGAAACTTTTGTGACCAGAAGAGTAAATGAAAAACCCTATTTCCCTCCTTATTTCCGGCACATGGAAAAGTGTAACAAAAACGGCCCCCCCCTCTTACACCGGTTAAAGCACGTGAAACCGCTCACGATTAAGGAGGTAAATAATTTCCGGAAATCCGGGTGCCAGATCGTGGATATTCGTTCGCCTACCAGTTTTGGGGCGGGGCATGTCCCGGGCAGTTTATCTATCTGGCGTGAAGGGCTGTCTGCATTTATGGGCTGGTTTCTCGATTATCAAAGGCCGGTTATCCTCGTGGATGACTTCAATCTCGACCTTGATCTGGTGAGCCGTCATTTTTTAAGGCTTGGATACGATTCCCTTGAGGGTGTCCTTTCCGGAGGTTTTATCCGGTGGATCAAAGCAGCCCAGGAGATAGACACTGTACCGACATGTTCTGTGCAGCAGTTGGAGGAACTGCTTTCAAGGGAAAAGCCATTTATTCTCGACGTCAGGGATATCAAAAACTGGCGTACCGCAGGTCATATCCCGGGGGCGCACCACATATATGTCGGAGAGCTTCCCCGGAATCTTGATAAACTTCCAAAAAAAGAACCAATGGTAGTTTATTGCGATGCAGGGTATAAGGGGAGTCTTGCAGCAAGCTTTCTGAAAATCCACGGATATCATTCAGTAACCAATGTTCTTGGAGGAATGACTGCCTGGAATAAAGCAGGGTTCCCGGTGGAGAAATAACCATCTCATAGTTTAAAAAAAATTAATAAGATTTATCAGGTCATGTTGGGAATTCCAATGGTGTGATTTTATGGACATATTAAAAATCCCGCGAATGGAAAAACAGGAGTATGATCGGCTGATCGAAAAGGGTTACGTCTGCCGAATTGCATTCCAGGGAGAAAAATATCCCTATATTGCTCCCTTCCTTTACGTCTTTGACGGATCGTTCCTCTATTTCCTTTCAACAAAATATGGTAAAAAAATCGAACATTTCCGAAAAAGTCCTTACGTTTCTGTTGAAATTGAAAAATATACAAAAGACCTCTCTTCATACATGTTTGTGACTTTCCAGGGTTACCTTGAGGAGGTTCAGGATTCTATTGAAAAAAAGATAATCCGGGAGAAATTCGTTGACCTGGTTGTTGAAAGGAATCTTTCCTGCAACATTCTCGCTGCCCTCGGTCATTCACCTCTGGATCCGCCTGCTGCAATCGCTGAAGAGGAGCGTTCACTTGTATGGAAACTGGTGGGTGTGAAAGATCTCATTGCACTAAAAAATCTCTGACTTCATTAAATCTTTTTTTCTGAGTCCGGACATCCAAGTAGTTCCAGCATCTGATGTACTTCCGTAGTGGGGATCGCGCACGTATGCCCGGTACAGAAATATGCAGTCGCTTTTTCACTGATCGGGCAGAGAGTCCGCGTAAAAGGTGCAAGGCTGGTAAGAAGGTAATCCGATTCCCCGATTGGACGGAATAGTACCAATACGTTGGGAAGATAATGGCTCTCCAGCGCATCGATCATTTCACGTGTATCACTGCTATCCCGTTTACCAACAATTACTACATCATGAAGGGGTCCTATGGCGCTGTCAAGAGCACACAGGAACCACGTGTGCGCAAACGGCGTTTGCCGGACTATTCCTGAGAATCCTGTTGAAAGAACCGAGGCTCTCTCTTCTGTCGCCGCATCTCCGGTAAGATGCGCAAGTCTGACGAGGTTTTCGAAGGCAACAGAGTTACACGACGGTATTGCCCCATCGTAAATTTCCTTTTTACGGACAAGGAGAATTTCAGCGGTATCTGATACGGTGAAAAACCCTCCCTGAACCTTGTCCCAGAAATGCGCCAGGAACCAGTTATTCAGTTCACGTGCTGATGAAAGAAAACCCGGTTCGAATGTTGATTCATACAGTTCAATCAATGCTTTTATGATAAATGCATAATCGTCACCAAATGCCGGGATCGCAGGAACCCCTTCCCTGTACCGGTGTAGCAGTCCCCCGGCGGCGTCGCGCATACCTGATAAGATAAACTGCATGGCGCGTCTGGCAACATCAAGGTACTTCTCATTCCTGAAGGTTCGTGCCGCCTGGGCAAGCGCGGAGATAAAAAGTCCATTCCAGTCAGTCAGGATTTTATCGTCAACTGCAGGCCGGGGTCGTGCCTCACGTGCGTTAAAGAGTCTGGTCTTGATGGATTCAAGCCGGGAAGCAAAATCAATTTCAGACATCCCGAAGGAAGATGCCAACCGCGGGATAGTTTGTGTACGATGAAGAATATTTTGTCCAATTTCATTTTTTTGGTGATTATAATTGCCGGTATGTGTCACATTGAAAGCATGAGCAAGAACAATTGCGTCTTCCCGTCCCAGCACCCTCTCTGTTTCTTCAGCAGTCCAGAGATAAAATGCTCCTTCCCTCCCGTCACTGTCTGCGTCTTCTGCGGAGAAGAATGCACCCTCAGGAGATGTCAGGTTTCTGAGGACATAGGAAATAATCTCTTCTGCAGTTTTCCGGAATTCCGGTTTTTGGGTTATCTGGTATGCTTCGGTATACGCCATAACGAGAAGCGCCTGGTCGTACAGCATTTTTTCAAAATGCGGGACCCTCCACCGTGCATCGGTCGAATAACGGTGAAAACCTCCTCCAACCTGATCGCAGATACCTCCCAGTTGCATGGCATCAAGTGTTTTTTCCGCCATTTCGAGCGCACGTTTATTGCCCGTCCGTTTCCAGAAACGCAAGAGAAAGAGAATATTATGAGGTGTCGGAAACTTCGGCGCATGGCCAAACCCGCCATGTATCGTATCGAATCTCAGGGTCAGTTCCTGAAACCCCTGGTCGAGTACAGAAATATCCGGATCCCGTGCATGGTCCAGTTCCTGTCCCTGAACAAGTGCTGAAGCAATTTCTTCAGACGAAGCAATAATATCCTTACGCCGGTCCTTCCAGGATCGAGAAAGTTTGGGAAGAAGATCAATAAGTCCGGTCATCCCAAACCGGCTTTCCTTTGGGATATAGGTGCCGGCAAAAACCGGCTTTTTTTCCGGAGTCAGGACAACAGTGAGAGGCCAGCCTCCCTGCCCGGTCATCATCTGACATACGGACATGTAAACGCTGTCAATATCCGGACGTTCTTCTCGATCAACTTTAATATTAATAAAATTTCCATTCAATAATCCTGCTACACTGGTATCTTCAAACGATTCGTGAGCCATAACATGGCACCAGTGGCAGGTAGTATATCCTATTGAGAGAAATACCAGTTTACCCTCCTTTGCTGCGCGTGCAAATGCCTCGTCACCCCATGGATACCAGTCAACCGGGTTATGGGCATGAAGAAGAAGGTAAGGACTTTTTTCATTGATGAGCCGGTTATTATAAATTTCCTCACCCGTGAAAGCTTCACGCGGTAACAAATTTTCCGGCTTCATATCTGTACTATCGCTCCAAAAGATAATGAGACTTTCAGAATACTTTCCCGCATGAAAGCTGTAATTATGTGGTATCTGATTCCAGACATCATAGGTACTTTTTACCATGGACACAATAACAACCTCATTTCTCACCGTTTTCCTTACTGGAATCGTAGTGATATTTATTTCCCGGGGGTTGGATTTTCTGTGGGCCCGGGTGATCCCGGTGAGGTCTTTTTATTATGTAATACGCGCTCCCGGGGTCGTAGTTCACGAATTAAGCCATGTTCTCGGGTGCCTCCTGATGGGCGCAAAAATAAAAAATATCGTGTTTTTTTCAGAAAAAGGAGGTTCAGTAACCTATTCCGCACCGGCAGTCCCCTATTTTGGTGATGTAGTGATCAGTTCTGCCCCGCTCTTTTTCATTCCCCTTGTGCTTGCAGGATGTACCTGGTTTTTTTCACAGTATCTCGGATGCGTGTTTCCTTCCCTTATTCCTGACATTGGGACGACTGATACCTTTTTTTCTCTGGTTACCAGTATCGTCAGCATGTTCACCCGGAATCTCATTGTGATATTTAATGCATGGTTCATTCTTTACCTGTACCTGACGCTCACCCTGGTACTGTCAATTGCCCCGAGTGACCAGGATGCAAAAAACGCGGCGATCGGGATTGGTATTATTGCTCTCATTGGCATCCTGATCCTCTGGAGTTCTTTACCCTTTGCGGTGAGTATCCTGATGATGATCATAAGCTTTATCGAAATGGGTTTTATTCTTGGCCTTTTGTTTGGGATGATTGCGCTCGTCATCTCAGTTCCTGTCGTAATCCTGTATATTCACAAAAATTTCGTATGATCGACTACGTATGATAAGAAGATCGGTATTAATTGATCCGGAAGCAATTTTTCTGGAGATATGATACATGAGTCTCCCCCGGAGTACACCGGTGACAAGGAACCGACCACTCATTCCACCCCGGTTATGCGGCAATACTGGGAGATAAAAAAACAACACCCGGATACCATCCTGTTCTTCCGCATCGGTGACTTTTACGAGACATTTGAACGCGATGCAGAACTCATTTCCCGGGAGCTGGAAATTGTCCTGACTTCACGCTCAAAAAGCGGCGACAACCGGATCCCCCTTGCTGGAGTGCCCTATCATGCAGCGGACGGGTATATCGCCAAACTGGTCGGCAGGGGCTATAAGGTTGCAGTTGTCGATCAGGTGGGGGATACAAAAAATACAAAAGGGATCGTGAAGCGCGAACTAGTCCGGATTATTACACCCGGTACCGTGATCGACGGTTCGATGATATCCTCTTCTGCCAGCTCCTGTCTTCTTGCACTCTGCCCTGATACAAAAAACAAACAATGGGGACTTGCATTCCTCGATATCTCGACCGGAGAATTTTTTGTCACGATGACAGAACATGACCCGGGTTTCTTCAATATCCTATCAGAAATTGCCCGCTACCGCCCTGCAGAATGTCTCCTCCCATCAACAGTTGCAGAAGAGTTGAAGCAGCAGGTTCGTGACCGCGGAGTTGTTGTTACCTGCGAGCCCGAGGGGGAATTCTGCGAACAACAGGCAAGGAATACACTTCTGGGACACCTCCATGTGGCCTCACTCGCCGGCTACGGGTGTGATGAATTTCCTGCGGCAGTCCGTGCAGCCGGTGCGGCATTAACGTATGCAAAAGAAACGCAACGTTCTCCTCTTACCCATATAAGCAGTCTTTCTTTGCGCTCCTCCGAGCAGGGTCTGATGCTCGACGCGATCACTCTCCGTAATCTGGAAGTGAAAGAAAATATCCGCCACGAGTCAAAGGGATCGACCCTCATCTCCTGTCTGGACCTGACAAAAACTCCAATGGGCAGCCGGACGCTGACCCGCCATCTTTCCCGCCCACTCACCGATATCGTTGAAATCGACAAACGACTGGATGCCATTGATTTTTTTATAAAATATACACCGCTGCGACTCACTATCAGGACACTTCTTACACGGTTTGCAGACATTGAACGGATTGTGGCACGGATTGCGTACGGGAATGCAGGCCCCCGGGATCTTCTGGCATTGGCAGAATCGCTTGCATCTTTGCCAGAGCTGAGGAATTCGTTTCAGGGTTGCAATATCCCGGATATTCCTGATTCCGTCAGCAACGCACTAGAAGATCTTCCTTCATTACCCGATAGTATCTATCTCATCCGGAGCGCAATTGTGGATGATCCTCCCGCTATTTCTCGCAATGGCGGGGTGATAAGGCGAGGATATTCAACAGAGCTCGATTCTCTCAATGGTGTCCTGCATTCCGGAAAGGACTGGATTTTAGAACTCCAGGAAAACGAACGTGAAAAGACCAGTATAAAATCTCTCAAGATTGGGTATAACAGGGTCTTTGGTTACTACATCGATATAACCAAACCAAATCTTCATCTTGTTCCATCGCATTACGAACGTCGTCAGACAACTGCCACCGGTGAGCGTTATACGCTTCCTGAACTGAAAGAAAAAGAGACCATCATATCCAATGCTGATGAGCGTGTCCTTGCGCTTGAGCGGGAACTTTATTCAGCGCTTATAGAAAAACTCCGTGCTGTCATTCCGGATATCCAGGCTATTGCCCGGGGTATCGCCGTCATTGATGTCTCTTCATCGCTTGCAGAAATTGCCCAGACCCGTGATTACATACGCCCGCAATTGAATACCAGTGATGCAATTGTCATCCGTGAAGGACGACATCCGGTAGTCGAACAGGGTGTATTTGGAGCATTTGTACCCAACGATACAGAACTTTCCGGTTCAGGTACACAGGTTATGATCATCACGGGAGCAAATATGGCGGGAAAATCCACCTACATGCGGGCAGTGGCGCTCATCTGCATCATGGCCCAGGCAGGAAGTTTTGTTCCGGCCCGGCATGCAAGCATTGGTATCCTTGACCGGATATTTACCCGCGTTGGTGCTTTTGATGATCTTGCAAGCGGACAAAGTACATTTTTTGTGGAGATGCTCGAACTGGCAAACATTCTCAACAATGTGACTGAAAGAAGCCTGGTGATCCTCGATGAGATCGGCAGGGGGACCAGCACAGCTGACGGGAGCTCGATTGCAAAGTCAGTTCTCGAATATCTTCATGGGCGGTCTGGCGCCGGCCCAAAGACCCTGTTTGCCACTCATTTCCATGAACTTGTTGAGGTGGAAGGTACCTTAAAAAGGGTAAAAAATTGTCATTTTGCCGTAAAAGAGACAAAAGATGAAGTGGTCTTCCTGAGAAAGCTTATTCCCGGGGCAACCGACAAAAGTTACGGAATTCACGTCGCCCGGCTTGCTGGTATTCCAAAAAAAGTGACCGAGCGTGCAGAAAGTATCCTCACCGAGTCTAAGAACCGCGATGTACCTTCCGGCACCCGTCCCCAACGGTATACCCAGATCCTTTTATGTGATGATGACAACACAACAAAATCAGCAGCACAACACCCGGCACTGGACGAGCTTGCCAGCGTCAATCCGGATGAGATGACACCCATACAGGCATTGGCAAAGATAGTCGAGTTACGGGAAATGCTGGAAAATGAAGGGAGATAATTCGTGAACACCGGTAATGATATTTCTGCTATCCACATCCTTGACCAGGCAACAGTCAACAAGATCGCAGCCGGTGAAATAGTTGAACGCCCTGCATCAGTCTTAAAAGAGCTTGTGGAAAATGCAATTGATGCCGGTGCCCAATCAATTCGTATTGATATCTCCTCTTCATCAGATGAGATAGTAAGTATCCGGATCGTGGATGACGGGTGTGGCATGTCACAGGCTGATGCACGTCTTGCCTTTACCCCCCACGCAACGAGCAAAATATCCGGAATTGAAGATCTCACTCATATCCATACCCTCGGATTCCGTGGTGAAGCCCTGGCCAGTATTGCCGCTGTGTCCCGCGTCACGCTGATCACACGACTTCGCGGCACAGGAGTTTCCGGGACAAAAGTGGTTGTAAATGGGGGAAAAGAACCTGAGGTGTCAGAAACCGGGGCACCGGAAGGGACCAGTGTTTTCGTGGAAGATCTTTTCTTTAATACTCCGGCACGGAAAAAATTCCAGAAGAGTAAAAATACAGAAAGTGCACATATCCATGCAATACTGGAAGGCATCTGCCTTGCCCACCCGGAGATCTCATTTCGTCTGTATTCTAACCGGCGTGAACAGCTGGTAACGGATCGGACCACATTTCTCCCTGATACGATTGCCCGAATCTATGGCAGTGAGGTAGTGAAAGACCTCATCCCGGTAGAACTGTCAGTTTCGTTTATAAAGATCTCCGGGTTTATATCGCGACCTGCGTTCGTCCGCAAGGATACATCGCGGATGATGATATCGATCAATCGACGGTATGTATCTTCACCAACTATCACAGCTGCCATTAAGGAGGGGTATGGTTCATTACTCTCAAAAGACCTGTTCCCTTTTGCTTTCCTTTCCCTTGAGATTAATACCGGGCTTGTCGATGTAAATGTGCACCCCACAAAAAAACAGGTGCGACTGTCCCGTGAAAAAGAGATCGCCAGCGCAGTGAGCGAGGCAGTAACTACGGCATTATTCAGCCATGACCTGATCCCCGGGGGAACTCCCCCCTCACAACCACAAATCATAGCGCCTGGCCGGGAAGCTGTTGCTCAATCTGATGCGCATTATGATCTTTCCGCACCACCAGCTGAAGGAGTGAGGGAAACAATGCATTCAGGTACAGCTTTCACTGACAGGCAGCTGCGACAAACGGAACTCATCACGGGTATGGCGCCGGCCGATGCAAAACTCCCGGTCATGGAAGTCATAGGACAATTCGGCGGGATCTATATCCTTGCTGCAACGGACGCCGGAGAATTGATCCTTATCGATCAGCACGCCGTTCATGAGCGGATCCTTTACGAGCAGGTTTCTGCAAGGACAGAAGGGCTTCATCGTTCACAAGAGCTAATCATCCCGGTTATCCTGCACCGGACGCTTAAAGAATCTTCCATTCTCCGTGAAATTATTCCGGCACTGACACAGGAAGGTTTTATTCTTGAGGAATTTGGCAGGGATACATTTCTCGTGCGGGCAATCCCGGTGGTGCTTGGCAAACTGGAGGATACAACAATGATAGATGAAATGGTGAGTGATCTTGTCAGTGACGAGGCGGAGCGTTCAATAAATGCCCGGGAAAAAATTGCCCGGATAATTGCATGTCGGGGTGCTATTAAAGCAGGCACGGTTTGTTCCCCTGAACAATGCCTGCGCCTGGTCCAGCAGATACGGTATGCAAAAAATCCATTTACCTGTCCTCATGGAAGACCGACAATGATCCGGTTCAGCCGCGCCGACCTTGATAGTATGTTCAAAAGGACCTGATCAGTCCGTTTCCCATTATAACCTATAGCCCCGCAATATCGATGTTGTCATAACTAATGATATTGAGCGGTCATGACCTACGGTAAAGATAGAATCTGAAAATGTTGACCGAAAGGGAATTATGAAAAATTCAAATCAGGAGACTCTGGACAGTACCCGACCACAATTTACCCGCGATGACAGCTCCGGCACAGGTATTCAGGCATTCCGGCAGATGGTACTTTTACATTACAAGCACTACGGCAGGGACATGCCCTGGAGAAATACCACTGATCCGTATCAGATCCTTGTCTCCGAAATAATGCTCCAGCAGACCCAGGTGGAACGGGTCACTGCAAAATTTTCGGAATTTATCCGTGTTTTCCCTGACTTTTCGACTCTTGCGATTGCCCCTCTGGCAGATATTCTCGCTGTCTGGCAAGGAATGGGCTATAACCGGAGGGCGATCGCTTTACAGAAATGTGCTGCCCGGGTTACAGCGGAATATGGGGGAGTTCTTCCGGCGGATGTTGATATCCTTGCAACCTTTCCCGGCATCGGAAAAGCAACGGCTTCATCCATTGCAGCATTTGCATTCAATATGCCTGTTGTTTTTATCGAGACCAATATCCGCAGGGTTTTTATTCACTTTTTCTTTGCTGAGAATGAAACCGTAAACGATTCGGACATTCTCCCGCTTGCCGGAAAAAGTTTATATCACGAAAATCCCCGTATCTGGTACTGGGCATTGATGGACCTTGGTTCAGCGCTGAAAAAAACGGTTCCCAACCCGAACCGGCGGAGCGTTCATTACTCACGGCAATCACCGTTTGATGGTTCCGACAGGAAAATCCGGGGAAGTATCATCAGGATTATTCTTGACAAAAAGGAGGTAGAGGAAGAAGAACTCCTTTTCATCCTGAACGAAGACCCGACCCGGGTTAAAAAGATCATTTCAGCATTGGTTTCTGAAGGATTTATATCCCGGAATGGTAATCATTTTTCCGTTGTCCGTGAAGGATGATCTAAAAAATTCTTTGAAGACCTAACCAGGACTGCCCGGATCCGTGCATTGATATGGTAAGCAAATCATTAAAACGGATAAACGGTATATGTATGGCTGACCTGAAATCCGTTCCCGATGATACGAAATGGCGGCTTGCAGCGAAGATGGCCGCTCTTCTTCCCGCACTGTATGAGAGGGCATACCGCAGTATTGTGGGAAAGAAATATGATGATATTGAGCAGGAGATCTGGATGGAGATCTCTCTCGTCGCGGTTGATATCATACGCGATCTTTCGCTTCCCACACGCACCGCGGGCGAGATTGCCGATAGCCTGCGGATGGTGATGGCTATTCTTTTTGGTCCGGATTATAAATCTGAAACTCTTGAAATCTCAAAGGGGGGTGCCGTAATTCTTGTCAAAAGATGCCCCCTTCCGGCGAGGAGTCATGGTACCGGGGAGGGGGACGCCTCATCCTTTCACAGGTGCATGGCACTGACTCTTACCACCATTCCCCTTCTCAATAAAGAATACTCTGCACGGTTTGTCAGGACAATGTGTACAGGGGATCGCCAGTGTGAACTGAAAATTGAAGAGGAAAAACACACGGATAAAGACGAACAAAAGAAAAAATGACGGTCGTTTTCTGATCTGGAGTTACATTATTATTTGAGGTAGTAACCGATCATGATCAATAACAGTCCCAGATAAAACATCAGACTGAAGTACTGTGATATCCCCGGAACGATCGAATCAAAGGATTTCAGGTAAGGTATGAAGAGCATAATTATACCAATAATAAACAATCCGATGCTGAGCTGTGTTTTGGTTTTTTTGTCCATCAATACTCTCCTTGCAGTAAACGTATCGAATCCGTCAGGAAAAAAGTTTGTTATTATTGCCTGATATGCCGTCAGCAAGGTCGATTCAGAAATTTCCTATAACGAGTGAATAAAGCGCCTCAGTTGGCTGGGGAGGAGACACGATATCCCGGGTAAGGATGCGCTCTTCCGGGTACCCGAGATTTTCGCAGAGTGCGATGGAAATCTTCGTGGGAAGCGCAGAAAGTTCAGCATAGAGTTCTTTCACATCAAATTTGGGATCCGCAAGGAAAAAGACAATCTTCCCGCGTTTTACCTCTTCAATGGTATCCGCTATCCCTTTTTTATGTCCTTTGCCATGTGCCACAACAACCGACACGCGCGAGACCGGAATATGCAGGCGGGCCATTGCGACCTGAAGAGAGGATATGCCCGGAATTACCTCGCCCGAAAGATATCCCAGGCCGGCAAGCATGGGATCACCCGTGGAAAGAATAACTGCGTCCCCGCCGATGCTACTGAGATTCTTAAAGTCATCAATTGTTCTTACTACACAATTGGCAGGAATATATGGTGTTGCCAGCTTGATTGCCCTGTCTGATCCGAAGATTAATGTTGCCCTTGATACCTCCCGGATAGCCTGTTCGGTGAGCATACCCGGTCCGCAACCTACACCGATAATTTTCATGGGCTTTCTCCAATAACCTCGCCGTTACGGTTTACGAGCACGACGTTCACCAGCGGGCACTCCTTTTTGAATGCCTCAAGACTCGCCAGCATGCGGTGACGAAAATCAGGCGATTCTGCAAATTCCTCGACCGTAGCATATCCTGTCCCTTCGAGGAGGTACGGATTTATGTGCCGGAGTATGAGTGCCGGGAGTCCGAAGAGTATTACGTTGCCATGAGATACATCGAGCGCTTCCTTTATTTTTCCGCCGACGAGCACGACATCATGATCCGGGTAAAGGAGACGTGCAAAACGGAGTCCGATTCGTCCGGTTGTAAGCACGGGACGACCGGCGGCAGATACTCGTTCACGAACCGATTCTTCAAGATGGTCATCCCATGGCTCAACGAGTCCTGTAGTCCCGAGTACTGAAAGTCCCCTCTCAATACCCACCCGCGAGTTGAGCGTCTTTTTTGCAATATCAGCGCCAAGAGGGATCTGGAGTTTGATCCGGATCCCCGGAATTCCCTGCTCATCGATAGCTTCCTGTATCGCGAGAAGGATACAGTCAAGAGGAGCAGGACTTATAGCCGGCTCCCCTTTCCGGAACCTTGGTGTATCCCGTGAAAATCTACCTATTCCTTCGCCGGGTATAAACCGGATTCCTTCCGTTAATGGGATAGCCTGAGCGATAAACTCACACCCGGCAGTAACATCATCCGGATAATCACCGGCAAATTTTTTACAGGAAGCATTCCCGGCCAAACCGAAGACCGGGACAGAAACGACGAGACCGCAGGGAATTTTAATGGGGACCGAGGTCACTACACCGGAAAACGAAAGAATTGCAGCTTTGCAGGCAGCGGCAGCGGTTGTCCCAGTGGTATATCCGCGCCGGAGGACTGTGCCCGAGGATGTGAGGACTGCCAACCCCTCCTCTGCCAGGCGTAGCAAATCCGGGGAGGGACATTTCTCTACCCATTCTGCCGGATAATCAAAGCCGGTAACCGGGTCTTTCATCAACAGGGCCTTCAATAAAGATCGTGATGCATTCGTTCATGGCTGCGACTGCTACTGGAGTTCCGCCGCGTGTACCTTTTGTCGAAATGGAAGCAATATCCAGGGTCCGGAGCAGTTCCTTTGATTCGGCTGCGTTAACAAATCCTACCGGTGTTCCGATAATTATTGCCGGGCGAATTCCGTTCTTAATCATTTCACAGAGAGAAAGAAGCGCTGATGGTGCATTACCAATAACGACTATTGACCCTTCAAGTTTTTCCCCCAGTGCGATAAAACCTGCTGAACTCCGGGTGATTTCCCGCTCCCGTGAGATCTCGGCACCGAAATCCAGTGCACTCAACACCTCACTGGTGTGACCTTTCTTCTGAATGCCTACCTGGACCATGCGAATGTCAGTAAAAATGGGCGCTCCCTGCCGGAGTGCGGTCAGTGCTGCTGGAATGGGGCTGTGACAGAACCGCATAAGTTCAGCCATGCCAAAATCACCGACTGCAATAGAGCACCGCTGTCGGATACGGTCTTCTGTATTTTCATTTCCAACCTTTTTCCGCGCAAGTATGCGTGATTTTTCGGAGATCTCAAGCGCCTCTTTGGTTTCAGCGCCCTGATCAATATACATATTTGTGGTGGTATCCCCGTGGTGTGATAATTCCCCTGACATCTTTACCCATCCTCCAGATTCTGCTCTCTTTTCCTCCAACGATCACCGTTGTGTGCATGTCTACCTCGTTTGCGAATTTTTCCGCCTCGGCAAGTTTAGTAATGAATACTTCCTCATTTTTACGCAGAGCATTCCGGATAATTGCCAGTGGTGTATCGGGACCAAGGTGGCGGCGGGCATGTTCGAGGGCGAGGGAAAAATTATGGGGTCTTCCCCGGCTCTTCGGGTTGTAAAGAACTACCGGGATCCCAACGGAAAAGACTGCGTCCAGCCGCTGCTCAATAATTTCGAGAGGTGTCAGAAGATCTGATAAGCTGATGACGGCAAAATCTCCTGACAGGGGAGAACCGATCCTTGATGCTGCAGCGTTTGCCGCAGTAATACCCGGGATCACCTCAACATTGATATTTTCTCCCGAGTGTTCCAGAACCTCGAGGACAATACTTGCCATACCGTAGATCCCGGCATCACCTCCGGAAACGATAGCTACGGAGAAAGCTCGGGCAAGATCGATAGCCTGTTTTGCCCTCTCAACTTCTTTTCCCATCGAGCTCCTGATCACCTTTTTTCCCTTAAGTAATGCCTCAAGGGGATCCAAATATGCTGAATTGCCGATCACATAATCGGCATCTGCTATTACCTTGAGCGCCCGTGGGGTCAGATAATCCAGGTCTCCCGGTCCAAGGCCAACAATGGCAAGGTTTCCTTTTGTTGGTTCAGTGTGCAATTGCAATCGTGACTCTCCCGTATACTTTCTTTTCCATAACCAGCCTTTTTCTCTTTGCAACGGCAAGCGCACAAGGTTCGGCTACTCCCGAGAGCCCGATTTTTATTGCCTTTGAGGGGGAGGTTCCATTCTGTGCGTTTATGGTATCATCGTCAAGGAATATTAAGTTGCCAGAGAGGGCAGATATCGCTGAAATGAGTCCTTCTTCATTACACTTTTTCTGAGTCGTTGCAAAGACAAAGATGTCGTGTTCTGCAACCCCGGCATCTTCGAGCGCATTCCTGATTGCATCCAGCACTTCCTGGGTTTTTACACCTTTCCGGCAACCAACCCCGACCGTATATTCCCCTTTCTTCACGAGAAATGAAACATCTGGTCCGGCGACGATAATGCCGGGCCCCCTGATGGAAAATACCGGCACATCCATGTCGAGCATAGCAGTGTTAACCTTACGTGTCGATTCTTTGTTAACAATATCACACCGAAACCGTTGAGCAATTGCCTCGGCCGAATCCCTTCCGGTGGCTTCTGTTGCTGTCGTTATAACCGCACGAATGCCCAGAGATGATAATTCATTTGCCAGTTCATTTGCGCCATGATGCCCCCCCAGCACCGGAATGGCATACGCGAGATCCGGGCTCACAACAACGACCGCCGGATCATTCCATTTATCGTTGAGAATGGGTGCGATCCTCCGCACAACAATACCGATTGACATGATTGCGATTATCCGCCTTGCAAAGGGGAAGATTTCTGAAAAAACATCCGGTGTATATTCCTTCACATCGGCGCCGAGAAAGTCAGCGATACGTTCTGCCTCCTTCAAAAACCGGGGAAGTGCGATGACCACTGTGTCATTCATGAATAGAGATACGACCTCGTGTAGTCCCCCTCGCGGGCGTCCACCGCGTTGCCTATGACAAGGAGTGCGGTATGTTCAATCCCTCTTTCTTTTGCTTTTTTTGCAATATCTGCTACAGTCCCCCTGATTATTTTCTGATCGGGCCATGAGGCATGGTAGACAACCGCTGCCGGAGTATCCCCGGGACAGGTGAGTTTTGCACAAATCTCAACAAGCTTTTCGGTGCCAAGAAAAATTACCATGGTAGCGCCGAGCCCGGAGAGCATGGCAATCTGATCACTTTCCAGGGTTTTTCCCGCCGGTCGCGTGACAATAAGTGTTTCTGAAACACCCCGAAGTGTAAGCTGCGAGCCCAGAGCGGCTGCAGCGGCAAAAAGTGAAGACACTCCGGGAACGATTTCAACAGCAATACCTCGTTTTTCCAGTTGCACAATCTGTTCGATTATTGCTCCGTAAAGTGATGGGTCACCGGAATGAAGTCTGATTACTTTTTTTCCGGCTTTGGCAGGCAGATCCATTGCGTTGACCAGTTCTTCCAGATGCATACCCCAGCTGTTTATCTTGTATTCTGCAGGTGACTGGTCAATGAGTGCAGGGTTGACCAGGGACCCTGCATAGATAAGGATATCAGCATTTTTAAGAAGCGTGAGCCCCTTTACGGTTATCAATTCAGGATCTCCGGGTCCTGCACCGACAAACCAGACCTTTGGCTGCACCATCACCGCCTCGCGTACATGACACTCAGGTAATCGCTGTTTTCGGGAAGATCCCAGTCCCGGTAAACTTTCATATCTGAAAAATACATCCGCTCTACAAGGACAAACTTACGGTACCCCTCCCTGCGGAGTTCATCGGCCTTTTCCCTGGGATGCTTAACCTTGAGAAGGATCCGTGATTCGGGGATCGGGCCGTCAGATACGATAAATCCCCCGTTGAGTGAGATACCTGCAGCCGCTGCAAAAGCAGTGATTGAGCTGATCCCGGGTTCTGTCCGGTATTCTATGGATGGATATTTTTCGGTCAGTAGTGAGGATAACCGTGAGAACGTGGAAAAAAAATTCGGATCCCCCAGAATCCCAAAAACCGCAAGGCCGTTTGCGGCAGCAGGGGCAATCTTGTCTGCGTTTTCTTCGAGACAGGCACGGATGTGCAGTTCATCGCCCGTCATAGGGAAATTGAGCACAACAGCGTCCCTGTACGGAGCAACGAGATCCTGTGCTATCTTTCCCGGTACAAATACTGTATCGGCCTCTTTGAGCAGACGTACGGCACGAAGGGTAAGAAGTTCAGGATTTCCCGGGCCCAGCCCCAGGCCGATCAGCATGCAGCACCTTTTCCAACAATAATAAAGACCGGATCGATTGGTTTAAACATTATGCTTCCTGCGAGCTCGTGGGATCGTGAAACGTTGAGCTGAACAACCTCACAGAAAATATCAAGCTGCTGCAGTGTTGTCACTGCCTGAACCAGGGTATTCAGCAGAACGGCATTGATTACTATTGTCCTTCGCACCCTTGTTGCGAGAACGGGAAGTATCTCTGAAAATTGCTGAGTACCCCCGATAAAAGCACAATCAAAAATCTGTTCTGTCTTCAAAAAATCACCGGCTTCCGCGCAATAAAAATCTATATTTTTCACGTTATTGTCCCGTGCAGCTTCACGGCTGATTTTTATTGCCTCGGGTCTTTTATCCAGGGAAATTATTTTTGCTGCCTGTCTGGCGGCAGCGAGCGAGATTTTTCCGGTCCC
>PMDE01000116.1 GCA_003154335.1 Methanoregula sp. | reverse complement strand
GTCGCATCGCTGCCTCCGGTTGATGGTGAAATACCCGATATAACGGGGGCATTTCCCGAGTAGGTAGTAACCGTCGGTAAAACGGTCAGTGTGGCGACAGGAATGCCAGAGAGAGTAACATGTGCAATTTTGACCGGATACAGCTTTTCGACAAGCGTTCGTTCAACCTTTTCTGTTGCGTTGCTGGCAAAATGCCCCCAGGTTCCGTCGGTGTTTTTGTAAATCAGCTGCCGGGTGTACTGATCGGTCGAACTGTCATATTTTATGATAACATACAGTGATTTTTCCGAAGAAGCTGCTGTTTTTGCTATGATATCTCCGGCCGTGTAATTTGCATGATAAACAGCAGGCGTTGGCACTGCAGGAGTTCCTGATTGATCCGTGCATCCCGCAATAAGAACAGAAAAAAACAAAAAAAGGCTGATAAGAATTACGTTCCTGAATTTCACAATCATACTGCTATTTTTCGATGGGGGAGATATAAGATTTTTCTTTCGTTCAGCTCTTTTTTTGAAATCCTCCCGGGAGATCATTTTGAGATCTTTTTTGGGGGACTCCTTCGCCCAACAATCTCTTCTTTGCATTCCTGAGGTAATCTCTGCGATATTTTCTCAAATCTCCTGTTTGCCAGGGCAACTATAGATGTATTCCCTTTGCGATTACCTTCATGCACCCTCGAAAGCGGGCTATTACATCAGGATATTTTCAGGGTGACGTAATTCCGTGACAGATAGAAATGAATACCGATCAGGACACTGGCTGAAAGAGCTGCCCCGATCCAGACAGAGGGTATGACATCCTGCAGGTATACCGGTGAGATACGTCCTGCGGTGGTAAAAACGCTGTAAAATCCCACCGCCAGGCTGGTAGCATACACATCCCGGACCGCAAAGAAGAACAGTGCTGCAAAAATCCCGACAACCATCGATGAAAAAAATGCTTCCTGCTGTACATCTGAAGGAAAGAAGGCAAATGTGGCCATACAATACAAGGCAGTTGTCACCATTATCCCGACAGATGTCGAAATAAGCGCACCTCCGGGCCGGACATATGCCTGGATGTGAGTCCCTGCAAGGACCCAGCATATCATGACTGATGCGATCACAGACGGCAACATGAGGAGAAACGCATTGAAAAAAGCGAACCGGTCCGCGCCAAACGGGTTGAAAAGGAGAAGGGCTCCATAACCTATACTGCCAGTCAGGGCGCAGGTGATAACCGTGCGCCTGAATGACCGGAATCCGATCTGGAACATGTTAACTGCACCGTTGATAAAACCGGTTCTTATGCAGAGAAACGGTCCGACGATCCCGGTAAGAATGCATGCAATAATCGTGTAAAGGAAGATTCCAATGGGGTTAAAACGCCCGAACAGGTGTATATTTCCTTCGAGCAGGAAAATTTCAAGCAACCAGGCTGCATAAATCGCGATCGGGATTACCAGCAGCCGGATCGTTGCGGAATGAAACTCATAAGATTGTTGCCCTGTCACGTTAAAGACACCCTTTATTCAGAGGCCTGATTTTTTAAAATATTATTCTATGGCTACCTGTATGTTGCATATTGGAAAAGACATGTCGCTATGGTTGTCGTTTGTTCCATTCATAAAAAACTGCTCCCCGGTAATTCCGGGCACAAAAAAAGTCACATCCTCTCCAGGAGGAGATCGCGGATAGCCTTATTCCGCTCTTCAGGCAACATCTCACGCACAGCCATTTTTTCATCAAACCGGGNNAAGGGTCCGTCTGAAGAATGTACCAAGGGCGATCGGTGCGTCATTGTTATAATCCCATTCCCGGGCTTTTTTGCAGGCGGATTCAAAATCTGCCGGGTCATGACCGGATAATTCATAGATCCGGGGTGAATAATAATCAGCAACAGGGAAGAATGTCGCGCAGATCTGGAGGACATCGATAAACGCAAAACCCCGGTGTCCGATGCCCCCCAGAATAAGATTTTTTAAGAGTTCCATTTTTTTTGTGTATCCCCGGGCGATATAGGTCGCCCCACTTGCAAGCATCAGTTCAAGGGGATTGAAGGGATATTCCGCGGTCCCCGAAGGGGTTGATTTACCTTTGAAACCAAGGGGGGATGTAGGGGTATATTGCCCGGTGGTGAGACCATATACGCGGTTATTATGGACGATCACCGTGATGTCGATATTTCTCTTGGCAGCAAAGATGAGATGATCAAGGCCTTCAGCATAGGAATCCCCGTCACCGGTACAGCAGATAACAGTCAGCCGGGGATTGGCAAGCTTTATACCGGTCGCAACAGGGATGGACCGCCCGTGAAGTGCATAAAAACTATTGATATTCAGGTAATCGGCGATTTTGGCATGACAGCCTATACCGGATACCAAAACGACATCATCGAGTGACTGACCTGCCTGTTCCCGCTCCATCAGTATATTTTTGAGGGTATGCTGGATGGAAAAATTGCCACACCCCGGGCACCAGGTATTCTGGGTACCTGTTATAACCTCGCGTCCGGTCATGCCATCATCTCCTTTATCGTCACCAGCAGCTCATCGGGAACGAATGGCCGTCCGTCATACCGCAGGACCCTTTCGTCAACGTGGATGCCGTGCTGTTCTGCAAGCATCGCAAGTTGTGCGGTCACATTTTCTTCTACAACGATCAGTTTCCTGACACCGGCAATCGCTTTTTTCAGCTGGGTTAAGGGGAAAGGAAAGAGTACCACCGGCCGGATGACCCGCAGTCCGAGAAGGGATGCAATTTCATTGCACACCCCTTTTGTGGATCCCCAGCAGAGCAGGGCTGTCGGTGCATCGGGCACACCGGATACCGT
>PMDE01000017.1 GCA_003154335.1 Methanoregula sp. | reverse complement strand
GTCAACGAGTTCCTGGACATTGCAAAAGATGCGGACGGGTTTATCTTCGGGTCACCGGTACATTTCGCCTCCGCAAGCGGGGCGATGACTTCCTTCATGGACCGCACCTTTTTCACCGATCTGCAGGCCGGAAAGAAGACATTTTACCTGAAGCCGGCGGCCGCAGTGGTTTCCGCCCGCCGTGCGGGAACAACTGCGACATTTGACCAGCTCAATAAGTACTTCACGATTATGGAGATGCCGGTCATCTCCTCCCAGTACTGGAACATGGTCCATGGAGCACAGCCGGAAGATGTGGCAAAGGATCTGGAAGGACTGCAGATCATGCGCACCCTTGCCCGGAACATGGCGTTCTTCCTGAAATGTAAAGAGGCGGGTGTTGCGGCGGGTGTGAAGCTCCCGAAGCAGGAGAAACCGATCCGCACGAACTTTATCCAGGACTAACATGCGGTTTCATCGTACCAGGAACGGGATCGCTGGTGAAAAAAGTCTGCAACCTCTGGAAAACTGCCGGAAGAACAGGAATCGCATGAGGTCAGAATTGAGGTAGAGATAACATGAAAACATCGAAAAAAACACCTGAACAGCTCATCTTCCCAAAAGGGGAGAAGATTTCCGGGGGTACTATCGCGAATGACCATTTCACCGGTACGGTCTGGCTCCAGGTGCTCGTCCAGCCTGACAACACGTTCAACTGCCCGGCGTTCAGTGTGACATTCGAACAAGGAGCACGGAACAACTGGCACAAACACCCCGGCGGTCAGATCCTGTTAGTCACAGGAGGCAAAGGGTACTATCAGGAATGGGGCAGGAAAGCACAGGTGATCCTTGAAGGGGAGGTCGTGAAGATCCATCCGGATGTGAAGCACTGGCATGGCGCTGCCCCAGACAGCTGGATGAGCCATATCGCGATCAGCACGAATGTCCAGCGGGGAGACGCCGAATGGATGGAACCCGTAACGGATGAGGAATACCGGAAGTTATTATAAAAAGAAGGAGAGGAGCGATGAGTAAGAAGGTATTGATTATTTCCGCAAGTCCGAGGAAACACGGGAACAGGATCATCAGGTAATTGCAGGAAGGTAACATGGTAGATCTTGCAGCATGGAACAGCTTTTATGTCATCGTGGGCTCGTCTGCTGGCGCACTGACCGGGTTGCAGTTCGTGGTCATGACCCTCATTGCCCAGAAAGCTCCCGCACGTGCTGATGAAGCACATGCCGCATTCGCAACACCGACAATTGTGCACTTTGGTGCCGTGCTGCTGTTGTCAGCAATTCTTTCCGTTCCCTGGCAGGAGGTTCTGCCGGTCGCAGCGGTTCTGGGCCTCATGGGCCTGGTCGGCATCGTATATATGATCGTCGTAGCAGGGAGAATGCGGGTACAAACGGCATACACGACAAATTTCTGGGACTGGTTGTACTATGCCCTGTTGCCCCTGGCGGCATATGCGATCCTCCTCCTGTCGGCCTGTACAGCTCCATCCCACATGACTGAAGCATTGTTCGGTGTCGGTGCTACGGCTCTTCTCCTGCTGTTCACGGGCATTCATAACGCCTGGGACAGTGTCATCTACCTTGTATTGTACAGCAATCAGGAAAGTATCCATGGAAGTGAAAAAAATGAATCAGATTAATCCAAAGTGCCTGATCGCGTATTTCTCGCGCCCGGGCAAGAATTATGTCGGAGGAACGATCGTGGACCTGCGGGTGGGCAACACGGAAGTCGTGGCGAAGATGATCCAGAAAATGATCAAGGGCGATCTGTTTCATATTGAATCAGTACATGCGTATCCCATCGAGTATGCGGAAACTACCGAAGTAGCAAAGGAGGAGCTTCGCACCAAAGCTAGACCAAAGCTGACCGGCCATGTGGAGACCCTCACCTCGTATGATGTGATTTTCCTTGGCTACCCCAACTGGTGGGGAACAATGCCGATGCCAGTATACACATTCCTGGAGGAATACAATTTCTCTGGAAAAATCCTTGCACCGTTCTGTACGCATGAGGGAAGCGGTCTCGGGCACAGTGTCACGGATATCAGAAAATTGTGCCCGGAGTCAACCGTCCGGGACGGACTTGCCATCCGTGGCGGTGATGTAAAAAATGCTCATGATGATGTTTCCGGGTGGCTGCGGGAAATCGGGATGCCCCCGAAAAAATGAACGAATCAGTCTGTCTGGAAAAAAGCTTGGATCGTTAAAAAAAAAGTCTGAAAAAATAAGGTGATGAAAAATGTTATACCGGAAAATGCCAAAGAACGGGGACGATCTCTCCATCCTCGGGTTCGGGTGTATGCGTCTTGCCTCAAAGGCGGATGGGTCTATCGACGAAGAACGGGCAACAAAGCAGCTACGGTACGCCATCGATCACGGAGTAAATTATGTTGATACTGCCTGGCCCTATCACATGGGACAGAGCGAGCCATTTGTCGGTCGTGCCCTAGCTGGCGGATACCGTGAGAAAGTAAAACTCGCAACAAAACTCCCCTCATGGCTCATCGAAAAACAGGAGGATATGGATAAGTTCCTGAATGCCCAGCTGGAGAAACTCCAGACGGATCATATTGATTATTATCTTGTGCACGCCCTTGTCGGGGAACTCTGGGACTCGGTCGAGAAACTCGGTGTTGCTGATTTCCTTGACAAAGCCAAATCTGATGGCCGGATCCGGAACGCCGGTTTCTCTTTTCACGGACAGGCAGAGGACTTCAGGCGGATCGTGGATGCCTACCCTTGGGACTTCTGCCAGATCCAGTACAACTTCCTGGACGAGAAAAACCAGGCAGGTACAGCTGGCCTTGAATACGCAGCCTCAAAAGGTCTTGGCGTTATCATCATGGAACCCCTAAGGGGAGGGAACCTTACCAGGACCGTGCCTCCTGCCGTGAAAGAGATCTGGAACGAGGCCCCAACCAAAAGGACCCCGGTAGAGTGGGCCCTCCGCTGGATATGGAACCATCCCGAGGTGACAGTTGTCCTCTCCGGGATGAATGACGAGACGCATATCCGGGAGAATCTCAAGGTTGCAGGCCAGGCGTACCCCAATTCGCTGACGAAAGCCGAACTGCAGCTAGTGGAAAATGTCGAGAAGAAGTACCGTGAACTGATGAAAGTGGCCTGTACCGGCTGCCAGTACTGTATGCCCTGTCCTTCCGGGGTAAATATCCCCTTATGTTTTGAGCACTACAACAACCTGACCCTAGCCGATGATCCCAACGGTGAGAAATTCATGTACGCTGCACGGCTGGGAGGTGCTGTTGCTCTCGGAACGCCCGCGTTTGCATCCCTGTGCGTACAGTGCGGGCAATGCGCTGAAAAATGTCCCCAGCACATTGATATACCGACGGTTCTCGAATCCGTAGTGGAAGAACTTGAAGGACCTGATCTGGAGCAGAGGGTTGCCATGGCAAAGCAGATGTTCAAGCAGACTTGAGAACGCTAAACGTCAAAATCATTTTTTTTAAATTGGTTTTCAGGATCCTTTCTTGATGAATGCATCATTTTCATACCATAATCCAGTAGTTCATAACCGCTAAAAATGGATTGCAGGGGATTCCGAGGTTCAAGCTCAGCCCTGGCCTCTTTTGTACAGGTTCTTTTATTTGCCCTTCATCCGGCAGGCAATTGCATCTCTTGTTTTCAAAAGAACCCGGACAGTATTTTTTTCATTGTAAAACTCCATTGTATACTAGTCACCCCAGGGAGTCACCCATCCTATGCCAGGAGACCGCTATGTTCACGGATATTCACCCCGCGAGTCGGTCCGGCTCACCGATCAGGCCGGGACTCTGACCAATCTCCTCCATAATGACACCTGCTATCCGGCAGGGTCACGGGTGCTGGAAGCAGGCTGCGGTATCGGGGCCCAGACGGTAATTCTTGCAAAAAACAGCCACGGAGCACTGATTACTTCTGTTGATA
>PMDE01000119.1 GCA_003154335.1 Methanoregula sp. | reverse complement strand
ATTGCAGCGACGGTCGCTCTGCACCATGTGAAATGCAAAGAACCGGTTATTGAAAATATTTTTGCCTCTTTGAAAGCTGGTGGACGATTCGTTATCGGGGAAATCGACCTGGATACAACAGGAGAACCGGATGACCCAAAGCGATTATTGAGAATCCTGAAATTCCTGAATAAAGAATTTGTTCTTGCATTGAAGGAAGGAGGCATACCGGCATTTGAAAGGATGTATGGCAACGGAAAGAAGCACATCCTGAACGATGGGGAATACTGCATCGGATTCAGTCAATGGACAAAACTGTGCAGGAATGCCGGGTTCAAGAACGAGAAAGTCAGCGAGGTGAAAGGGTTTGAATGGTTCAAAGTCCTCGTGGCAACAAAATAAAAAGGCAGTTGGATGAGAGAGGCAACCGGACAAACCGGAAAACCCGGTTAAAAAAACCTGGTACCATANNGGCGAACTCTTCTGCGCATCTATCGTATCCCGGGTCTGATAAGGAAACAAAGAAATTTCCGGATAATTTTATATATCGGGAATGATCCTATACCTCTTTGCTTTGAGTACGCTTTCGGCACCGGCTGAAAGTCCCGGTGTTATCCAAAGTCATACTAAAAAAGAAGAATAATTCATTAAACCAGAGAGGAACCAGATGAGTAATCAGCAGGAAACCAATACATCCACGGTACGGGAATTTTACCACCTCGCGTTGAATCTCAAAAAACCAGAAGAAGCTGCCGCAAAATACCTTGGACCTTCGTACCGCCAGCACAACCCCACAGCCGGTGATGGAGCGGGTCCTTTCATTGCGTTTGTACAGGGTTTTTCCCAGGCCTTCCCGGCACTTCATTTCGATTTCAAACGGTTCATCGCCGAAGGGGACCTGGTAGTTGTTCACAGTCACCTCGTCAGGTCTCCGGGTGACCGCGGAATGGCAGTCATGGATATCTTCAGGCTGGAAAAAGGAAAAATTGTAGAGCACTGGGATGTCCTGCAGGAAGTCCCGGAGTCGGCGGTCAATACCAACACAATGTTCTGATGGATTAAAAGAAACGATCCATCACCCGGTACCGTCTGCGAACATCATTCAAATTACCCTGCCCGTCAACGGTCCGGGTGTACTACAATTCACCTNNCCCGTATATCTCTATATTTTGAAAAATAGCCGTTTTATACGAAATAAAACATGTCAAAATAGCGGTATTTCAGTAACCCCTTTTTTGGGGTGGGGGGGTAGCAGGGTCGAGGGGAAAGTAAGGGCTGTTTTGGGAGTATATATTCGAAAATTCTCTCAACGGGGTTCAGAATATTTTTAGGAATCCCCTCACTTGATCGGGCGTGAAAAATAGTTAGCCATTCTGTTTTCAGGTTCTTTATTCTATTCCGGGCATTCCCCTGCCTGAGGCGTAACTATAAACCGGCGAGAGAGTGCGTTTGGCTCGCAACCCGGGGGAGAGGCTCAGGGATGTCTGATACAGGTGAAGACCTGACTCCATCTCAAATAAGCCCATAGCAGGCTCCGTTTGGCAATCGGACGAGGGTCATTTCCAGCTTTGCAGAAGTGTGTCAATACCTCAATCCGGGCCCTTTATGGCCCCGGTTTGCCTTTCCGGGTGATAGATTTCCGGATATGCTGCAAAAAACGATGCAGATTTACACACTTTTTCCAGAAACGCGTTTTCCACACGATTTACGCCAAACTGGGCAATTTCCTTTGAGCTGAAAAACGCTAATGGACGCTAATGGAAGGCAAAACTCAGGAAGGCCGAGGGGGTAGCACGGTCAAAGGGAAAGGAAAGGCAATACGTCATGATCCTCGCGGACCTCCTTCACACAAGGGAGTATTCAATGCCGCCCATCCCGTTTCAACCTGATAATTGCATATCCCGCAGTGGAACAACAAAGTGCGTAAATTGCGGTTGCGGCGGGAATGGATACGGGCTGGGGAGAGGATGGTCTGACCCCTGGTGAATCGGGCGAATCATTGGTGCCGGAGGACTTATTCAGGTTTTTCCGGGTATATGCCTCGTTCATGAGTAACGCACTTTTTTTAATGACGTCATTTTCTTCATCGGTCAGCCGGATATCCTGAAGTGGCGATGCAAACCGCACAGTAACGATGGACCCGCCATAGGTCGGATAACCCGGTCCTCCCGGTTTTGTCTCAAAAACAACCGGGTATTTGTCCCATATTTCCTTCATCTTCTCTTGCAAACCGGCTTTCAGAACCTCTCCTTTCGGATCATTCGGATACAGGAAATCAATCGCCAGCCCCACGTCACTCAACTGGTTCTCTTTTCCTTCCGCACTCAGAATCAAGAACTGAAACCAGGGAGATGATTCTTTTATCGAAGGATCGATGGTGAGGACATCGACCGGAAGAAAACCGGCGGTATCATTTTCCGGAAATACCCGCTTTGCTTCTTCAGGTCCTGCATGTACTACCGTTACTGATGTCATCGCAATCAGCATCATAAGGAGCAGAGCACTTCTTATTTTTACCAATTTTCCGTTATGATCCAAAATGCACCTCAGGTGAACCCTTTCATCCAGACAATAAGCCTCATCCGGGTAAAAATTATTGATACCGCCGGATAATTTTTCGTCTTTCGGGCAGATACAGATCCCTTGACGTGAATTACGAAGCAGAACCCGCCTTCAGGAAAAATTACCATGGATGAGGGCCTTAACCCATCCGCTCATCTCCTGAAAAATTCGGGCACATGGTGACACAGAGACTGCACCGTATCGTTGCCGTCCTGGCGATCAACGGTGCAAGCGGGGCCATGCATTTCTGAAATATCGTACGTTCCAGCATCCACTTCACTGCCGGGACCAGGACAGGGGGAACCCAGGCACTTACCGTCCGGCACCGGAACGCATCGACACCCTCTGGCCCTATAGATCCCCCCGGACATACTTTCATGCAGAGTCCGCATCCTGAACATACAGGAGCTTCTGTTCTTTCAGAAGAACATCCGGTGTCCCGGGATTCCTGGACACTCCGTCCGGTTACAACACCACTCAACAGCAGTCGGAGGCCGAACCGGGGATGAAGGAGAACAGTATTCATACCAAGCGACCCGAGCCCCCCGGCCGCTGCGACCTGCTTTAACCGGGCAACTCCCTGTACTTTTCCGTCAGCAATTCTGACGGGCAGGTACAGCGGAACGGGTTTGGCCGGGATCTGCTCCTCGTTAAGGCGGGCAGCGAGCCTGACTGCGGTGTCGTCCAGCTCCTCTGCAATCCCGAGCATCCGGTTGGTCTTCTCTTTTACCGGCAAGCGGAACACCGGGACCGGGACTTCCTTCCCAAAAACGATTACGGACCGGGCGGTCGGGAAAAATTGCAGTACCGTAGATCTATCCTCATCTGATAGGGTATCGAGACTGACCTCAGAGTAGACATTGATTCCCTGCTCCTGGAAGAATGATGTAAGATCCAATCCACTCACTCTCTTATATTTCGTCTTTCCTTATGGACGGGTCAATACTAAATTGGGATTACTTAGCCTATATTCCCTTTTCTTTTCGATGCATAAGATGGATGATGCCCGACTTTATCTTAAATAAGCCCATAAAATGCTCTTTCTGAAAAACGGGAAGGGCTATTTTGGGGGGTATAAATCAGGAATGCTTTCACCGGTTATCGTCGGGAAATTTATAGCATCTTCCGGACCCCCTCTTCATGCAATTCTTCCAGGAGTTTTCAATCA
>PMDE01000102.1 GCA_003154335.1 Methanoregula sp. | reverse complement strand
AGCGGCCCCATTTTATTGAGCGCTTCGAGCTGTTTGTACATATCACGAAGGGTAAACTTCCCTTTCATCATTGCATTGACGTCAACATCATCAGCTTTTATGGCTTCTTCTGCCCGCTCGGCCAGTGCTTTTAGATCTCCCATCCCGAGGAGGCGGGAGATGAAACCATCGGGATTGAAGCGCTCGAGATCTTCAATGGTTTCCCCATTCCCAATGAAAACAATACCGCTCTTGGTTTCCGCAACAGCAGAAAGAGCCCCCCCGCCTTTTGCTGTACCGTCCATCTTTGTAATAATTACGCCGTCGATATCGATCGCTTCATGGAAACGGCGGGCCTGTTCGCTTGCCTGCTGTCCAAGGGCTGCATCAATGACAAGCCAGCGATGAGTTGCTTTTGTAAGTAGGTTAAGCTGGATGATCTCGTCAATAAGATCTGTTTCGAGCGCGTGCCTTCCCTGGGTGTCAACTATCACAAGTTCCTGATCTTTCAGGTGAGCAAGTCCTTCCCGGGTGATTTTAACAGCATCCTTTTCTAGCGGATTGCCAAAACAAGGGACATTGATCTTTGCGCAAAGCGTTGAGATCTGGTCATAGGCTCCAGGACGGAATGTATCCGCACAGATTACTCCAGCTTTCATCCCTTTTTTCTGGAAGTATCGGGCGAGTTTTGCCGTTGTGGTAGTCTTCCCACTCCCCTGTAAACCGGCCATCAGAATTATCTGGGGCTCAAGTTTTACATCAGTGGACGCCCACACAAGACGAACAAGCTCCTGGTAAACAATCCGCAGTACATGTTCCCTTACATTGGTACTCTTCGGCAATTGTTCATCAAGAGAACGGGTGCGGATAGCCTTACTGAGCTCCATCACCAGCTTCACGTTCACATCTGAAGATATGAGTGCACGCTGAAGATCTTTTACAAGTTCATCTACCGCTGCGCGATCGATTACCGTTTTTCCGGCAAGTTTTTTTAATGCGTCTTTCAGAGAAGTTGAGAGGTTATCAAGCATCAGCTCTCACTTCCGAGAAGGTCTTCAACAACCTGTGTTGGCTCGAATGGGACAATATCGTCATATCCTTGGCCGGTTCCGAGAAACATAAGCGGTTTACCAATGGTATGCGCAATGGAAATAGCTGCCCCACCCCGGGAATCCATATCCGCTTTGGTAAGAATAACTGCATCGGCCCCGACTGTTTTATCAAATTCAGCAGCCCTTACAACGGCATCATTGCCGGCGATCGCTTCGTCAATGTAAATGACAAGATCCGGTTTCATGACACGTTTGATCTTTTCAAGCTGGCTCATCAAATTGGATTTGGTATGGAATCTTCCTGCTGTGTCAGCCAGAACTACATCGATTTTGTGGGAAACTGCATACTGGACTGTGTCAAAAAGGACCGCGGAGGGATCCGCTCCTTCCTGGTGCTGGATAATTTTTATACCGATTCGTCCGGCGTGTACACTGATTTGCTCAATTGCGCCGGCCCGGTAAGTATCTCCCGCACCAATAACAACCGTATATCCCAGTTTTTTTAAGTAAACCCCGATTTTTGCTACGGTGGTGGTCTTACCCGTTCCGTTGACACCCGTAAAGAGAATCTTAACCGGGCGATCGTGAGTCTGTATATATTCCACGAGATTGAACCCTGTGCCAAGAACCACCAGCAATGCACTTTTTAATGCTCCAGTTACAATTGCATCAACGGATTCACCAATCTTACGGCGCTTTCCGACCAGACTCTTTCTTACATGGGAAATGATAGCGTCGCAGACCGGCAGAGCCACATCGCTTTCGAGTAATATCATCTCGAGATCCGAGAGTGCACCTGTAATATCCGTTTCCGAGATGATCAGTTCCCTGTCAATAATCAGAACTTTTATCTTGTCAACAAATGTCGGAGATGAGGAAGAAATTGATTTATTGGGCGTTGTAAGAGGCACAGTTTCAGATGCGGGCAGTCCCGGGGCAGGGGGAGCGGGTGACGCCGCAGCTCCGTAAATACTGGTTCCCAGACGGACCCTGGCTGCCGCCAGCTTCTCTTTAAGCCCTCCGAACATGTGAAAAAAAGCCCCGCTATTCCTCTTCCTGTCCTGCTGATGCCTGCTGGTACCCGGTTTCAAGTCTTTTATTGATCTCGTTCATCTGGCCACGCAGGCGATCAAGTGTTTCAGAAACCTTTTTTTGCGAAGCTTCCATTTCGATGATCCTTTCTTTCAAAAATTCGACTGCATCCTTATTCGGACGCTCGACAACAACCTCGGCCCCGATGCTTAAAAGAATTTTGTCGGGTTCGAGAACCTTTGCCTTTACACTTGCCCCGCCACCAATCTGCAGGAGAACAACTCCATTCTCTGCGATAAGCATTGCTTCCAGTGCTTCGATCGCTGCTTGTGCTTCGATCCTGCCGTTCTCAAGTAGTTCCAACTGACCAACAAAAATTTCGGCCTGCTGCCCGTATTCTTTCATATAATGCTGGAGAGTCATCAGTTCGCGCTGGTCTATCTGTTGCATTGTATCTGCCAAAATTCACCACCTTCAATTTCGATGTATCCGGTTAATTGTTTCTCCTGATATGTATGACATTCTTGAGCATAAATACATCTTTGAAGGTTATACGGGGAAAAAATAGTATCCCCCGATGCAGTAACTGGCATGTGAGCTCCAATAAACCATTTCCTTTCCGCATTCATCGTATCCTGCCTCATAAACTCGCATCAATATCAAAATCGCCGGCCTGCTGGGCATATGTGTCCCATTCGGGGGTAATCACAACATATCCGTCTCTACCTGTCTTGTCCTTCGAGCTCAAGATTTACCAGGAAAAAACCTCACGGATTCATAATTGTAAATGGAAGCCTTGTTCGGGATAATGGTTGCACAAGATGCGTACACGCAGCTGATCAGATTCTTTAAGCGGATTCTAGGGTAGTTTCTGTTTTTTTATTTTTTTCTGTTTTTAAAGTACATTCTTATAAAACCATGTTTAAACTTCAACCTGGGACCTTGTGACCGGGGTATTCAATCCACTCAAAGTACGGGTATCCGCGTAATTCCCTGAATGTGCTCGGTACCCCTTAACCCTCGATTACCACCTGGAACAACAATCATAAATTAATTACCTTCAGGAAAGACTCATGGATTTGGTTGCGAAAGGCTCGCCTGTTGCGGGACAAACCCTCGCGATAACCGTTTGTACCTGCCCAGAGCGGGAGAAGCGCCTCATTTACCGAGGCTAAAAACTGTTCGGTTTTACCCCGGTTTAACCACTCCTTCGCTTTTTCAGATGGGCAAGTCCTTTTTTTAATACGGCTCTCTGGATTTTCAGACCGGTCAAGGCAGTAAATGTCAGAGAGTATTCATCCAATCTGAAATCTTGTACCTGGTTAACACTCAAGATCCGGATAGCTCGGCCACACACCATACGGTTCGGCGACTGACTTGTGCACCAGTCGCTGAATCAGTCTGCTATTACCTCTTCACGCTTGAGATCATAAGGTTGAATCTCTGCTTTCAGAACATTTGCCGATCCGCAAACGCCTGTTTTCCTTTGAGCATTTCCAGAGAAAATATAGTTCACCCTGGGCGCTTCATAGAAGGAAAGCGGATACGACGAACTTCGAATCCGAACCTATCGTATCGCAACTGATTTTTATGGTCTGTCCTCGCCGTAGGTGGACTTAGACACAACAAAATTCTTGGTTTTTAAAGGCAGGCAACAAAATTGCAAAAAAAATCCGCGAGAATAGCATTCATCACATGCCAATCTCGGATCGATAAAAAAAAGTTATTCACTTTTCTTAACGGTTGTAACACCATCGACTTTGATATAACGTCTCTTCAGGTTATGTTTACTCCCGATAACGGCAAATGTCCGTTCCTGTGCCTGCGTTGCATTGGGAGCCTCAATAACCTTTGTATAAGGCATCCAGTCTTCACCCATTAAAAATGTCCCTTTGACCTCAAACTTCTGATTCTCCATATTTCTCACTCCAGAAATCCAAAAATATCCTCTATTCGACCCAGTTCAAATCCACTTGTTGCATTGCCGGCGATATAACCCGTCTCGTTCACTAAAAGACCCGTACCCACAAGGCCGCTACCCATGTTGATGGTTCCTGTTCCGACGGGTATTTTTGCCACCTCTTCCAGACGGGCAATCTGGTGGGCAGTCGCTCTCGGATGAACAATAATTCCCTTATTAGTGGCGACGCCCGCCATCCCTACGGTCTTAACACCGCCAAGTGTCAGGTGGATTATCTCAACTTCAAGAAACTCCCCAATTTCACGCGAGAGTTCCCCGGGCATATCTTCGTGGACTGCGGCAAATGAGTCATTCGCCATGATCACATTGCCGGCAGCGTTCATTGACTCTTTTAGCAGCAGCACCTTCCGGTACTTTTCCAGTGTAGCAATTTCATCATCTGTTGCGAGCCCACTGGTGACAATTCCTCTGCTGTTGCCAGCAACGAGAGAGCCGATAATGGCGCTTCCCTGGATCGTCGTTTCAACAAGTTCAACCCCAAGTGCGTTTGTAAGCGCACATCTGTAGTCATCCGGGGAGTCCGGAGGGATAATTGCGATATTACCCAGCACCCGGGAAAAAACCCCAATATTCGGATCGCCGGCAAGCGTAAT
>PMDE01000123.1 GCA_003154335.1 Methanoregula sp. | reverse complement strand
AAAAATCAAGAAAGATGAAAAGAAGGAAACGGAAGATCCGACCAAAGGTGGTATTGTCTGTCTGGATCTTCCTCAATCGTTACCTGTTTGGCAGGTAATAAAGTCTGGCAAAGCATCGGTGCATTGCATACCCTCCCGATCTTCCATATTCAGGATAATTTGATAACATTTTTCTCCTGCCCGGTAAATGGGATAACGTGGGACAAATTCGAATGCATATTAAAAAAATATCTTACAGAGAATACGAGGCTGTTCCTCCCGGGCTTGAGATAATGGTCCTGGGAATAATTTGTATGATCATAGGATCGTATCTCGCTTTTTTCTATTCAGGGATTCCCCATCCCGCACCCAATCCTTTCCACGCTTCTCCCTATCTCTTATTAGGCGAACTCGTAATATTCACTGGTATAATGATTTTATTCGTTGGAGCTTATAAAAAGAAAATTCCCGGGACAAGCTAACAACAAAATAATGAATGACACATTCTGCCATAAACCTGATCCATAACGTTAATTTTGCAATGCTTTTTTAGGTCTCCTCTCTCTCGAACCTAATCCAGGTCCTTCGCGAGAGGTGTTGAGATCTTCCAAATTCCCAAAACCCGGGGAATCTGACAAGGTTAGTAATTGTTAAGACACATTTTTAAAACTCATTTAAACTAACTCGAACCAAGGGATATGTCATACCAGTTTTAAAAAGTGTTGATAAAATATCTTTTCACTTTTGTAGTATCCGTAATGATCGCACGCCCTTGTCGGATATGGGTTTCGAACGCCGTCAGGATATCCCATTTTAGGAATAACCGGATACTTCAGGTGTATTTTTCAGGGTCCGTATCGAACTTCTTCTTACAGCCCGGAGCACAGAAATAATATTTCTTTCCCTTGTATTCGCTGGTGAACTTAGCGGTCTTCTCATCTACCGTCATTTTGCAGATAGGATCGATTGCCATACAGTACCTCAGACATTCTCTTTTCCCAATCAAAGGTATAAAATGGTTGCGGCCTGCAATTGAGAAGAGGATCTTCTGATTCTGCCTCATCTACGGACTTCGGCGGGGAACCTGGGGTGAAGAGGCAAGAGATATATATCGCGATGATGGATTAGCAATTATCTGTACTATGATGTGAGTAAGATGGCCGAAGAACCAAAACCCCAGCTGATCCGGGAAAAGCTCGATGTCTGCGAGCTCGACAGGGCAAAAATGTCGCTCATGAACCCGGCATTAATCGAACAGAAGAAGAATGAGCGTACTATCGATGAAAACGCTAAACCCGTCCTTGAGATGATGATGCGGGAGGGTATCGAGACGGTATGGGACCGGTTCGAGATGCAGCAGCCGCCATGCAAATATTGTGAGTCGGGATTGTCCTGCTCCCGGTGTGCCATGGGCCCGTGCCGGATAATTCCGCCACACCGCATCCGCGGTGTCTGTGGCGCCGATGCAGACCTGATCGTCTCTCGTAACCTGCTTGATATGATCACGACCGGTGCGGCAGCCCACTCGGATCATGGCCGTGATATTGTCGAGACGCTGTACCTTCTGGGAACCGGGAAAACGAAGGATTACGCTATCGCCGATGAAGAAAAACTCAAACGAATCTCGCAGGAGTTTGGAATCAAAACTGAGGGGAAGAACCCCGATCAGCTTGCTACTGAACTCGGTGGTGCCATGTTTGATGAGTACGGCATGAAAAAGAATACGCTCCAGTTTCTCAACCGTGCCCCGAAAACGACCCGGGAGATCTGGGACAAAGTGGGCATCACCCCCAGGGGCATTGACCGCGAAGTGGTGGATTCAATGCACCGCATCCAGATGGGTGTCGGGGCGGATTATGTCAACATCCTGATACAGGGACTGCGTACCAGTCTTTCTGATGGTTGGGGCGGATCGATGATTGGTACCGAGGTTTCAGATATTCTTTTCGGCACACCCACAATAACCAGCTCGACGATGAATCTCGCGGTCATGAAAGCAGACTACGTGAATATCTCAGTGCATGGGCACAATCCGATGCTCTCTGAGGTTATTGTGAAGGCGGTAGATGATCCGGAGTTGAAGGCACTGGCGCATCAATACGGAGCGAAAGGGATCAACCTTGTCGGGATGTGCTGCACGGGCAGCGAACTGTTGATGAGGAAAGGTGTCCCGATGACGGGCAACCATCTCAACCAGGAACTGATCATCGCCACCGGTGCCCTTGAAGCGATGGTTGTCGACTACCAGTGCATTTTTCCATCGCTTCCCAGGACTGCGAGCTGTTACCACACGTTGATAATCTCCACGAGTTCAAAAGCAACCATCCCGGGCTCATACTTCTTTGACTTCCATGCAGAGGACGCCTACCTTACTGCCAAGGCGATTGTGCGGATGGCTGTCGAGAATTACAAGAACCGGAACCCTCAGCGGGTCCTGATCCCGGGAGAACCCGTGCCGGTTATGTCGGGATTCTCCAATGAGGCGATCAAGAATGCACTCGGTGGCTCGTTCAAACCGCTCATTGACCTGATCGCCGCCGGCAAGATACGGGGAACCGTTGGGATTGTTGGTTGCAACAACCCGCATGTAAAGCATGATTTCGGGCATGTGACATTAGCAAAGGAGCTGATAAAAAGAAATATCCTGTGTGTTGAGACCGGCTGTGCCGCTATCGCATCGGGAAAAGCCGGTCTTCTCCGGCCGGAAGCGGCGGAATTGGCAGGCAATGACCTCAGGGCAGTTTGTGAGTCCTTGAAGATTCCGCCGGTGCTCCACATGGGTTCCTGCGTTGACAACTCACGAATACTCGTGCTTGCAGCAGAACTCGGCAATGCACTCAACGTCCCCATCCACAAATTACCTATTGCAGGAGCAGCTCCGGAATGGTATTCACAGAAAGCAGTCTCAATCGGAGCGTACTTTGTTGCATCCGGTGTCTACACGGTTCTTGGTGTGATGCCTCATATCTCCGGTAGCCCGGCAGTTGTTTCTCTGCTTACCGAGGGGCTCAAGGGAGCGGTCAATGCCAGTTTCGCAGTCGAGCCCGACCCGGTAAAGGCCGCTGATCTCATCGCCAGTCATATTGAGCGGAAGCGGACTGATCTTGGAATATGAGCCAGCGTGAGGATCCGCGAGGTGTACCCCCAGCCGGCAATGGGCATATTCTAACACCTGGCAAAGATGGGATACGGATTGTTATTACGGGCAAAGGCGGGGTTGGAAAGACCACGATCACCGCCCTCCTCGCCCACGTGTTTGCACAGGAAGGATTCCGCGTCCTTGCAATTGATGGGGACCCTCAGCAGAATCTGGCGGTGACTCTGGGTGTACCGCCCCAGATTGCAGGACAGATTATTCCTGTTTCTGAAAGCGTTGCATACTTGCGTGAAAAAACGGGTGCCGGACAGAATATATCTCCCGGAGGACTCCTTACCCTTAACCCCGATGTTAGTGATGTAGTGGACCGGTTCTCGGTAGAGGTTGCCGGAAACCTGCGGGTGCTCGTGATGGGTGGGGTCCGTCGGGCCGGTTCCGGTTGTCTCTGCCCTGAGTACACACTCCTTACTGCAATCCTTCGGCATATGCGGCTCTTAAAAGACGAAGTGATCCTGCTGGATACGCCGGCAGGTCTTGAGCATTTCGGCAGAGCGGTCGCTGAAGGGTTTACTTGCGCAGTTGTTGTAGCAGATCCCTCATTCAATGCCCTTTCCGTTGCACGGGAATCTGCGGCACTGGCGAAACAACTCGGTATCGGCCATATTATTCTGGTCGTGAACCGGGTCGGCGAGCCTGCTGACTGCAATAAAGTGCGTGAGCGGGCCGGACGCTCCGACGAATTTTCCAAGGTTATACTGCTCTCATTTGCTGCAGATGTTGTTGCTGCGGAACCCGAAGTCTGCCCGCTTCTTTCAATCGAATCGGATTTCATGCGTGCAATCAAAGCTCTCGCTGTAACAATAACCAACCCTAGCGAATCCCGCTTGGCGGAATTCCTCTGAAAGTGTCAGGAAATCCGTACCGGTCCAACCTGCCTGGCAATTCACCTGAAGCTGTTTGTCACATCATCCCGGAATGACAAGAACCCGGAATCATGACCTTTTTATCCCGCGGCGAATATACCGGAGCCGATGATCGTCCCGATTCCGAGTGCAGTGGCACCGAAAAGACCATTATCAGAGTTTAGAGGGGATCTGGCCCCTTCATCAGTCTCCAATTCATTTTCCTCATTTTTATTGTTAAAGCATACCGGCGGTCATACGTATGCATTCTTAACTCCCGCACTTTTCTCTCTCCCCGTCTGAAGAATTCGATGATCGACGCTCGGATCTATGGGCAGCCAACCTTTTCTCGGGCTTGTCATAGCTCCTGGTGCATCGGGAAAGCAGGGGCAGATTTGTCGCGGAGTTTTTCACCCTTGTTTCTCTTCCATTTCATTTCTCCTGAACGGGTGTTTCGGCTTTACCATGATATTATAAACCGTCCCATTGTCCTGCTCCATGTCTACAGTTCCATCCAGCTGCTTTGTTAAGCTGGAGACGAGACGTAACCCCAGTGAGCTGTTCTTTTTCCAGTCACGATCAGCCGGCATACCGATCCCGTCATCTCGGAAGGTGAATTTCAACTGATCGGGAGCAACCTGTGAGCCTTTGACCGTGATCTTTCCTTTCTTTCCTTCAGGAAATGCATGTTTGAGCGCGTTACTGACGAGCTCGTTGAAGATCAGGCCTACAGGTATAGCCGTATCGATATCTGCGGGTATGTCATCGATAGCAACCGCAACTTCAACCTGGGCCTGTGGGATGTTATAGAACCGGAAAATCTGGTTGATCAGGTAGCGAAGGTACTCAGCAAGATTAATTGTCCCTATCTCGTGCGACTGGTAGATCCGCTCATGGACAAGCGCCATCGCCCGGACCCGGTTCTGGCTGTCCCTGATGGACTCCAGCACCTTCCTGTCTGTGATGTACCTGGACTGAAGGTTTAAGAGGCTGGCAATGATCTGGAGGTTGTTCTTGACCCGGTGGTGAATCTCGCGCAACAGAAGATCTTTTTCGTCGAGTGACTGCTTGATTATCCGTTCTGCAGAGTTCCGGGCTTTGATCTCATCAGCGAGCTGCATGTTAGCCTGTGTCAGCTCCCAAGTCCTCTCGGTCACGCGTTCTTCGAGTGCTTCCTTTGCCCGCTGCATGAAATCCCCGGCCGCTTTCTGGATTGATATATCGGTGAGGACGTTGAGAGTTGCAGGTTTCCCTTCAAAAATGATCTGGGCCCCGTTGATCAGGAAGGTGCGTTTGGAGCCATCTTTTGCCGTGATAACGATCTCGTAAGGCGCGATTATCTCACCAGCTGTACGGCGCATTGTCGCATTTTTCACAACCTCGTGGTAATCCGGGTCGATGAATCTCATCATCGGTTTTCCGATGAGATCTTTTTCCGTATACAGGAGGTCGGTGGCAGCGGCCGGGTTGACGTACAGGAGAATCCCTTCACGGTGGACTATCACGTAGTCGGGGAGCTGGTCGATCAGCGTCCGGTAACGCGCCTCGCTTTCCCGGATCTGATCTTCCATCCTTTTGCGGTCGGTGATATCCCGGGTGGTTGCTATGAGGTACCCGGCGTTGCCAATAGAGATGGTATCGGCGGTAACTGATGCAAAGAACAGTTCACCTGAATTGCGCCGTTCTACAACTTCGAGTTGAACAACTCTGCCATGAGTCTTGATCCGATCGACCAGTCTATCCCGGACTTCCTTGTCCGGCCAGATCCCGAGTTCAAGGGAGCTCTTTCCGATCAACTCGTCCCGTGAGTAACCAAAAGTTCTTGTTGCGGCATCGTTGACCTCGATGAACCGCCCGGATTCCAGATCGCTGACGGTTATCACATCAGGTGCCAGGAAGAATGCTTTCGAATACTTTTCCTGTGCGATATGAAGCGCCTCTTCAGCCAGTTTTCGTTCAGTAATATCAGAGGAGATACCCAGGACGCGGTTTATCTCCCCCGTCGCATCTCTTACCGGGTTCAGCCATACATCTATCCAGCGATCCCCTGAGGGAAATGGTTCTAGTAACTCAGAAAATGCGGGTTGTCCTGTTATGATGATACGGGTCACAGCTTTGAAGTGGCGAAGAGCTACGTCGGGGGCAAAAACCTCATCCAGTTTTTTTCCAATAAGATCAACCGGGCTCATTTCAAATAACGCTGCTGCTACAGGATTGACAAACCTGATATATCCGGTTTTATCAATAAGATAGATCATATCCGGACTCGAATCAGCAAGTGTCTGGTAGAGCTCTTTGCTCTCCCGGAGTGCCTCTTCTGCCTGCTTCCGTTCGGTGATGTCGCGCTGGACTCCCCAGAGCCGGATTACCTTTCCGTTCTCTAAAATCCCGGTCAGACTATTTGAAAACCAGCGGGGATTTCCGTGACAGTCCTTCTCCATGGACTCAAAATTCTCGACATGGTACCCGGCCCGGATGAACATGCGCATGTATTCGAGAGTGAGATCACTATCGGTTGCCATGATATGACCGATGCAGCTGCCGATGAGCTCCTCTGCTTTTACGTGTCCGTACATCCGGGCAAAGGCATTATTGCATTCCGCAAGGTATGCATGCCCGATGAACCTTGCAATCTGTTCATCGATAGGCAGGTCAACCGGTATATCCCCGCCAGCTTCGAACCGGAATATGCCCTCATTACTGTGGCTGATGAAGGACCGGTATCGCTCCTCACTTTTGAGCAGTGCCATTTCTGCTTTCTTCCGCTCATCAATGAACCGCGTCGTAGTCACAATACCGTCGATACCTGGCACCCCGAACATGTTCTTTCCCACTGACTCGGCCCATATGAAGCTCCCGTCAGCTTTTCGGATGCGGAATTCGGTCGGGACACCGGTATTGGACTTTTCATATATCCGGGAAAACTCACATTTCACCATCTCAACATCGTCGGGATGAATAAATTCAAAGGGATCTGCTCCGAGCGAAAAACCCGGCGGATACCCAAGGATCCGTTCAGAAGTCGCCGTATCAAAAACAATTTTTCCCTCCCGGTTGAAGACACGTATGATGTCTGAAGCGTTTTCTGCAAGCGCTCGGAACCGTTCTTCTGAGGCACGGAGTTGATCTTTCATCTGCTGATACCGTGTGATATCACGGATGCTTTCGATCGCTCCGATGGTCGTCCCGTTCTCATCGATAATGGGCGACGCCCTCTTCCAGAGAATTATGTTCTCTCCCTTAGGATGTGCATACCGCGTCGTGGCAGTGACAACAGGCCCGTCGCAGCAAAGGTTATCATACAATTCCGGAAGTTGTGTACGGGTATTAAGCGCGAAATCGATCAGGATCGGCCGGCGCTCCCCGTAAAATGGGATTGCATAACAAAAGTCCCCTTTCCCGAGAATCTCAGCGGCTGAAAAACCAGTCAGTTTCTCCATTGCCCGGTTCCACACTAGCACCGTACCCCGGCGATCAATCACGAATGTGGCATCAGGTAGATCGCGGAAAAATTCCAGTTCCCGGAACACATGGAGCGTTATCGGCACCATTTTCAATTGTCTTGTTGAAGCCCGCATCGGAGGTTTTTTCCTGATAAATTTCTTCTTTTTCGGTATTCCGGACCTATCCTCGCATGCCTTTTCTGTCAGGTCTTTCTTTGCTGCCGGCCTCATGCATCACATCTGAACTGTATACTGCTTTATAGGGGGATGGTTGTCAGATCCTGATTAAGGTATGCCGTTATTTGTCGAAAGAAAATCCTGTTGTTTTTTCTTACTTGAAGGTGATTACGCTGAACCGGGCAAAATGTCCAGCTGCTCGACCAGCCCAATGAAGGTTGCGTTCTCCCTTTATTTCAGCAATCTTTCCTCCTCGATACAGAAAATTCTGGTAATAATTGCGGTAATCGTCTTTACGGTCGGATCCGGAAACTTTTTCTTGACAATGGCACGCAAAGGGGATCATTTGTCTGAACGCCTTCAACAGAGGAGCCGGGAACTTTATCCCCCGATTCTATCGCGGTTGTGATTGCAGAGCACCTGCATAACCTTGCTTCCGGGCGGTCAACCGGAGCCCCGGTTCCGTCGGAATCTCCAGTGGAAGGAAAGGGGTATAAAAACATTATGAATTTACCGGATTGGTCGGCTGAACATGAAATTCTGCTAAAATCCGAAAAAACCTACAGGGACGGGGACAATATCTCCCCAATATGCGCCTTATTTCAACTGTATGATACAGTGTTGCATTTGTTATCCTATTGCGAATTGTGCGGTTATTACCGGCTGCAACTACGCCTCGCTGCGATATCGGGAAGAAGCAGTGGGACTTCCCGGAGTATCCCCGTTGTCACCCCCAATCCCGCAATCGAATGCCTCTCCGTCAGTAAACCATCAACCCGGTTCCGGACCCTGCCAGCAAACCCCGATCCTTAAATGCTTCACACCCGACCCTGCTGCATGGGCAGGAGCACAAATTGCAGAAACGGAACAACCTTTCAGAACTAGCCTCCTTTTTTCGTTGCGACGGTTGGCGAACCTTGTGTAACTATTCAAATCGCATCCTTTTTTTTTGACCTTTTCAGAATAAAATGCTGTGAAGAGCTGTCTCATCAATAAACAAAGATTAACATGAAAAATACAAAAGCGAAAATGAGGTATAATATTTGAAAGTAGTCCCGGATATGTAAATTGTATTCACGTTTTATTTGATTGTCTCTCTGTTTTTTGCTCAATCCAGTCATTGAGGGAATCGTCATTAAAGAAAAGTAAATATTCATGAGAAAAGAATCGATAAGTTTGAAAAATGATTTGTTTGCTTCTTCTTCATATTCCCCGTTTTTTGTATAATTTTCATTCAGGTTCCTCTCCTGCATTGAAGCATGTTTTTTTGTCGCATCATCTTTACCGGAACCAGGGATAATTCCCTGGTCTTCGGTAATATTGAGAGCATTAACCGTCAGGCGGTAAGTCTCCTTACTTTCAACAAAATAAATACCTGCTTTTCGTATCGTGAAATATCCAAATAACGATACACTGATTCCTAAAAGAGATAAAAGAAATAAGAGAATTGTTTTTTGGGGGACCATTACGTTAAATGCTAATATAATCGAACCAAAAATAACCAAAATCCACCAGGTAAACTGCTTTTCGGATTCCCAGAGTGAATTATGAAAAGAAACAAACCGATTATTGAAAATTTCTAGTAATTTTAATAATTTTTCATCTTCATCCATAGACGATCACAATGAGTAATATTTAACCCGTTGATATTAATAATTGTATAACTGATCTACCACCAGTACTTGGGTATAAAGCCCGTTGTTTTCCCGGGCATACAAAAAAAAGGAAATGTTCAGGCTTGCACCGGAAACGATAACATCGGCAACTGCGTTTGCACTCCAGAAGGGGAAGTCTGTGGCCCTAAGCAGTTTTCCTTTTTTCCGGTGGTCACCTTGAGATCTCCGATCTGGTTTATCTCCCGGGGCCCTCCATCTCTCTTTGCTCTTCACCATTCTGTTCCACTCACCGATCTATCTGTTTTTTCGCGATGCATTGATAGGAAGCCGAACACACTCGCCCGTGTCGCGTTTCATCTCGTGATCAGCTTATAAAGATATGCTGCCAGAAAGACATGCAATGCAGCATTGCCTCGCCAGTCTTTATTATTTCAATAGGAAGAGTGGTGTTAACAAAAAAAGAAGATGTTTCCTGTATGGTGTCATTAAACTGCAGCGATCTTGGAATGGGATATTCATTTGAACTGAATGGAACAAATGAGAGAGATGTCATGAGAAAATTCATCAGTTATGCAGAAAGTGAACTCAAAATGCCGGTTCTGACCGCTGATACCATTTACCGGGTACAGATGGCAATTAAAAAATAGGGCAAAAGATTATTTGCCCCAGGATTTCTATTTTACAACAATTCCTAAAAAAAGATACCCTGGTTCCGCTCCTTTACCGAGCTCCTGCCCCGGCCTGCCCTGCATCGTCTTCATCAGCTGGTGATTGAACTCCTGCAGGATTCCCGATGGCTTGCGTTCGATTCCGGTCTCGCGCTGATCGTTTCGGTTACCGTCACTCACTCATGTCGCCGGTCTCCTCACTGAATTGTGGACAATTGCAAGAATCGATGCATCTGATGAATAAACAGATGAAAAATTACACTGGATTCTGTTCTTTTTGTTTGGCCGGACTGGTGCTGGCCGTGTAATGGACCCGGTGACCGTGCAGCAAGGGATTGGGATTTTTACCGGAGCCTGGTTATCCAATCGTTTCTCCCAACGTTGCCAACGGCTGAATCAGCCGTTCATCATCAGCATCCGGACTATTCACCCGTGAGGAAACCGGGTACGCATCCATTTCACCGGCCGGGTAAGATCCAAGCAACTTTTTCATCTCATCTGATGTCGGAGCATTCCCGGAAAGCCAGCGGTCTTCGTCGCCCCGCTTAAGAATCGCGGGCATCCGGTCATGGAGTGGTGCCACGAGTTCATTTGCGCCGGTGGTGATGATCGTATTCGTCAGATGTGCCTCGCCGAATTCATCGTGCCAAATATCATAGAGGCCCGCTATCGCAAAGAGCGGGCTGTCTTTCAGGCAGATATAATAGGGAATCTTTCTCTTTCCTTCCTTCTTCCATTCAAAAAAACCGCTCGCAGGNNGTTTTCTGGTCCTTCACCCAGTTCGGTATGAGTCCCCACCGCATAATGACTAATTCGATGTTCTCGTGCTGTACAATCACCGGCACCATCTGGGATGGAGCGATGTTGTAATGGGAACGGATGCCGAGTGTCGGGTCGAAGATGCGGAACCGTTGGCCAAGATCATCGATGCAGATGAGGGAATACCTGCCGCACATGGTAAAGAGCATTTGTTCTATTTAATGCAATCAACTTTGCGATGCAATGTATTCTTGAAATGACATCAGAACGCGAATATGAGAAGAATTTCTCCAAAGGAAATATCAGATAAAACCATTTCGCGTCGTGAAAAGCAATAGAGAATAATCCCCACGATCACCCTTGCCCGGTTAGCCCATTTCCCATTCATGTGAAAATTTCAATTCGCTGTTTGTTTTCCACAATTAATAGAAGGGTGGGGAACCAACAGAAAAATAATCCAGCGGGTTGTGATTCAAAAAAAAACAGACCCGTTTACTATCAGTGATCGTGAATATAGCCATTTCACTTTGTTTTCGAAATAATTATCAGCATATATGAATTAATTGTTTTTATCAGAAAACCGGCCTAACGGTCTCTGATATGAGGTAACAAAATATGGTTGAAGCAAAGAAGGGAATGGTTACGGAGTTTATGGATTTCCTTATGAAATACCAGGTCATTGGCCTTGCCGTTGCGTTTATTATCGGTGCAGCAGCGACAAAAATGGTGACCGCATGTGTAACCGATATTATCATGCCGGTGATCGCCGTAGTAATTCCCGGAGGAGACTGGAGGACGACCGTTGTTCAGCTCGGTCCGGTAAAACTGGCTGTCGGTGATTTTGTTGGCGCTCTCATTGATTTTGCTATCATCGCGCTCGTTGTATTCCTGATTGTCAAGTTTATGATGAAAGAGGATGCTACGAAAAAGATCTAACTTTTTTTGGCAATTTTNNATCGATTCTGGTTATATGTTCAGTGTTTTTTTCAGGATACCGGAGATTCCCCCGGCACTTTCTTGCGCAGCCGGTAGTTGCTGGGCAATGCTGGCTGCTTCGGGTGAAGACTGCAGGGCCATCTTTGCATGATCCCCAAGAACTCCCGCGAGGTTATTTGTATCCATTTTCTGCTGAACAAACATCTTGCCCAAGTGGCCCATGATCACGGGGATGGCTATTGCCATAACCTGGCCGACTGCTGCCGGGGGAAGTCCTGTTTTCTCTGAGATAGCATTCTGGATCGTACCCGTCTGGCTTCCTAACAAAATGCTAGCCATCCCAGAGCTGCCGGCAGCTGCCGGGTTGCTCAGATGACTGCTCAGGTTGTCCATAGGATTACTGTTTCCTGCTTGTGTCAGTGTCTTTGTCAGCATTTCAGTCCCCCCGGGTGTTGATGCATGATTTGCCATTGCACCCAACACCAGTGGCAGGCCCATACCAAGAGCAGATTTGACTGCCGTTTCATTTCCGCCAACCGACTTGCTTATGGCAGAAAGGTTATTTCCGGAGGTCAGTGCATTCATTACATCGTCGACAATCGATTGCATGTGTTTCACTCCATTCCCCAAAAAACGCCCGGTCTTACCTGGTTAAATGGGATGCATCGATATAAATCATACAATATTTATCATTTCTTGTAAATTACAGATTTTGAAAAGACGTTGTCCGGTCTTTTTTCCGGGAGAGAATTGAACTATTTGCGTAAGATTATGGGAGGGTGGGATTTTGATGCTGTCATGCCGGTGGAACAAAAACCTAATTTTATCCACTTTCACACTCATAAGACCTGATATTTATTTTACCGGCTGCGGGAATGATCCGGTGCAATGCTGTTCGAATTCTGTAAGGATATGATGCTCCCCGGGATTGTCATGAAGGACGTACCGATTGAGTTCTGAGAAGAAAGGAGGTGCTAACTGGTAGTTTACCCATGTTTAATCATTTAAAAAAATTTCAAACTGATACGAAATCAGTTAAATGTCCCTTAACAATCAGATTTTATCAATTCCCATCATGATTAGTTGATCAACTGCTTTGTTAATCTGATCATTATCAACTGTACCATTTCCGGATTTCATCAGTTTTACAAAAAGTTTTTCATATGTACTCATCGGTATATTTACCGGCATAAATTCGGGTTTTTTTGGCATACAACAAATAACAATTACTAGGAGATAATAATTTCCGGGAAAGTGAGAGAAACTCATTCCGGAAGGCAATCCCTGTTCTTCTGCCACCCTCAGTTAGTAATTCTTTTCGACCTGTTTGACCATTTTCATTATTTCTTTCATAAACACCGGTAAATCCATCGGGTAGCGGGATGTTACGAGATTACCATCGACGACGACATCTTTATCTTCCCAGATGCCTCCTGCCTTTTTTATCTCTTCAGGCACACCGTCATGCCAGAAAGAAGTAAGATGCCTCCCCTTTACCATGCCAGCGGACACAAGTGTCCAGGGCCCATGGCAGATCGAGGCTACGGGTTTGTTTTTCTCAAAAAAAGATCGGGTAATCTCCTGTGCTTTTGATATTTTGCGAACTGTTGCGGGGGCTCCACCCGGAAAACCACCGGGAATGAGGAGCAGATGGTAGTTGTCCGGGTTAATGTCCCCAATAATTTTGTCAGGTTTTAATGCATAGCCGTGTTCGCCGAATATTTCTTTCAAATCAGGTGCAGCTATATCTACCTGCCATCCCTGTTCAACCAGGCGAAAAACAGGGAAGAACACTTCCATATCCTCAAATTTGTCCGCGGTGAGGACAACTGCTTTGTATTTCGATGTATTTTTTGGGAGTTCCATAGGATGTAGCTGGTAACACGCGTATAGGAATTTTTCCATAGAGACATAAAGTACCCCGGAGATTGTTGCAGGTGGCGTGTCCTGACGGTCGGCGACGCGTATCTCTCATGGTTTTTCAGTATAAAAATAAGTGGGGGCTATGGGAGTTCAAAAAAGCCACTCATTTGATCCCAACAGGAACATGACAAGCCGGTAAAATGAATACAATTATGCTAATAAAAGAGGGAATCCGGAGGCTTTTCAAGAGTACAGGCTTGTGAAAATGATAAAATTTATGTTTGCAGATCCCCTTCTATTCAGCCAGAATGTTGTATCCCCGTGTTACGATGGTAAAAGGATATTATCAGCCAGAATAGTTGGTGGGGCCACTCGTCTAATCGTAAGAGAACGGCCATTTTGGGGTTTAATATCTATGGTGATAAACTGCCGGGGAACAAGCGGAGCCGTGGGATTTATCGTAATCGTAAACCGCTCTTCATTATCGAGTCGGTTGTTGGGATTTCCTATTTCGTTTTCCACCTTTACGATCCCCCAGTAACCCCGGGGGGGATTTCCATGAGAGCCATTAACCGGGCGGAGAGTTTCGGTCCTGATCGCGTCAGCATAGACAATGGAAAGATTTTCCATATCGACTGAATCATGGACATCGGCAAGCCCGAGGGTAAAGGTGATATTGTCTATCGTGCCTCCGGGTATTCCCTGGCCGGTTACATCGCCGAAGATCTGGAGGACAGACGTATCCGAAGGGTTGCCTCCGGGTATCCGAATAGTACTCATTGTCGGTAACGGTGGGTTATTAGTAGAGGTATCGATGCAGCCAGCTACAAGGATAAGCGTGAGGAATATAAGGGAAATAACCATACAATGGCGCAGTGTCACAAACAATCTACCCGCTTAACATGCAGTAGAATCTCTTTGTTGAAGTGACTAGAAAATCATTTGGTTAGGGAACCTGAGAATCTGATGCTCTTTTTTGTTGTTCCTGTATATTTTTATCAAATCATAAATTCCGTGATCATTCCTGTTCAGGAGAATTCCCTCTGGTTTCCGGTCATATGATACATTCGGAAAATCTGGATTGCCATTACCTCCACCCGATTTTTTCCGATCGGGTCAGAGCCCGGACTATATCCCTAAAATTGATGAAAGCGAATTCTACATGATATGGATATGGAGTTCAAAAAGAAGTGGGGCATTATGCTCAAGGCAGTGATTATAATGCTCATTCTCCTCGTGCCAAGGACAGTGATCGACATATCAGGGTACGATACAATCCCCATCAACCCTGTGGTCGGCGCATTCATAAGCGGTGCGATCTTCACGATCGCGATCATTTTCACCGGCACGTTCACCGACTTCAAGGAAAGCGAGAAGGCCGGTGGAGATCTGGCCGCGTTCCTCAAAGCCCTCTACAACGACAGTCGCGTGCTTCCGCTCACTGATGAAACCCCGGCTCAGGTGTTAAGGTCACATGTACGGGATCTGCTACGGGCCATCAACACCTGCTTTGAGGAAAACAGCTTCAACCTTCCCGATATCAACCGCGAAATGAATAAAATTAATAAAGATATCAGGACACTGTCTTACCTTAATGTCGCCCCCCCGCTGATCGCAAAACTGCGTAACGAACTGGGAGGAATCGACAGGATGACCAACAGGATAGATGTTATCATCCGGACGGACTTTATCCCGGCGGCATATGCTCTTGCGGAGATCGCAACAGCCGGCGTGATTCTTATCTTGTTATTTGTTAAAATCGACCCCTATCCCGAAGGGACAATCATTTTTGCCGTAATCACCAGTATGTTGATCGGCCTGTTGCTCCTTATCCGTGATATGGATAACCCGTTTGAGATCGGGGCTCATACCTTCGCAGATGTCGATCTTGAGACCCTTACCTATCTTGAAACGTACTTTGACGAGCAGGATGCCGAATGGAGAAACAATAATCGGGACGGAATTGATTAAAAAAAGAGGACTGATTTCCGGATATTTTTTACTCATATGATCCTTCTCAATTGTTTTTCCATTCAGTTTGATGACAGGGATTGTTGAAAGACTCGATAACCCAGCTCAACCGATTAACAAAAGTGTCCCATAACGTTATTCAGGATAACCCAACCAAAGGATTCATCCAGCAGAACTGCCATAATCAAAAATTACTGAGCATTATGAAAGACCGGATAGAAAAACTTCAGGATACGTTTCTTGTCCCGCCGGGCAGGAAACTGGACCTTCACAAGGATTACGATCCCGGATATACCGGTGATTTCTCCAAAAAAGAGGAGACTGAGGAGAGTATAGCAAAGGGGATCCAGCTGCTTGCAGGTCTCCAGGATAAATTGTGGGCCCAGAACACCTACGCGCTGTTGATCATCCTGCAGGGCATGGATGCTGCCGGCAAAGACAGTACGATCAAACACGTAATGTCCGGTGTGAACCCCCAGGGAGTCGAGGTCACCGGTTTCGGGGAACCGAGTGCTGAAGAACACGATCACGATTACCTGTGGCGGCATGCCCGTGCCCTGCCGAGGAGGGGAAATATCGGGATTTTTAACCGCTCGTACTATGAAGAGGTTCTGGTTGTCCGGGTCCACCCCGAACTTCTCGACAGGGAGCAGATCCCTGCCAAGCTAAAGGATAAAAATATCTGGAACCGTCGTTATGAAGAGATCAACTGTTTTGAAAAATACCTGGTGAATAATGGTATCATGGTTCTGAAATTTTTTCTCAATATTTCCAAAGATGTCCAGAAGAAGCGGTTCCTGGAACGAGTCGGGGAACCGGAGAAAAACTGGAAGTTCTCAGCATCGGATATCGGAGAGAGGAAATTCTGGGACGCATATATGGCTGCCTACCAGGAGATGCTCGTCAACACCAGCACCCCCACCGCACCATGGTATATCATCCCCGCCGATCATAAATGGTTTACCCGTCTGGCGGTAACCTCAATAATTTCCTCAACGCTCGATCAGCTGAACCTTTTGTACCCCATTATAAGCACTGGGAGTAAGGAAGCGCTCATAGCCGCAAAAGAAGAGATGGAACAGGAAGGTACCGGACCCTTGACCCGGTCAGAAAGCGGGAAAAGAATAAAGAAAAACCGGAAGTGATCTGCATGGGAAAAGGAAACCCGGGTTTTCTTTATCACCGGGAACTGTTGAAATAACCCGGATCTCGTATCAAACCAGCCATGCACCTCTAAATCCTGCACGAACCGCCATGCTTTTTGTGATATTGCTGGTGGTACTCTTCGGCCCGGTAAAATTCCGGTGCCGGGAGTATTTCTGTCATTATTTTTCCAAACCCGAATGCACCCGAAACTTCCATGTTCTCTTTTGATTTTCTTGCGAGTTTTCCCTGTTCTGCATCGTGATAAAAAATTACGGATCGATAATTTGTACCGATATCCGGGCCCTGCCTGTTCAGTTGTGTCGGGTCATGGATCGACCAGAACACTTTGAGCAGGTGTTCATAGCTGACCTCCTGGGGATCATAGGCTACCTGGACGACTTCTGCATGCCCGGTCTGACCCGTGCAGACATCTTTATAGCCCGGATTTTTGAACGTCCCGCCCATGTAACCAACTGCAGTTGATATAACCCCTTTTATATTGCTGAATGCTGCTTCAACGCCCCAGAAACAGCCTGCACCAAATGTAGCTTTCTTGACGGTTTCTGCATTTCCTGTCATGCTTATATATCCCCTTATGCCTTGAATCCCCGGCAGTCTTGATTCTTTGGATCCGGTCAATCTTCTTCTCGTGACATTACTGGTGAGAACAATATGTTGAGATGAAATGATCGTTCCGCTCAAAAAAGGAGGAATACCCGGGTGTCTTATGAGATCCTGGCCGATCAGGCCACTGTTGATCCCACGGTTATACAACTTATCCGGAGGGCGGTTATCGTCATTCTTCTGAGACCGGTATTGTTGCTTTATACTTGTGTGTGGAGCATTATCACCCGAAGAGGCAGCATCTGGTGCTAACCCTTTCGGGCTGACTGACAAAATGAAAGTAAAATTTCATCATTCATCAGATCATATTCTTTAAAACGGGAACCTGAATGAAGATCCTTTTTGTTGTCTGTGGTGAAGGACTCGGACATGCGTCCCGATGTCTTCACCTCGGTCATTTCATGCAACAGCAGGGTCATTCCGTCCATTTTGCCGGGTACGGGAAATCATCCGCTTTTATGGAACAGCACAAGTGCAGTAACCTGCACCCGGCACACCGCGAAGTACGTCTTGAAGGAGAGAATGGTTTTTTCAGCCTGAGAAAGACGCTCTGGTACTCAAAATGGATTATTCCTGATATGATACGATCTGCCTTGACTGTGAGACAGCTCATAAGAGAATACCAGTTCGATTGTGTTGTGTGCGACACCATGTATGGCGGTGTGATTGCAGCAAGGATTGAAAAGACACCTGTCGTTTTTATCACAAACCAGAACCATTTCAACAGCATTAACGGGGCAACCAACCCGGTCTGGCAGGCCCTCAATTTTCTTATTGGCAGGTATATCCGGTTAGCCAACCATGTAATCGTCCCCGATTACCCGGCACCCAATACGATCAGTGAATACAATATTGTGGTACCGCGTGGCGAGGAAAACCGGTACACTTTCACGGGTCCGTTTTTTGATATAGACCCGGAACGGTACGTCTTTTCAAAGGAAACAATTTTTACCAGTTTTGGGGGGGAACCCTACAAACTCCCGATGTACCAGATGTTAAAAACTATTGCTGACCGGCGCAAAGACCTCTTTTTTGATGTTTTTTATACCGGGCCTGTTCTGCCGGAGTCTTCTGAAAATTTTGTGTCTCATGGGTATGTAGAGAATCTTTATGAACATCTTGCAAGGGCAAAAATTGCCATTGTGCACGGCGGACTTACGACGTTGCATGAAGCAATGGCCTTTCAAAAGCCAGTTTTGGTCATCATGGACCCGAACCATCCTGAACAACAGAACAATGCAAAAAAGATTGTGGATATGGGCGCAGGAAGATCTGTCGATGGGAGAAAGGTTACCTTCGGGGAACTGGAGAAAAAAATCGCAGAGACGGCGAAATGCTGCCCGTGCCCTTTCTGTGTAACTCACCCTGAAATCAACGGCAGAAAAAATGCAGCCGGAATTATCCATGCAGCAGCTGAGCGCAGGCAAGCTTAATACCGTGACCCGGACGTACTTCTCATTAGGTGGTTAATATGCCGGCTCTGAGCGAAATTAAAATCATAAAAATCGAGGAGGAACTGCGAAAATGCCCCGATTGCGGTTATGAACTCGGGTTTCATACCTCATTTGTAAACGCACATGCAAACAAGGAAGATCCGGTTAAATCAACGCGAGAACTCTACCGGGTAATTTTGATCTGTCCTGAATGCGGTGCCCGTTACGATGTGGGATGGAAGATCCCAGCTTCGGAATGGGGACATCGTATAATAAAGACTCCGGCGATCAAGTTATCCAGAATTTAGAAACGATGCGATACGGTGGTCCATACCCTTTTTTGTAGAACACAACAAGCTGGGGCTCGGGAGACCTCATTAGAAATTTTTTCTTCCTGCTTCTGAAATCCTTGGTATGAATTATTTTATCCTTGCATTCCTGCAATATGCATCGTAGAGTGATAATTCCGGGAGCTGAACAACTATTGGGTTTTGTCAAGTCCAGGTTATGAATCTGGCAAAGTGGATGGGTGCATTACGAAGTAAATATCCATATCCACATGAAAGCACAGCTTTTTTAAGCCTGGTACGCCTGAGCTGATTTTGACTGCCTCTGGTAACGTGCCTTTATGCTGTCGAGGGTTTCGATGTCAGTAACATCCTTGTCGACCCGGATCCGGATAAACCGGGGAAAACGGAGCGCAAAACCCGCTTCGTACGTGGGGCTGGTCTGGAGTTCTGAATAGCCTACTTCAAACACCAGGCCCGGCTCAAAGCTCATTTCTTTTCCGGATTTTTTGATAACACGGTCTTTCAGCAGTTCATAGACTTCTGTGAGTTGTTCATCCGACAGTCCGGTTGCCACCCTGCTGAGCGGGACGAGTTTTCCTGCGTCCTGGCAGGCAACGAGGAATGACCCAAACACATGGGCCCGCTTCCCTTCTCCCCATTCCCCGCCTATTACTGCCAGATCAAGCGTATCGACCTCAGGCTTGATCTTGATCCAGTTTTTCCCCCGCTGTCCCGGGGAATACGGGGATGCAGGAACCTTGATCATAATCCCTTCATGCCCGGCATCCAGGGCAGTTTTATAAGTCCGTTCAATCTCCAGCGGGTCGTTGCTGACTACCTGGGGAGCGATATACCTTTTCAATACCTGCTCAAGCCGCTTCCTTCGTTCAGAGAGAGGGAGGTCGATCAGGGTCTCGCCATCAAGACAGAGGATATCGAATATATTGGGCACTATTTCGATCGCATCCTGCGCTCCGGCGATGTCATGCCGGCGCCGGAACCTGCGGAGAACAGACTGGAACGGCATGGGTTTATTATCTTTAATGGCGATGACTTCCCCGTCGATGATAACATCATGGTCAGTTGCGGAAAGCAGTTTTTCGATAACGTCCGGGAGTGAACCGGTAACGTCCTCGAGCCTGCGGGAATACAACTTCGCCTGGTTACCCCTTTTGTGAAACTGAAAACGTGAACCGTCATATTTGTACTCCGCGGCGATCTGCCCGTGCTCTTTGATCATGTCCGTGATTGTGCCCTGCTGCGCGAGCATCATTCTCACCGGGTGGAACAGGGTGATATGTACATCCCGAAGGGCACCCGGGCCAAGCTTGGCGAGCCGTGCAACTTCACCTGTATCGTTGAGTGCCTGAATTGCATGTTCGACAAGGTCGGGGTCTACTGCAAATGCCTTGGCAATTGCATCCCGGACGCTTCCTTCACCCACACCGATACGGAGTTCTTCGAGCATGATCCTTGCAAGATACCTCCCTTCAATCGGGCGTGCATTGGCAAGCAGTCTCTGGACTGCCTGCAGCTTCTCCCGCTGGGACTTCTTCCCCTCCATATCAGCGATCGCGATAAGTTCGGCATAAACACGGACTATGTCCAGGTCTTCGCGGAAAAATGTTGTCTGTGATTTGATCGACAGCAGTTCCTCAATTGCCAGCCCCGCGTCTCCAGTCCTGTTGATCTTTTCGATCACCTCTTCTTTCTTTATCCCGGCAACGTAGCCGATCGCAACATACAACAGGTTCGGACCGATTCCAAGTTTCTTTGAGCTCCAGTCCGGGAAGATCCGTCCCATGATAAACCGGACAAATACCGGGAGGTCATCGGGTGACAGGCCGGGAAGAATACGACTGATTATGTCTATCATGTCGAGACGTCCCGAAGTCCCTTCAAGTTTTTCACAGGCCCGGGCAAAGTCCTCAAAGTTCATGATCTTTTCGTTTGAGATGTTGTTCAGACGCACGCATTAACATTGTGCTGTCTCTTTTCCAAAGAAACGCTTTCAATATCTCCGGATTTATAGTAAAATCCCAATCTGGTATTTTCCTGTGTGAACCGTAAACAAATTTATAACCCGAAGATGTGACTCTGTTGTATGGAAGAAGAGTGGCAGCCCGATGCAATCGTCAGGGTTAAACTCAACCAGATAAAAAAGGATTTTTTTGACTATATCGAGAAAAACAGCGATAAAATCGATGCAAACATCCCCGTTTTTTTCGGGTATGTCGTTACCACACTGGAAAAAGCACTCCCGGTCGTAAATGACGAGCTGTATGACCGCTTCATTGATGGTATAACGCTCCATGTGCTGGACGCGAGTAAGAATTCAGAAGATCTCCTGTTCGTTGAGAAGCTGTTTGACTACGCTGAACGGAACAAACGCAGGAAAACCGGCAAAGCTTTTTACGAGATTGTGCTCGGTATGAAGATGATCAATAACGGTAAATACGCCGAAGCGATTGAACAGTTAAAAAAATACCGGAATATTGATGCACTCATCAGCCCGGCGCTGGCGTACTGTTACTTTATGAGTTCTCCTCCGCAGGGTATAGCCACCGGTCCTGAAGAACTCGCCCGGGGCCCCACGCCCAAGGCACTTGCCGCCCGTGAGCAGATGATCGAGCTGGTCCGGTTAAACCCGCCCACAAACCGGCTCAGGGAGATGGGTATTGGCGATGATCCTGTCATAAACAAGGTCTTCTGGTTTATGCTGAAAAAGGCACTTGAATGGTTCCCTGAAGAACGTGATTTTTTACGGATTGGGATCGAGAAGGCAACAAAGGACGGGAGAAAGGATATAAGGGAGGAACTTTTAGGGGTAGCGACCGAGCGGTTCTATCATGATATGTACTTCCTCCGGGAATCATACCGGCAAAAACTCGAAAACCGTGATGCCGGCGGTGTGGCAGGCGTTGTAAAGCAGATGACCCAGCAGTACCCCGAGGAACTTGAACCGGTCTATTATGGGCTTAATCTGGCGATCATCACGACCCGCGAAGAGGTCTTTCATGCATTCAGGAAGATGGCGATAGGCAAAAAAATTCCGCAGCGAGCGCTCGTTCTTCTTGATTTTGCTTTTGAGATGATGAGCGGCAGACAATATGAAGCCCACGCCTGTTTAGAAGAGATAAAAGTGACCTTTGGCCTTCACCATTACTATGTTACGCTACTCGAGTACGTGATGCGTGATTTTCTATCGGACGAAGAAAAGAAAGTCAAACAGGCAAAAAAAGCCATGCTTGACTCGATTGACCAGTACTGTCTTAAGCTCCTGAAAGTTAAAGACAGCTGAATGCGGATCTCTCCGGAAAATGCTAATTTTCAACCATATATCATCTGAAGAATATCAGGAAGAGACGGTGCCTTTCCGCCCGCATCCAGCTCAGCTCTTTTCTATAATGATCGTATTTCCTTTTCCTGATGAATCATGAGTATGTGGTTCTGCAACGGCGGGCGATGGCAGCCTGTGCAAAAGCCCCGAAAGAGACAGGGGAATTTTCTGTTGATTTTTCCCGGTCTAAAAAAGAAACAACCTCTCATCAGATTCCGGCACTCCATGATTTGACAAAAGGAATTCTCCTGTCGATGTACTATAGTTTTATCTGCTGAGGTGAAGTACAGGACGTCCCGCATTGTGAGGCGATAATGATCGTCTTCTCGTCATAAAAGAGCCCGAGCCCCTCGCGGGCGCTTGCCATCACCCTCCCGGGAGTATTATTCATTTCGCTGATGTGGGCGAGGATGACCTGGGGGACGTCTTTTCCCATGACCCGGAGGCAATGTGCAGCGGCAGTGTTGGACAGGTGCCCCCGTTTGGACCGGATTCTCCGTTTCAGCGATTCAGGATAAGGACCGTTCTGGAGCATTTCCGGGCAGTGATTGCTCTCGAGAATGATAGCGTCGCAGTGCCTGAGCAGATCAATCATATGTGGCGTTATGACACCGGTATCAGTACAGTAACCCAGCGTTAAGCCGTTTTCCCGGATGATGAACCCGCAGGGCTCGGCTGCATCATGCGATGTGGCAAAGGGCTCGATCAAAAAATCCCTGATCTCAAACCGCTCGTTATAACGACATACATGGCTCTCTATGCATTTATCTGAGGTTCGGCGGTGGTTAAGGAAATCCTCAAGTGTCCCGCCGGTAGCGTAGACCGGGACACTGAGACGGCGGACGAAGACATCGAGTCCTTTTGTATGGTCACCGTGCTCATGGGTGACCAGCACTGCGTTAATTAGTCCGGCATCCAGCGACGCATTTTCCAGCCGTTTGAACGTCTCTTTTGCGCTCAGGCCTGCATCAAGGATGAGTGCCCCGCTCTCCCCTTCGAGAAAAACGCAATTGCCCTTACTACCGCTGGCAAGAATTGTGCAGCGCATCGACATATTATTGGGCGTTATCGTATTAGAGTGTTTAACACTTCACAGGTTTCTGGAGGAAAATCCTGGTATTCAGAAATTATTCCGGGATGGTTACCACGCTATAGACCAGTTATGATGAATGCTGCTGTCCTTAGGGGGGTGTCCCGGTTGCTAATGGGGAACTTTGAAATTTTAAAAAACTTCCTGCCCCCAATGCCAGAGTGAGGCAATACTGGAGAAGTCCTTTGCTACAATAATCGACTGGATCTTTTTTCCCCTTCCGTTATTAATTCTGATTGGTGCTATTCATTGCAGTTATCGGGCTTGAAATGAGATCCTCTTCTGAAATCCCGGATTGAGAGTTTGCCGGGTAATAAAATGACAGAAATAGTTTTCAGAGTGTTAAAAAGAGATAGGATTTTCTCACGATTCACAAATGGTCATTAAAAAAAATAGTGAACTGGATAATCTGCGCGTAATCATTCATTGTTCCAATAAAAAAATTTCAAAAATATTCAAAGGGAATTTATACAACATTTCCTGAAGGATAACCGGTATTGTCTCCGATTTTTTCTTCGTCGATTGTTAATTTGTTGAGAAAAACCGGGATATAAGTTAACTATTCACAAAATTGACCTGATGAGATTAAATAATTATGATTTACCGTCTGAAAAATTAACAATATTTTATTACAGGGCAAAATTAACTCTAAAATTAGGCAAATCCGTTTGTGATATGTATGGCGTTTTCAGTACATGTTAATATTGAACGATGTTCCGGGTGCGGTAATTGTGTTGCCGCCTGTCCGGTTAATGCCCTCGAGCTACACTCAGTTGATCCTTCTTCAATTGCATCGAAGGAAAAGATTTACGTGGTTCAGGACGGTGCAGCAATCAGTCTTGATTTCAAAGATGAGCTTTGTGCCGGTTGCGGCGTTTGTGTCGAAGCTTGTCCTATGGACGTGATCACCCTTTCTGGAAAGGGAGAAGACCTGAATATGGTGCGTAATTCAGTGACAGAATGTGCTGAAACCGTTCATTGTTACCCACCATTGCACACCTGAAAGTAGGCAATGAGGAATCTGACTCGATTTTGTATGCATTCGATTAAAATCACGAGGAGAACCTATGACAGACAAGATTACACTTAACATGATTACATGCCGGACCATCAAGCAGGGTGTCGGTATGGAAGCGGGTAAGACGTCCCAGAAATACTTCGATGCCTGCTCAATCATTGAGATGCACGCGGATGATTTCAAAAAACTCGGCATCTGGAAGAACACCAACGTCAAAGTCACCAGCTCAGTCGGGAGCGTTATTGTCAAGGCAGTCGAAACCCGGCAGGACCTCTATCCGGGCCTTTGCCACATCCCGATGGGACCCTGGGCGAACAGGATAGTTCCGGCATATACGTATTCTACCGGTGAACCGTGTTTCAAAGGGTTCCCGGTGAATGTTGAAGTCTCTATGAATGCACCGATCATGAGCGCAGTGGATGTAGTCAAGGATGCCTGTGGTCTTTTAAGGAAGTGATGTTCGATGCCAAAAGTTGTAACTGATGTAACCTGTCCGTTCTGCGGGACACTCTGCGATGATCTCGAAGTGACCGTATCAGACGATAATAAGAAAATACTCTCTGTCCGCAATGCCTGTGCAATCGGAGCAGAGAAGTTCAACCATACGAGTCTCCCCGGCAGGATCACCCGGCCCCGCAAGCGTCAGCCTGACGGGACGTTTAAGGAGATTTCCTACGACGAAGCGATCGACTGGACGGCAAACATGCTGGTCAAGTCCAAAAAGACCCTGATGTACGGGTGGGCATCCACCAGCTGCCAGGCAATGAGCGTGGGACACGAAATTGCCGAAAAAGTCGGCGGTGTTGTCGACAATTGTGCAACGGTCTGCCATGGGTCATCGCTGATTGCGATCCAGGATGTCGGTATACCGAGCTGCACCCTTGGTGAAGTCAAGAACCGTGCAGACCGCATCGTATTTTGGGGCTGCAACCCGGCTCATGCCCACCCGCGCCACATGTCGCGGTACTCCATTTTCCCCCGGGGTTTCTTTACCGTCAAAGGACACAAGGGCCGTAAGATATACTGTGTAGATTGCCGGTACACGGATACCGCACGTGTTGCAGATGAATTCATCCAGATACAGCAGGGGTATGACTACGAACTCCTCAATGCATTCCGTACAGCAGCCCGGGGAGAAGCACTGCCTGACACCATCGGAGGAGTTCCCAAGGAAAAGATCTACCAGGTCGTTGACGAACTGAAACAGGGCAGGTTTGGCGTAATCTTCTTCGGGATGGGCCTCACTCATACGCTGGGTAGGAATCACAATATTGATATTGCAATCAACCTGACCCGCGACATGAATGATGTCACAAAGTTTTCGATCATTGCCATGAGGGGACACTGGAACGTGACCGGGTCCGGACAGGTACTTTCCTGGCAGTATGGGTTCCCGTATGCAGTTGATCTCTCCCGCAGGACCAAGGCCCGCTACCAGACCGGCGAGACAACATCCGTTGATCTCCTCGTAAGAAACGAAGTGGAAGCTTGTTTCAATATCGCCACTGATCCGGGCGCTCATTTCCCGATCGATGCGGTCGTCAGCATGTCCAAGAAACCAACCGTGACCGTTGACCCGCACATTAACATGTCGACCGAGATCTCTGACATTCATATACCTGTAGCGTTGGTAGGAATCGAAACTGGCGGGTGCGCTTATCGTATGGATAATGTGCCCATCGAGACAAGGAAGGTCGTCGATGCTCCTGATGGCATGCTGACTGATGTGGAGTTGCTGACAAAGATCAATGCAAAGGTTGACCAGCTCATGGGGGCGCAATAATGTCGGAATATATCATTAAAAACGGCCACGTCTTTGACCCGGTCCAGGGCATTAAGGGCGATAAGAAGGATATCGCGGTAAAAGACGGAAAAATTGTTGAGACCTCTTCGGTGTCTCCGTCGGCAAAACAGATCGATGCCAAGGGCAAGACGATCATGGCAGGAGCGATGGAAATCCACGCACATGTTGCCGGGCCAAAGGTTAACCTGGGCCGCTGGTACCGTCCCGAGGACAAGCTCTTCGATTCTCACAAGACACCTGGCATGACCAGGATTGAAGGCGGCAAATCCATCCCGACAGTGTTCAAGACCGGGTACGAGTACGCCCGCATGGGATACACATTTGCGATGGAGGCAGCAATGCCTCCACTCTATGCACGCCATGTGCACGAAGAGATCCACGATACCCCGATTATTGATGAAGCGGCACTCCCGGTTTTCGGGAACAACTGGTTCATGCTGGAATATCTCAAGAACCATGAAATAGAGAATAACGCGGCTTATGTTGCATGGACACTCAACCAGACCAAGGGATACGGGATTAAGGTTGTCAACCCGGGCGGAACTGAAGCCTGGGCATGGGGACTGAACTGTCTCTCGGTAAATGACCCGGTTCCCTATTTCGATATCACCCCGGCAGAGATTATTACCGGTCTCATCGAAACAAACGAATATCTTGGCCTCCCTCACTCAATCCATATCCATGGAAACAACCTTGGGAATCCCGGGTGCTACCAGACCACCCTGGACACCCTTAAACTTGCAGAAGGGTTCAAGGCCAGGAACAATTTCGGCAGAAAACAGGTAATGCACCAGACCCACCTCCAGTTCCATTCTTATGGCGGAGACAACTGGGGTAACTTCGAGTCCAAGGCAAAGGAAGTCATGGACTACGTTAACCGGCAGGATAACCTGACCATCGACACCGGTAACGTCACCCTTGACGAGACAACAACGATGACCGCGGACGGTCCGTTTGAACATCACCTCGGCGGACTCAACCACCTGAAATGGGCAAACGTGGACGTTGAACTGGAGACTGCAGCCGGCGTTGTTCCCTATATCTACAGTCCCGACATCAAGGTCTGCGCCATCCAGTGGGCAATCGGGCTTGAGCTGGCACTCTATGCAAAGGACCCCATGCGATGCTTCATCACGACCGACCATCCGAACGCTGGGCCGTTCACCCGGTACCCTCGCGTTATCAAGTGGTTGATGAGCAAGAAGGCACGCGACGAGAGACTCAACACGTTCAAGAATGCCGATAAGGTCATCAGTGCCACTACTATATCAGAGATCGACCGCGAGATAACGCTCTACGAACTTGCAGCAATGACCCGTGCGGGTCCGGCATCCTCACTCGGCCTGGGCAAGGACTACGGCGGACTCAAGCCGGGCATGAATGCCGACATTGCCATTTACAATATCAACCCTGACAAAATGCCATCAGATCCCGAGGAGATCGAAAAGGCATTCTCGGGAGTTGCATACCTCTTCAAAGACGGGAAGATCTGCGTCAAAGACGGGGTCGTTGTCGATAATGGCAACAAACGGACGTTCTGGGTAGATGTAAAAGTCAATGCGAATAAGCAGGTAGCGCATGATGTGAAAGAGAAATTCCTCAAATATTACAGTGTGAATGAGGCTAATTACTCCGTTCCCGACAGCTATGCGCCGCATCCCCATGTGATTGCAGTGGATGCAACCCAATGAGGTGACAAGAAAATGAAGACAGTAACACTGACGGTGAAACAGGCACCGGAACTTTATCTGGAATGCGAGAATATCACACCGGACACGTTTGCGGGAAAAAAGGCAGACGAGATTGGCCAACTGCCGGCATACCAGGGAAAAGAAGACACAACACTCGGCCAGTATTTCACCATTGCCGGTGAGGCAGGAGCAACAGCAGCAGAGACCCAGATTATTCTCAATGGCGACTGCTCCAAGATGAAATATATAGGGATCAAAATGACCGCCGGCGAAGTCCTCATCAATTCCAGTGCGGATATGTATACTGCCGGCTGGATGAAAGGAGGCAAACTGGTTGTCAAAGGAGATGTCCACTCCTTCTGCGGTCTGGGTATGGAGGGAGGAGAATTCATCATTGAAGGCAATGCCGGCAACTACCTTGGCGCTTCATACCGGGGCGACTGGCGGGGAATGCAGGGGGGCACCATACGGGTCAAGGGCAACGTAGGCTCGGATATCTGCACCTTTATGAACGGGGGTGAATTAATTGTCGAAGGAAATGCCGATGTCCATATAGCCACCCATGCTGAAGGTGGCAGGATCGTCATTAAGGGCGATGTTAACCGCCGTGTCGGTGGCCAGATGGTTAAAGGAGAGGTCATTGTTTTTGGCAAGATCGGGTTGATGATGCCCGGCTTCAAATACACCAAAGATATAGATCTTGAAGTTGATGGAACCAAGGCAACATTCGCCGAATATATTGGTGACCTCGGCGAACGCCATCCCAAGAGAAAGGGCGAACCAGTGTATGGAAAAATTTTCCTGAAAAAATAACTATTCTCCTTATTTCTTTTTTTCGGATAGTCATTTTTTGATTCCTCCTGAACTGAAGACATAGAGAAGAATTTTTCCGTGGGGCACTTTATTTTTCTTTCCCGAAATATTTCCTTAATAATTAACTATTTCCATTAAACATAGTTTTTTTATCAATAGAAGGCGAACATCTTTTACCCGATATGGGTGCAAAAGTCCGTACGTGCAGCAGGTTCTAACCTCGAACACCCTGCTCATTGTTGCCATCATTTTAGACCAGCTATAGGAGAGGATTCGGACACTCTCCTTTTCTATCGTTCCCTTGATTATTGACCTGCCGGTCTGGTGCCGGAGAAGAGCTCACGACATGTTCCCACTTTGAAGATTTTCCGGAATTCCCAGAAAATCCCCAAAAGTACATAGTTCCAAAAGGCTTTAAGAGTTGTTTCAAAATAAGGAAAAAAATCGTTTTTCTTCGTGGTACAGTGCTGAGATCTGGTTGTCAATTGTTCAGCCTGATTGAGTGTGTTTTTTTACCCGAAACAGGCAGGTTTTCTCATGGCGGTTTTTATTCAGGATTCCTGATTCTCTCCGGATCCGGTAATGAACGGATATTCTATAAAGTGAACGATCTAAAAACCGTGCTTTAACAGTATTAACTTCCTGGTGGGTCATTTTTCGGTTTTGCGGTATATTTACCTCATAAATTCTCATATATACTGGTCGGCTATCCAGGGGTACCATACCTGAAATTAACGAAAACATCGTCGTTAAATACAATACACTAATAAGGAGCAAAAGATAATATCAACTCATTAAAATCAGCAATAAGAAGAAATGAGGCTATCAAATGGACACGTACATTTGCAGGATGTGTGGTCATATCTATGACCCGGCAAAAGGAGAAACGAAAAAGTACACGATACTGCTGACGGGTGTCGGAGAACCAGGAACGCCACAGGCTGCCGGTCCGTTTGTAAAAGCCGGTACTGATTTCTCTGCACTGCCCCAGGACTGGAAATGCCCGGTATGCGGTGTCGCAAAGTCGTACTACCGCAAACAAATGCCTGAACGGCTGGCCGGCCTCAGGACACTTGCCTGAATGTTTTTTTAAAAAAGTTATTTTTCCTTTTTTACTGCACCAGCGCAGTTATCGTTTTCTTGAACTCGTCAAAATCCAGTTCATCAAGCTGTTCCGGCAGAAGACTTCCGGCAGAGGCCTGGCGATAGATCCAGTTGATGATCTTTTCTACAACCCGGATTACATCTTCCTGTGTTTTGACGGTGATTAGGTATCGCCCGATCTTTGGGTGCCTGCCACGGTGCCCTCCAACCGTTATACGATACTCCGGCTCCTCACCCTGCAGTATCTGGAACTGGCAGGACATAATACAGAAACCGCAGTCCATGCATTTTGTTTTGTCCAGAACGATTATCCCGTTTTCTACCCAGATAGCTTTTTCCCGGCAGTAATGTGCACAGGTGCCGCAACCGGTACAAAGCCCGGGATCCCGGATTGGTTTCCGGATACCGGTGATTCCGATCTCATTGAGCCTTTCGCTCTCGCACCCATTCGGGCAGGAAGATATTGCAATCCTCACTTTAACCGGCAGTTCCTTTCCAAAAAATTTTCTGTCGATCTCCTTTGCAAGCGCAATACTGTCAATTATGCCAAACTTACAGTGGCGTGTCCCCATACAGGCAGTAACGTTCACGACCTCTTCCCTTTCAGCCCCAAGCGGAGTAGCGTTCGCCTCAAGTTCCGAAAGAAGCCCTTCCAACTGTGAAGGATCGATGTGAGGGAATTCCATAGTCTGGCGGGTTGTCAGGTGAATCTGTTCAACACCGTATCGTTCAGCAATTGCACCGGCCTCCTTCATCTGGGCAGGGGATATCATCCCGGCAGGAATACGGAGCCTGACAATACAGAAATCGGGATCGCGTTCAGTGATGATCCCTCCCTTGGTGTAAAGGCCCTGGTTGATCGGCATGCGTCTTGACATAACGGAGTAGATTTTATCGCGTCAAATAATAGAGATACCTGATTAACAAATAATTATAGTTAATAGTTACTTATAGTGTACATATGACAAAGCAGTCCGAATATATGGAGGCTTTTTTTGGGGTGGAGCTCAACCAGAAGTTTGCGGATATGATCAGTGATCTCAAGGAGACAGAAGACAACTTAAAGGAACTTTCCTCAGAAATCGCCAGACTTGGTGGAAACCTGGGCCCGGAGGAATTTAAAACGATAATAAAAGAGTGCCGGGCTTCCGCTTACGAGTTTGCCCAGCAGATCAAAGATTCCCGTCAGTTCCTTGAATTCTATCTTAAATCTGACAAGGCTTCCACCCATATTATTCTTGAGCGGGACGCTTACATGAAGATATACCAGATCTTCAAGTGGGACGGGAATGATGTACGGGACCTCAAACGCTGGATAAAAGAGCTCAAGGAGATCTGTGACAAGGTGGGGTTGCGAATGGAAGATCTCATCAACTTCCAGAAACTGACGGCACAACCGGTTCCAGAAGAATTCAAAAAATTCCCTGTATATGCTCTCGATCGACAAGGGTACTGCCTTACGGGTAAAAATTTCGATGAAGTCCTGCATACTGAAGAAGTTCGGGAAAAAATTGCAGAAAATTCAGCTCTTTGATTTTTTAAAAAAACTCCCCGAAATTCCCAGTATGTTCTTTTTTTTAGATACCAGAAGATACGATAGAGGATTATTTTTTTTAATAAGACCGGGTCCATAGTCAGAGAATGAGTTAAAGAAGATCAATTCAAAGAAGATTGACTCCGCCATAAGGAGATCCGTTTAACCAGAAAAAAACAGAAAACGTTTAACATAACCCATAAATAATCAGGTTGGAAAAATATGGTGAGAGAGCCCTGTCATGACATCCCATTTTTTTCTTCTCGGAACGCCTTTAACCCAGGAGCGTCTCGGCTGGATCGATGAAAGTCTGAAATTTTTCTTTGTGAAGTTATTTCCCGAAACCCTGCGTCATACTGTAAAACTCACCGATACTGTATTTACATTCCTGATCACCGGGGGTGCCTTATACAGCCTGCAAGAACCAGAGACACAGCAGGTCTGGGAAAAAATTCTCCTGCTACCCTCGGTGAGAATTATCTGTGATCGTCAGGAACTTGATCTCAGGGGCATCTCCATTGAGCGCCTGAAAATGAAGTATCCCGACCAGTTGATAGATCACAACAGCATGAGCTTAAACGGACAGACGTCGTTCTGGCGTGATGTCGTGAAAATTGCACGGCAACACGAACAGCCGGTTCCCAGCACTATCGGTTATCTCGTACTCGAATCCCCATATATGCACCGCTCAACGCTGTCCTCGTTACAGTGCCTGGCTGCGGCTCTTGAAGTTCAGGCTGGCATAGAGCTCTATGCGTATCTTGATGGGATCCATATGGGGCATATCGGACAGAATACGACTGAGTTTGACAATATCGGCAAGGGTCTTGAAGATCTGGCTCATCTCGCCTCCAAAAGGAATCTGCATTGCCATATGATTGCCTGCAGCCGTTGTGCCACTGCACGTGGATATAGTACGTGGGATGATGGTCAGGGCATTTTTATCTCGACCTGTATGATAAAACCTTTCAAAATCAGGAATATTAATGAAATAATCACCCGTTTTGACCGAAATCACCTAATCCTGGGAGAAAATGCTGCCTCTATTCAGATGAAAAAAAAAGGTCAGCCGAATGCAATTGCAGGACAAGAAAAAGTCGATTCGCCACCGGTTACAATTCTTATAACCCGTTTTCCCTATGGAACCGACTATGTATACGGTGCACTTTCATTCGCGGTCGCATGTGCATATAATGGGATTCTGACCCGTGTCATTTTCATAGAAGATGGGGTGTATACACTTTCCGGCACCCACCAGTTGAGCAGGGATGCAAAGTACTTTAATCTCCAGGATGTGATCAATGTGGTTGCCGGAAGCGAGAATCTCCAGCTATATGTATTCCAGCCTTCACTCCAGCGACGAGGTATTACGAAAAACAAGAAAATGACTGCGGTTCTCGACATCGGAGTTAACGAACTGGGAGACCTGTTTTTTAATCCCCCCCAGGGAGTGCAGGCGAACCACCAGAGAATATTATTTTTTTAACCGACGGGAAAGGAAAACAAAGAGGGAAAAAAGATGGAACAGGATTTTTCAGACCGTAGCTCAGAGTGTGACGGGGAGAGAAGGACTGGTCGATTGAACAATTCTGAACTGAAGCGGTCTTCATGCCACAAAACCTCATAACGAAACATGACAGTTCCGGCGTGGTTGCCGGTATTGACTTGGGCTCCACCACCACCAAAGTCGTTATTTACAACGGGTCTTCTTATATCGCGAGGAGAATGGATGTTTCCTGGGATCCGGAATCTACCGCCCTTGCACTCCTTGACGAAACGAGCGCGGAGGCCGGACTTGTCGTGCCACCGTACGTCATTGCAACGACGGGGTACGGACGTCGCTGCCTTGCCACCGCAACTCTCACCTTCACCGAGATTGCTACCCACGCAAAGGGTGCATTTCACCTGGTACCGGGATGCCGGTTTGTTATTGATATAGGAGGGCAGGATGCCAAAGGTATCCGTCTTTCAGCAAAAGGGCATGTTGAGGACTTTGTGATGAATGACAAATGTGCAGCAGGCACGGGCAGGTTCTTATCGGCAATGGGACAGGCACTCGGGATCCCCGTAGACAGCCTTGGAGCCTGCGCTGCCGGTGCTGAACCGCACCGGATCAATGCTATGTGCACCGTCTTTGCCGAATCAGAGGTAATCAGCCTGATCCACCAGGGAGTGCCCCGGAATGCGATCGTCGCCGGTCTCCATGCATCCATCGCCCGGCGTACGTCATCAATGGTGGCCTCTCTCCATCCTGGACCGCCGGTTGTTTTTACCGGAGGAGTCTCACAAAATGCTGATATTGCAAAAAGGCTTTCTTTGGAACTGGGTCATCCCATCATTGTCCCGCACGACGCAGTATACGCCGGGGCAATCGGGGCGGCGCTTCTCGCATGGGAGCATCGGGATAAAAAAGAGAGTTAGTGTTTTTCTGCCATCTCGATAAATGCCTCGACGCGGGTTTTTATCTGGCCGGCATCTCCCTGCGAGTAATCGGTCTCGATCTGGAGGAGGGGCACATTTCCGTGTTTCGCGAGATAGTCCTTGAGCACACGGGACTCGACATTGTANNGTATGGCAGCCGACCCAGGTGACATCGATGACACCATCCGCATGGTACTCTTTTGCAAGTTTTGCCAGGAGTTCAAGCCTTCCGGTGTTCGGACTCATGCAGGAGCAGGGGGTTTCAAGGTACTTGTCAGCGATCGCGTCAAGTGGAGAACCGGACGTGGCAACATCGTGGAGATACTGCTTCATACCGGAACAGTTCTCGATGTATACGACCGCGGCACCGGATTCCTCGATGATCTTCAGGACTTTTTCTGCGCCGACTCCCGTAGGGACACCCGTGACGATAATGCGTTTTGCGGTCTTTGGGGATGCTCCTTCACCGTTCGCTTTCATCTTTTTCAGTTCTGTAGTCAGGTCCTTCAGCTGCTGGTTGAAGGCATTCCTGTCGAAGGTGAAGTTGCGGGCCCACATAACCTTAAGCATGTCCATCCCCGAAAGGGGGGCTGGGATCGCTGTATTGAGGGACGCCAGTTCCCGCATCAGGGCCCGCTGCTCGTTGAGCTCCTTGATCGCGGCCTTCATCTTCTCTTCGGTGATCGTGACACCCAGGCGCTTCTCGATCTCCTGTTTGCAGCGTGCTACTTCCGATCTCCAGTACTTCTTCTGGGTCTCACCCTTTGCACTCTGCGGGACTTCGANNGTCTCCCCGATGATGAACTCGGAGTTATTGAAAAATGCACACTTCTCGGTGATCGCAAATCCATAGGAAGACTTGATCAATGGACAGAAGTTCCGCGGCAGGTACTTTTCCCCGTCGGCAATAGGTTCCTCTTTAGTGGCACAAAGGGTCACCGGTACGGCGTCTGCAGCCACAATGAGTTCCTGCGGGGCAAAAACACAATAAAATCCAACAAATTTTTTCCCCTGTTCCCGTACGCTCTTGATCGCTGCCGATGCATTCGGTATAACCGAATCGAAATAGGTCATCTTTTCTGCTCTCATGGTTTTCCTCGTTGATAATACCTGGATTATTGGTGTGTTTTCCCCCGGGACGCTGCCGTTTCCCGGAGAATAATCTTCGCAGTCTCTTCCGCAACTTCACCGGTGAATGCAATGCACTGCCGGAGGTGCTCGGGAGATTTCAGGATCATGCCCTGCGTAAGGGTTCGGCAGCAGAGGCAGCCGTGCCGCCGGTTGAACAGGGCATGCAGTTCCCGTGAAAGGGCAAGGCAGTGGTCGATAGAAGGATCGGCGGGCACAGCACGCCCGAAAACCATCCCGAG
>PMDE01000121.1:10373-19564 GCA_003154335.1 Methanoregula sp. | reverse complement strand
CCGGTTACGGGGATATCTCCCGTTGTCCCGAAGTGGAAGGTCCGGGTCACTGCACCTGTCAGGGTGGCATCCAGGTACCAGTTCCCGCTGGAATTTCGGAATACCCCCGTATTATTCGTCAGGCCACTTGTAGTAACGGTAATCGTCCTGCCCGGGGAAGTTGAGATGCTACTGGCATTCGATGCCGTGAGAGTAACCGGGTAGATTCCGGCAGTTGTGTAGAGATGGGTTACATTTCGTTCAGATGCGAATGTCGTGTTAAACCAGCTGCCGTCTCCGAAACTCCAGTTCCATACCGTGGGCGTACCTCCCGTCGACAGGTCAGTGAATAATACGGCAAGCGGAACCATTCCCGATGAGATATTCGTTGAAAATGAGACAGCCAGCACCGGAGATGTCGTGATGTTGATAGTTCTGCCATCCGATATCGAGCTGCTGCCGGGATTCGAAACCGCGAGGTAAGCAATCAAGGTGCCGGCCGTTGTGAAGATATGGGTAACATTTCTCGCCGAGGCCACGCTCGTGTTGGACCAGCTGCCGTCTCCGAAACTCCAGTTCCACATTGTGGGTGTGCCCGTCGAGGTATCGGTGAACTGGACTGCAAGGGGTAACGTTCCCGATGAGACGTTGGTGATGAAAGATGCTGTCAGCAATGGAGGAGAGGTCACCACGATCGTCTTTCCTGACGAAGTGGAGCTATTCACGGCGTCCGAAACTACAAGATACGCGGTATAGGTTCCGGCAGTCGCGTAGGGAGAAGGATCGGCCAAGAGAGATACATAGATATGGGTTACGTTCCGTTGAGATGAATTCGTTATGTTGAACCAGCTGCCGTCTCCAAAACTCCAGTTCCACATTGTGGGTGCGTCACCGGTGGAAGTGTCGGTAAAGAATACAGGGAGAGGGGTAGTTCCTGAAGAGGTATTGGTGGAAAAGGAGGCATTGATCTCTGGAAGGTGGGTAACGGTGACCGTCCTGCCTGCTGAAGTCGAGCTGTTGACAGTATTCGATACAATAATCCTTGCGGTATAGGTACCAGAGATTGCGTAGACGTGGGTTACGTTCCGTTGGGATGCGCTCGTTGTGTTGGACCAGCTGCCGTCTCCAAAACTCCAGTTCCACTTAGTCGGTGTGCTCCCCGTTGAGGTGTCAGTAAAGAATACGGGAAGTGGGGCGGTTCCTGAAGAGGTATTGGTAGTGAATGATGCGGCTAGCCCCTGAGGGGGAGCTACTGTAATCGTCGTGCCAGCAGAAGTCGAGCTGCCTCCAGTGTTCGATACAGTGACCTCCGCTGTATACGTTCCCGCGGATGTGTAGACGTGAGTTGTATTCCGGGCAGATGACAGGGTTGTGTTGAACCAGAGGCCGTCTCCAAAACTCCAGTTCCACATCGTGGGTGTACTCCCGGTGGACGTGTCATTGAATGATACTACCAGGGGGGTTGTTCCCGCAGATGTGTTGGTGGTGAAATTGGCTACCGGCACGGACACCGTACTGAAGCCAGAGTTCAGTATCTGGAAATAGTGCTGTTCCTGCATATTCGAGTTGTACGCTGCATCATAGTTCATGTACATCTTCAGCCGGAAGAGGTCATTTGGCCGGTTGGGAGTGCTGCCCCAGCTGTTGAGCACTAGCCAGTACTCGCTTCCCGGAACACTATCGTCATACCCGACGATAAGGACTGCATGACCTGAGGATATATTCTCACCTGCATATGGGTCGGGATTGAAGATGGTGGTCTCATTAGCCGTATCCCAGAACGTGAAGAAATTACTCCACCCCGCATCTCCATAAAAGAACGAATATACGACAGCTTTGTTCGCATTGAGAGAGCTCTTGATGTTATTGATTGCTGTTGCCTGACCAGAACGGAAGGTAGAGATAGTCTGGTAGGAAAGCGATGTCAGGTTATACTTGGGTGTCGTGGATATCAACCCAACGGGGACATGGGTCTGGTAATTGTTGCATGCCGAGCTCTTGTCACCGAAACTTGCGTTGGTGTTTGACCAGGGCAGGACAGTTTTATCGAAATTGTACCAATCTGAAAATAACTGCAGATTTCCACCACAGCATGCCCAGTTGCTTCCAGCACCATTATTGAATTTCGAATTGAAGTACTGGATTGACAAACGGTTGTTTATTCCGGTACTGACAGTGTGATCAACCTCAAGGGCTCCGGTCGCCGCCCAGACCCAGCAGTCTCCGCAATTGCCCTGGTCTCTTTCGGAAGGGATGTAGGTAATATCGGATAGGAGATTTTTGGATACAGGCAGGGACACTACGCTGTTGAATTTGTTCTGAGGGGAAGCGGCAGAATATTTTGGCGACGCATCAAACTGCCTCTGCATTTCGGCGAGCTGTTCCGGTGTAAAATGCATAAGGGGATGATGAATTGTAACCCCATCTGAATTGGTTTGATTGGCGAGATTAGTACCATTGGGTGATAAATCAGACACCGGCAGCGCCGGTGATTCACTTGCTCCTGATGACGTATACGCCGCTGCAGGTCCGGCGGTAATCAGCAAAAGAAGAGAAATGACACCTAAGGCGATGAGAATTCTCCAGGAATACAATCTCATCTGGCGGACCGAACCCGTTCCTTTTTGATATGAATTGTTATCGAAAAACACAGATTTCTTACCAGTATAAGGAGATCTGCAGTTTTGACGGGAATCATTCCTTTTTTCCGGAATCTTTCCCTGGAATGGAATATCTCCTTGAGCGGATAGGGTGGTTCGGTCATTCCAAGCCCGGACTCCTTTATTCTGACAAATAGTTTCCCTCATACTCTGTTACCGCACCTTTTCTGCCCATAATCCCCCATGATTTAATCGGGGCAGAAACCAGTTGTACATCGTACCCGACAATTTACCGTATCACACGATATAGATTTTCCCCGGGGACAAAGAAACCGATACTGTGCAGCATCACGATCGCGCGAAGCTATAACCCGACCGAATTAACTATTCCTCAAAAACATACTGGTTTTATAGTGCTGTTTGGTCTTACCTCGCAAAAAAGAAGAGGTTTGCTTTTTTGGGTTCTGGCATTGTCTCAATAATTGTCCGCCAATATGGATTTCGCCGGAAACCAAGAAGATTTTGAAAAAAAACTACGTGCCATTATACACCTGTTTAAGGACCTGTATATCAATTTTATTCATCCGGAGCATTGCAGTCATGACCCGCCCGGCTTTTACCGGGTCCTTATCGTTCAGCATTTCGCTCAGTATACCGGGAACAACCTGCCAGGAAACACCAAATTTGTCTTTCAGCCAGCCGCAGGGCTGTTTCTCTCCGCCAGCCGAGAGATTCTCCCAGTATTCGTCGACTTCTTCCTGGGTCCTGCAGTTCACGACAAACGATATTGCCTGAGAGAATCGGAACTGAGGGCCGCCATTGAGTGCGGCAAATTCCTGGCTTTCAATCATAAACCCTATTGTCATGACCGTCCCGTTCGGTCCCGGCCCGTCATCCCCATACCGGATGATCTTTATGATCTCTGAATTTTTAAAAACCGAAACGTAAAACTGTACCGCTTCTTCGGCTTGGTTATCGAACCACAGGAAGGGAGTGATTTTCTGCATAGATCATTCCTTCACTTCATCCTTTAAAATCTGGATCAACGAGCTAAAAGTGCCGCAGGTGGTTTTCGCTTACGCTTCAAACGGCGTTGCTTATACCAGTATTTTTTCCCACCGGAAAAGATCCCGTTCCCTCTGCTCCATCCCCACACAGAGAGTTGAACAGCGACTTTCCTGCTCTGGTTTTTCAGACAATGTCTCATGAAATGCACCGTTCAATCCTCGATCAACAACATCATGTCCTTGGTGCATGTCCGGGACCACAGACCGGACCCCTCATAAAAGCTCCTGAAAGAACAGCGGGGAAAATGCATCGATGCTCAGGACTTACCGGTAATTTCCGGAACGGAAAAAATTAAAGGCCGAAGAAGCTCCCGTTCAGGTTACCGGAGTTTGAGTACCCGCGTTGCTCCCAATATCCCTTATAGTTCGGATTGTTGGATAGCTCGATCTCTTCGATCCACTTGATCCATTTGTATCCCCATTTATCCTCGGCAACAAGTTCAAAGGGATATCCCCGTTCCGCAGGGAGAGTGACATTGTTCATTGCATAGGCCATAATGATATCATTATCCATGACATAGCTGAGCGGGAACGAAGTCGTATAACCATCATGGGCATGAAAGATCACGGTGTTCGCCTTTGGGTCAACACCTGCTTCTTTAATAAGATCGCGGACCAGGATGCCTTCCCAGAGAATCGTGACATCCCAGCCTTCGACACAGTGCAGCGTGACGACTTTGGAGTAATGCTGGTGGTTGTCAAGGATATCGCGATACGTCGAGACCCGGGTTGCAGGGGTAAGCCCGGTGACAGTGAGGCGATAATCGGATCCATTGATGTGTTGTGGACCGGCAATGGAGTTTTCGCGGAAGTCATTAACAGAGGACAGGTCTTTGCCCTGATAGGACCTGACTTCGGTGGCAGCAAGTTGTTTTGTTTCATTGGAGAGCAGGTTGTAATGGAGTGCCGGGTTGACATAGACCACCACAAGTACGATGGCAATGACTACCACCGCCACTGCGGTAATCAGTTTTTCGCGGGAATTCATCGAAGGTTACCTGTCATTTTCGGTTACATAAATGTTGGGATGGAGGAAGCCAAAGCATTCCGGCATTGAGCAGCAGGATACGATCTGTCGAACACCGGACTTGGATGAGGCGCCACTAACACTCCTTACATCTATGACCGGTATGTTCCTCCCGAATTTCGGTATCCTTATTAGGATGAGTATATTCCCTGAATAAAACAGATTATGGAGTGGCACTCCCTGTTCCGATAAAAACCAGGACGAACGTTCCCGGAAGTTCAGCCAGATACTTCTTCATATCGCTCATGCAAAAACAGTCCAGGCAGAAGATCCTATCAAAAGGTGGTAAGTTCTGTTCGGATCTTCCTTATCCTTTACCTGTTCTGTGGGAACAATAAAATCTGGCAAGGCATCAGTGCATTGCATCTGTTCCAGCCTTGTGGCCAATCGGTTTTTTATGCTATGCAGCGGTGCCTCGCCAGTCTTTATTATCGCTCTTACCGCTACGTAGTGGTATGACAATTGAAAAACAGTTTTGCCAGAAATGCGATCACTCGTGGTATCCCGCCAGTGAGAAAAAACCAAAGGTTTGTCCCCGATGCAAGTCCTATAAATGGGAAATTAAGGAGGAGAGAAAGAAATGTCCAAATTAATAATTATGGGGTTGGTACTCGTTACCGTGCTGACTATACCTGCCAGTGCTTTTGAATTTCCCCATATCAATCTCGGTTGCGATAATGGTCATGATAACAACAATGACGTCAATGTTGACCAGGAACAGAACCAGCAGCAGCAACAGAACCAGCAACAGAATCAACAGCAACAGCAGGATCAGAATCAGCAACAATCACAAACTGTCAGTATTGCTATTCCCCAGAATTCAAACGGTATACTGATTTCAGGCACCGGGCAGAGCCAGCCCGAACAAACCGCAAATCTCGATATCGGTACATCAACCCAGTCAAGGTATATGCCAAAAGGGGAAGTCCTGGTATACGAGATTACCCCCGGCACCACGGTTTCGATCAAAGCCGCATCTGATGTTGGTGTTTATAGTATTGGATTTCAGCCAGATGATGCTGATAAAGTGGCAGGCAAGGATGCAACGCCAACGTATGATGCCACATTCCATCGCATGGAATGGGGAGCGGTAGTACCGGTAGATTATATCGATTATTGGACCATGGAGGCAGCATTACCCACCTCAACTGATGCAAATATGATTGTCGTAGATAACAGAGCCCCGAATGCGGTAAATACCCATATAGACATCACGGGAGTAAATCGACTTCACACCAGTCCATCAATGAAAGACCATATAGCAAAGATATAAATAAATTTCGCCCTGACGGAACACCTTCTATCAGGTCATCCCGGTCTCATTTTTAAAATATTACGGTTTTGCCTTTGTTGTCTCGATCAAGCACGGATCGTAAGCCGGAATAACCACAGTCTTCACTATTCGGGAAACGATCTCAATCTGGTGAGGCTGGAAGTATGACTACCGGACTTGCAAGTATCAAGGAAGTTTCATACCCGGTTATTTCCAGGAATTTTACGGTTGGCGGGGTGCGATCGATAAGGAGACCGCATCCCCTGATTTCCGGTCTTTTTCCTCATCACTTTGGAAAATAAAAAACCATTCCATGGTCCCTTATTGCCTCGTTCAAAAACGAATTAAAGTCCCGAAGAAATATACTCAAGGAAATATCTTAAAAAAGGTGATAACACTACGAAACTTACTCCGATTATTACAGCACTCCTCATTGTATCAGTCTGTGTAAATGTCTTTTTCCTGACATTCTATGTCCCTTCAGACCAGAACATGCTGTCCCAGATGAATATCCGTTTAAATGCACTCAGCAATGAAAATACCCAGCTCCTTTCTGAGGTAAATAAGGTTACCGGAACTGACCAGTCTCTGGATACCGGTACAGGCTATGCCTCTCTCCAGGCCCCGGCAGTGAGTCAGTCGGTCCAGAATGTTGTCCGCGGCAGAGGAATTGTACAGATGATAGTCCAGAAAGGTTCTATCATGAACATCTCCGTTGAGATCGAACCGGGTAAAGGAAGGGTGCTCGTCCAGACAAAGCCACTGATGGGAGTTGTGTTCCAGGGAGCAGCAAACACAGCGGTCGCAGTCGCCGGAAACAAGACAGGATTCGATCTTTCGAAAAGCGATGTAATCTTTTCCATTGATTCCGGCAACCAGATCTCCGAAGTGGACGGCCCGAGTGCCGGGGCGCTGATGACGCTTCTTGCCATCTCTGCAATTGAAAAAAGACCGATAAATGAAACCCTGACCCTGACCGGTACCATTACTGCTGACGGGCACGTTGGCGCCATCGGAGGAGTCATAGAAAAGGCAACTGCGGCAAAAGAAAATGGAAAAACCCTGTTCCTGATCCCCATGGAAAACCAGCTTATATCACCACCTTCGTCCGGAACGGCGGTTTCACGGATATTTGTCCCTGCTCAGCCGGTCCAACAACAGGTATCAGCAAAGGACTATGTTGAGAAGAATATCGGTATACAAGTCAGCTACGTAAATACCATCGATGATATCCTTGCAAAAGCCCTGTAACAGTCCTGGGAAGGCAGGTACCTGCCGAGGGCAAATGATTTTTTTTAAGAATTTTCAACACTGTTTAACCTTGCGATCTGGATTATTGGCGGGAGCTACGTATAGCAGGATATTTTTTGTATTTCTTTGTGGTAAGGGAACCGGCATGTTCCCCGACCCGTTTCTGCGGCAAAACTTTTGCCTGCAGGGAAGTCCCTGACACAAAATACTCGTGAAAAACAACATAATTATTATGGAGATCCCGGATTGTGCACCGCGTGCTGGAATCGACAGGGATTTGGTACCTTTCCCAAAAGTCCCGTAATCCGGACCATCCTTTCACAATCGCGAAGTCTGGTTACCGTTGGATAGCTGCTCCTGTTTTGCGAAACCTGGAGAATCGGAACGATAAGACACCGGTTCTAATATCATTCCCGGGTGTATCAGATTCTTGTATTAGATATAGAACGAGCGCAAAAATTATAATGTGAAGTTTGATCATCGGTACTGGATATTTATTGCCGCTGCGATGATTTCCGCCACAATCGCATCCCTATGTACTCTCTATTTGTCCTCAGTGTACCCTCGTGCTTTTGAATGCAACTCAATCGCAGCAGCATGGTTCGATCGCATAGGAATGGTGCCTGGTATGGCCCTCGGAATACTGGCATTACTCCCCCTGATGGTTGCGGTACCCTATATCTTCCGACAGAACGAGAGGCCGGGTTTTCTGTCGGTTCTGGTCCTGGGGTGTATTGTTGCCTATACAGTTTTTGATGCACTGAACGATGTGTCGGCAATTATGGGATATCATAATGCGTACCTTATCGCTCATACAATACTCGACACCACAAATAATATGACCGGAACGGTTGCTGGTACCGGGATGTCTGCCTGTTAAGATGGCGGAAACCGAAGACCTGATGTGGCGGAGACCGGGCTCATATTTTTCACCGGGCCCGGTTATTGAACGGGTTCTCGTGCATATCGACAGTAAAACCTTTGCGAAGCGAAATGGTGGGCAAGTGTCCGGTACCCATGGTGCGTCCCGCTACTTCCGTGAGGGACAAGGGAAATAGGCATCCTTCGGGGATAGCGCAAGGGCGAGACATCCATTCTGTCCTGCACACTCTGATTTTCCCATATCGCATATCAGATAGAAGACCACCAGGGGAAACGTCATCCCCCGCTCTTCGTCAACCAGATCTTCTGTCCAGTATCCGACAGAAAGCGGCCATTTTTTTTCTCCGGATCTTCACCACTATCTTGTTAAAAACTATAATATCCGGCGCCTTCCTGGAGCGGGGAGAGCCGGGATGTGATTTATGAGACTACCTGTTTTGTCCGGAAACGGTTCCGGACCTTATCAGTAAAGTATTTTCCAATCTCATCTGAACGGAGAAGTTCCCGGTATACTTTTGGAGGAACGTCCAGAAACTGGTAAATGAGGTTATTCTGAAATTCTATCTCGAGAATTTTTGTGCTTTCGTCGTATCCCATGGAGCGCAGGATACGGGATTTAACAATCTGTCTTTCCATGGGTGTTTCCAATGTCTTACAGGATCGCTGAATGGTTAATGGTTTTTATGGCTCCGATGAAAATCCGGAAAATACCAAATCTCTCCAGGGACTCCAGCAAATCCTGCCATATCTTTCCCGTAACGGAACAACAAAAATTTTCTTAATTACAGGACGCTGTCGAGCTTCTCTTCGAGGATATCAAGCCCCTTCCTGATGTCTTCCATATTCCTGCCACCCGTCAGAATGATTTTTCCTGAAGAGAAGATAAGAACGACGATCCGTGGATCCTTGATCCGGTATACGAGCCCGGGAAACTGTTCGGGTTCGTACTCGATATTTTCAAGATTAAGCGTGACACTTAACTTGTTGATATTGATGTACTTACCGAGGTTGTAGGAACAGACCATATTGGTAATTGCAACTCTGGGCTCTTTGAGGGGTTCAATGCCCACCTTTTTTAACGATTTGACGACAATTGCAAGTCCGTCAGCAAG
>PMDE01000121.1:0-10310 GCA_003154335.1 Methanoregula sp. | reverse complement strand
TTCAATGATTCATACTTTTTATCAGCCATCTTCTAGTTAATGATGTTCGCCGAACCATAAGACTACTGGACAAGACAGGTCCCTATGTTCGGCCCGGCAGTACTGATTTGGCAACTAGTCCAGTGAGAGTATCGATTATAAAATCCGCTACCATCCCAATCATCCCGCTTCGGGAGAGATGTTCATGAGAAATCTCCCGCGCTCCATGGGTTTTTGTATGAGCCTCTGCTGCCCGACATCCCCGGGACACGATTGACACAGCCGGTTTTGGAGACCTGTGAGTAAATGTCAGAAGTTACGTGGAGGTAAAACTGGTGCCAAAGACGTTGGAAGAACACGGTCTTGATGGGGAGATATTGATTTCAGGGTGATGTTCCCCGGGGACCGCCACCCGTTCCCAAGGCAAGAAGGGTCAATCTGATTGATATAAGGTGAAAAATAAGAGCAGAAAAAAGATTAAGAATGGAGTTCTTCCAGGCTATCCTCCCCGAGCTCTCAGGGAAGGGGAGATCGGGAGTACCGGTGATTGACCTCTGTCGGGTTCATGCTGATCTCGCGCCGGTTTTCCTTTTTGCAAAAAGACAGACTTCCCGGAATCCCTCGTCCCGATCAGTCCCAGCACCCCTTATGGGGACTTGTCATGTCTTCCCCGGAAGGGTAAATCAGAGCGTCCTGGTTACCCGTGAAAGGTGCGCCATTCGTGTCGGCCCGTATCCCGCGGATGAGTCGGTCTGGTTCCGGTCCCCGCAACGGATCTCGAGTTTCATCGTGCCGTCAGCTTGCATGATCCGAACCATTGGAGGTTCTGCCATGGCAGAAGGGATATCCGGCTGGGGCGCACCATCGGGGCGTACAGTGCTGTCATCTAACGGGGTGGCAACGGTCAGGCAGGGACAGGGGTCGGCACATGACGGAGATGCTCTGTCCCGCACTATTGCTCCAATCTCAGGTTCCGGACAGCTGCTTTCCCGGGTCTGTTTTGACAATATCGTGACTATCGACCTGAGGTCGAGCAGCTCCTGGATCAATCCCTTGGCCAGCAATTCCATATCCCGCACCTTTTTTTCGAGTATTACGACCCGATCTTCCGAAATATCAGTTCCTGAAACTACCATAATCTTTAATCAGTTTCTCCCTTTGCCCGGGCTGGTGCTCAAACCAGGTGATTTTTGCATCAGACTTCGCTGAACAGAACACTACTGGGGGTTCTGATATCTTAAATTGAGAAGTGTCTCGTTCCCGCTGGTATTCCGAAATGAGTTGTCTCACACACCGCACGGACAAGCATGTGATTATGAGGACACCTCCCAAACAAACCGGAAATCTGTCTTTACCGCTTAAAACGACAGAAAAACTGCTGACATTCAAATGCTATTTATGCCAGGAAGATACAGGACTTTAATTAATCGGCTAGTTTCCGGTTTGATAAGCAGGGTGCAATTCATGGAGAATATCTGGAAGCGAAATCTCAGTGACCGGCCTGGCATCGTTCTGGCCATGGTGTTTATGGGAATTTTTTCCTTTATGGCAGTATTTGAACTTACATTACTTGCCTACCGGCCGGGTATACCACAATGGCAGGCGGTCTTTTTAACGGTGGTCTTTGCCGGGGCCAGCGCTGTTATCGTCGTATATTTCCCACTGCGGGCATTAAAAAACCTTGAGGAGAAGTTCCGCATTGTTGCGGATTTCACCTATGACTGGGAATACTGGATCGCACCGGATAGTTCTTTTGTGTACATGACCCCGTCTTGTGAGCGGATTACCGGTTACACTCCAGACGAGTTCTACAAAAACCCAACCCTTTTCACAGACATAATTTTTCCCGAAGACAAGGGAACATATACCACCCACATGGGCAGGGGGTTTACCTCTCCAGCGCCGGAGATCATTGAATTCAGGATCACCCGCCGGGACGGCCTGGTCCGCTGGTTTGCCCATATTTCCCAGCCGATTTACAGTGTCGGGGGAAAATTCCTTGGTCGCAGGAGCTGCAACAGGGATATTACCGATATAAAAATTGCCGAGGCCGCCCTGGTAGCCAGCAATGAGCGCTACCTCTCGTATGTCAGGGAAGCTGCCATGCGACTTAAACCACCGGTTGAAATAGTTTTCGAGAATCTGACTGCCGTAGTCCGGGAGATTGAAGGCGGTGAGCGCGACATTACACGGGTAGTCCCCCAGCTGACGCTGCAGACAAAAAATATGGAGCAGATACGACAGAATATCATCGATCTGAACAAAACGATTGTTAACAGTTTCGGGGAGATCTCCGCGGCTACAGAAAAGTTTCTTACCGAGTGAAAAGTCTGGAGGCCTGTGGACCAGGGATATGAAAAAAACCCCTTTTAGGGTCTGAAATTCACTCCTGGTACCAGGAAATATACTCTTTTACCTGTTATCCCTCCATCGAAGGCTTCCCCTCATAAGGGATCATGACTACCGGAATATCGCTCATTTACGAAAAATCAGCCTCAGGTTTCGGAATACTCCCAATTGTGCCCGGTTGGCTGGATTTTGTATGAATCGTGCGCGAGGATCTTGCCCTTCACCGGTCTCGGGAAGTAAATTGTTCTGAAACTGATAAAAGCCGTGGCTTATCCGGGGGGATCGAACAGCTCCGTTACATCCCAACCATCCCGGTACTGAAATGATCCTTTTTCCCGTATAATTTTTCCGGAGAATCACCAGTCACAATCCATTATATGATCTAAACAGGATGTGCAATCCGGCATTTTCTGAATGACCCCGAGAGCTACTCAGGGAGTGGAGAAGCCCGGCCCGGGCTCTCTGCATTTCGAACCGGTCCACTGCGGAGATCCGGGGAACTGGTTCCGGGAATGAAGGGGAGCGAGCCGGGAGGGTGGACTTTGGCAGGATAACTAGGAAAACAGGATTCTTTTGATCCCTGCTGGATCGGTTTTTCCTGACAGCCCCTCCTGAATTTTTCTGTTTCCCTGTCCTGACAGGAACAGCATGAGAAGCAAGGATTAAATGAGGGGAAAACATGATCAGACAGTGTCCGGCGAAAAGAGAATATGGCGGAAATTATACCGATAACCCGGATTTTCCGAAGGATTTGGAGATCATGATACTTGTCGATGCACGGATTACCCTTGTGGCAGAACGGCAAAGGGAGTTTATGAGGGAAGTTCAGAAGATCATACCCATTGTCTGCAGCGAGGACGGCTGCACCCGGTACGAGCTGGCTGCTGATGCATCCTCTCCTGCAGTCATGCATTTTCTTGAAGAATGGGAAAGCCAGCGCCATCTTGATGATCATCTCGCACAGCCCCATATGCAGGCATTTTTTGCAAAAACCTCCCCATGGCATGCTGCGCCGACAGAGCTGAAGATCTACGAGGTCCTGTCAGCGCGATCGATCACGATGGATGTCTGACGGGAGGCGACGGCCGGGGTTTGCCAGCAGTTATGCCGGTACGGAAACGGTATAGCTCTGCGGCGGAACGGGGTGATTTACAGGACGTGAATCAGATTTTCGAAGTATGAAGCGAAACTCACGCAAAAACGGAGAGAGGCAGGGGATCCTATGAAACGCTCAATCAACGATATAGCGCTTCAGGAACAGGGGCCGTATCCCGATAAGATTCAGCAGGGTTGCAAAAATATATACTGCGGTAAGTTTCATTCTTCCGATCCGCTCGAACCTTCGCGGAGAACTCACAATTACCCGCTCGACCTGCACCATCCTGCCAAACCGCCGGGCAGACCGGCAGAATTCAAGGTCCTCACAGAAGGGGATAATCTCAAATCCGCCCACCCGGAAAAAGACATCCCGCTTTACAAAAATCCCAAAATCCCCAAAAAAAATCCGTGAATATTTTGCCAGCATATTGATAATGTCGCGTGTGAGCCCGTGGAAGGGACCGGCATTACCGAAACTGTGGGTGAATGCCCCTCCGCAGACACCGTACACTTCGCATACCTGAATAATTACTGTGAGGGAATCAGGTGGAATCATGCAGTCTGCGTGAAGGAAGAGGAGGATCTCTCCCTGTGCTGCCGCCGCGCCGGCGTTCATCTGGGAACTCCTTCCTTTCGTATCTGAAAGGATTTCCAGACGTGCAGGGAAATTCCCTGCCCGTTGGCGGATTTTATCACAGGTTATGTCAGAACTGCCTCCGTCTACAACGATAAGTTCGAATGCTCCCTGGAGCAGAGCAAGATGATCGAGAAATGACAAGATCACCTTCTCCTCATTCAGCACCGGAGTAATAATCGAGATTAGGGGCATTGATGAATCCGCTGTGCGATCGGCTGCCGGGAAGGCATCACCCAAACGTATATACGTTCATGTGGGGACTTCCCTTCCATGAAATTCGAACCCGGGCCCTGGATGACAGCAGGGACTGGTATTTTCCTGTTGGGGGTAGCGTGGCTTTTCTTCTGGCTCGGCCCTGCCTTCCCCCTGTACCAGGCAGATACACGGTGGGCCCACAACTTTGGGTTTGCTCTCATCCTTGTCATTGTCGGGATTGGATTTTACCGTCCATCGGTTTCCTCAGGTATCATCTCAGTGATCGCTTCCTTTATTACAATTCCGACTGAACTCGCCTTCTGGTCGGGGATGACAACCACGCTCATTGAAGTGGCATTGCTGGCTGCAATCCTCATTGTTGTATCGGCTGAGTGGCAGCTGAAGCGGCACCTCCTCACCCCCGGCGCCAAAGCAGGATTCTGGCTGAACATCCATCTCCTGGTCCTTTCCTATATCGGTATCGCCCATATGAGCCTCATATTTTTCCTGACACGGTGGATGAACCCTGCACCTTATCTTACATTCCTCCCGGCAGAGCACGAATATTCGACAACCGTTTTCAATGCGATGCTTCTTGTTCTCATGGTATTTGCAATTGCTGAACGATATGTGAAAAACGCCGGCGGATTCAGTGTCCCACGGGCAGGCTTTTACTGGTCTGTCCTGATGCTGCTCGTACCCCTGGCATCGATCGGCATCTTCGGGCAGTGACTCCTGTGGAATGCGGACCGCCAGCTTCTTCTCCCCGGATGGACAGACCATCGCAGGCACCCGCCCGGGAAGATCCTGGCCGGGTCTCCGCTCAGGGGTGCTTTCACCCGGATCACGCAGGGGTCAAACGGTATTTTGAAGATAACCGTGTCTATTCAGTGCAGATCGAATCCTGCCTTTCCTGTACCGGGGGGTGCCGGTACTGCTATGCATCGGCGCAGGACGCGCGTTCTGCCGGGATCCCCGCCGCAGAGATTCGCCGGGTCCTCCACGAGGTATCGGCAGAGGGAGTCCGGGCAATAGACTGGCTCGGGGGAGATCCCCTCTGCCGGAAAGACTGGTACGATCTCGCAGGAGAAGCCCGTGACTTGGGACTGATCAATAATATCTGGACGAGCGGGATCCCGCTGGCTGATCCTCTGGTTGCACGCCAGGTTATAGAGGTAACATCCCGGGGTTTTGTCAGCGTCCATCTTGACAGCCTGGATGAGAAGATCTACTCTCTGCTCCATACCGGGGAACCGGGCACGAAGATCCGGGCAATTCTGCGTGGTGTTGAGAATCTCCTTACAGAGGGAAAAACGCCCGCCGAGATCATCAACTGTATCACGTTTACTCGTCCGCTCGCCGGCAATGATGTAGAACAGACGATCCGGTACTTCGCCGGTAAGGGAATCAGGACCTGCCTGACCCAAATCTGCTCTGCTGGTTTTGGCACGAACCATAAGGAATGGATTCCTTCAGGTCGACAGATCCGGCACGCCATCGCCATCCGGGACCATTTGAACTATCCGGGATCAGATATTTCGATGGGACCAATGGACACCAATAAATTTTATTGTGGCGGGATGGTCTGTATCACGGTAGAAGGGGACGTCACACCGTGTTCAGTAATCCGGCAGGGTTTCGGAAACGTGAACCATGAATCGTTTAAGGAGATCATCAGCAGGCACCGCCGTGAACTGCTCTTCATACCGCTCCGTAAAAACAGTGAATCAAACCGGTGCAGCAGCTGTAAAAACCAGCCGGTCTGCTGGGGATGCCGTGCGACTGCATACTACATGACAGGGGACATCATGGCAGAAGATCCCAACTGCTTCGTGGGAGAAGATCATGAACAACGGGCGTAACATCAGCATCGGCGATATAAGTGACGCCTATACGGGGGCAGTCGGAACCCTTTGGGAGATGGTGATGGGAGAGGAGATCCATATCGGTGGCTCCCCTGCAACCCGCGAACTGGCATCGATGGCAGGGATTGGGAAGGAGTCCCGTGTGCTCGACATCTGCAGTGCCCTGGGAGGACCGGCCCGGCACCTTGCCGGAGAGTTCGGGTGCATGGTTACCGGGATCGATGCCACGGTAGCGATGGTTGAGGAGGCAACCCGGAGGACAGCTAGAGCCGTGTTCAACGGTAGGGTCACCTTCCGGCTGGGAAATGCCCTTGACCTGCCGTTTAAGAAAAATTCCTTCGATATTGTCTGGGGCCAGGACGCGTGGTGCTATGTCACCGACAAAGAGCGCCTGATCTATGAAGCCGGCAGGGTGATAACACCCGGGGGTACCCTTGCATTCACCGACTGGATCGTAACCCCCGGCATCCCGGATGAAGAACTCGACCGGCTCCTCGAATTCATGATCTTTCCCTACCTTGAGACCCGGGCAGGATATACCCGGTTGCTGGAAAAAAACGGCTGGGAGGTGACGGTCGACGAGGATCTGAGCTGTGATTTTGCCCTGCAGTTCAGCCGGTATCTTGTGATGATCAGGGGAGAACTCAGGCCGGAGATTATCCGGCGGTTCGGCGATGAGTTCTATGGTGCAGTCGAAAAGGGGATCGTCCTCTGGGAGAAAGCCGCACACGAGGGAAAGGTCGGACGCGGGTTATGGATTGCGAAAAAGACGGTCACATGAACCGATCAGGATCTGCCGTTGCTGTAATGGCAAAATTTCCGGAACCAGGGAAGGTCAAAACCCGTCTCTGCCCTCCCCTCACCCCGGGCGATGCAGCAGATCTTTACAAGGCGTTTCTCCTCGACACGGTTGAGCTGNNAACTTTTTTTCCCGCACATTTCCCGGTCCCACCGAGTGTATCCCGCAGGGTACGGGAGATCTGGGGGCCCGGCTCTCACGAATCTCCCGCAGGCTTTTTTTCCGGGGGTACCGGAAACTCATCATCCTCGCAAGTGATACACCCCACCTGCCGGGGGATTGGATTCCCCGGGCATTTTCCCGGCTGGATGAAACGGATGTAATCCTCGGGCCATGTGACGACGGGGGATATTACCTGATAGGATCCCGGGTCCATGCTCCGGCACTGTTCGGGCAAATTCCCTGGAGTACATCCGGGGTGCTGGAACGGACAACCGGGCGAGCGCAGGAAGCGGGAATGACCTGGGAGCTGCTACCGTCATGCTATGATATCGACACGAAGGAAGATCTGGTGCGGCTGAAGATGGACCTGCAGGCAGTAACCGGTGAAAATCGGGTTTTATGCTCCCGGACACGGGAGGCACTCGCTGTGCTCTCAACGGCCATTGCCGGAGATACCGGCATTTTAAAATCCCGGTAAGTGCCGGCACAGGTTATCAATATGTATAGAACCTGACAAATTCAGTGTAAGGAGATGCAAGGGAGAGAACCTCATTTTTTAAAAAAAGGTGAGAAGCTCATCCGTTGTGGCCCGTACCCACTCCTGCCTGTCGCCCCAGCTATCCCATACCGCTGCCATCCATTCCCGGATCATTGTATCTTTTTCCCCATCGGTCCCTGCCTGGAGCACGTCAATGACCGTCAGAACTGCCTGCTGCCGGGGCGGTTCCAACCGGGGCCAGACTTTTCTTTTCCTTGCTATTTTCACATGAGCCAGCTGCACCTGCCTGCCCGTATACCCTTTCTCCAGTGCAAGATACAACCCAATCAGACCGAATGCTACCGTGATGGTACGGGCAGGTCCACCGGCATGCTGCGCCGCATACGTGTCAACGACATGCTGGTGGATGAACTCAGGATCCTGCTTTGCAACCGTGTAACACATGAGGTCGGAGTAGAGCGAAAAACACTCTCCCGAGGCATTGGTCCGTTCCGGAGGGTCCAGGTGCTGATCGGGAAATTTCAGCCTGCAGCCGGGACATTCAGTCATGAATTTCTCAGGGTTAAGGTACGATCTTGCTTGTTTATAAGGGAACGATACCAGGGTTTGCAATTTTTAACCATTTTTACAAAATAATAAGGGAGTTGGATTATCGGGAGGAAAGCCTGGCCACTGCCAGGACGGGCGCCACGCGCATCGGGGCGGGGGTTTTGTGGGTGTGGCGCAGTGTGCAGACGGGGATTTGTATTTTGCCAACAGGACCCGGAACTATAATGCCCGGAAAAGTTCTACACAGGAAGTGAGAAATCATGGAGATAGTACCAGGAATCCACCAGGTTGACGGCGTCAACGGCAACTGCTATATCATCGTACACGACAGCCTGACAATAATTGACACGGGGGTGCCCGGGAGCGGGCCGAAGATCCTCGCGTATATCCGGGACCAGGTGCACCGGGATCCGGCAGGGATCAGGACGATCATCCTGACCCATTTCCATATGGATCATACCGGAGGGATTGTTGCACTGAAAGGTGCTGCGCCGGGAGCAAAACTCGCTGTACACGAAGGCGACTCTCCTTTCGTATCAGGAACAAGCCCCCTACCGCGATACCGAGGGGTGACAGGGCTGATACTCCGGTTTTTTGAAAAGATCAAACCCATAACGATTACCCCGGATATCCTCCTGAATGACGGGGATATAATCGACGGCCTTCGTTGTGTCCACATTCCCGGCCATACACCAGGGAGCATCGGATTGCTGGATGAGGGATCGATGGTCTTCTTCTCCGGCGATATTCTCAGGTTTGACGGGAAATCAATCAGTCAGGGCCCGGCACAGTTCACTATGGACCCGGATCGCGAGCGCGAATCGATCCGGCGGATCGCGGGGCTTGGGTTCGGGACAATGCTCGCAGGTCACGGGGTGCCACTCCGCCCGGACGCATCGGCAAGGGTCCGCGATTTTGCAGCGACACTTCCACCGTGAAATGGACAAAACCCAAACTTTCACAGGAAGGGAGCAAAAAAAACTTCATTAGTCCATCCTCCCTTACATAGATGGGGTGCTCCCGACAGTTCGCGTATCGGGCCCGGAATGCGAAAACAGAATCCGGCTTACCCTCTGACAATTTCCTGACAGGCTCATATCCCAACGCTCAATATCCGCCAATCAAACCTGAAAATTACCGCGAATGGCACTTTTCCGGAGGGCCGATCTCCGGTTATCGGAGTTTATTGGTTTAAAAAAAATCCCGTTTTTGGGTTGAATAATCCTGGTACTCTCCTGTTCGTGACATACGATTGTGATATGCAGTGCCGGTAAAAACCAGATGAGAGGTTACTGCCCGGGTTCCCGCAGTTGTTTGAGTTCCACTATGCTGACCGAAGGGTTCCGGTAACGTTGCCGCGTTGCGGTACGGGAGCCCGCCTGGATTGCCCCGACCGGGCAGAGATGGATGCACCCGCAGCAAAGCTCACAGTGGTGTTTCCAGACCGGTTTTCCCTCCACCAGTTCGATGTTATCAGCCGGGCAGATGGCTGCACATGTCCCGCATGATGTACAGTTCTCACTGACCGTGAATTTCCGGTCATTTTCGTGGACGTGAGAGGAAAACCGGGGATATGCCAGGGAATGTACAAGGCGTACAAGAACTGAAAAGGGTAATTTCCGTTTCTCAGAACGACCGACTGCTCCCGCGATATCCGCGATCTGCACATCAGCCCTGGCGAGAAGGTTCTCCCTTTTTTTTCCCGCTGGCGAACCATACATCAGGATATAATTGCCGGGCATTTTCACCATGAATCCCGCGTCCAGCCCGCGGTGCTGCTGCTTTGTAAGAATACTGTCAATCTGCCAGAGAGCCGATGACGCCCCGGACCCTCCGAAGGTAACCACCGAGAATGCGTATCGTGTGTGCGAAAGATCGAGCCGTCCGGCACATTCAGCCACCATCACCGGCAGACCGGTAAAGTATACCGGGCAGATGATTCCGACCCGTTCTGCCTGCGGGACGATGGTGCCCTTTGTCTTCTGTAGTGATGCAATGGATACAAGTTCGCAGTCTCCCAGCACGGCTGCGATCTTTTTGGCAGTGGCAAGTGAATTGCCGGTTCCGGTAAAATAATAGATAATCGTCTTCATGATACTTACCCGCAGGATTGCCCGGGAGTACCCGGGTATTGCCCGGATTACTTCACTCCGTTTCCGGACAGAGTATGCTCCCCCG
>PMDE01000115.1 GCA_003154335.1 Methanoregula sp. | reverse complement strand
AAAAACAGACGATATCTTTATCATAAATCCTCACGAGAGTCTCTTTTGCGATGTGTGGTACTATGGTAAAAGAGGATATCCTATGCAGGAATTGAAAAGACAAAAGATGCCCACAGGCATCGAGTCCCTTGACCCGATCCTCGATGGAGGAGTGCCCCGTGGTTCGGTTATACTTCTTACCGGAGATCTGGGGGCAGGGAATAATGAATTTGTTTATAGTTCCCTTGTTAATACGCTGAATGTCCGAAAAGGAACAGTTTCCGAATATATTATAGTTCCAAAAGAAGTGCGGTACGTATCGTTTACCCGGTTAAAAGAGGATGTGAAGCAGGAGATCCTCAGTTCGCTGAAAATTGATGGGTTAGAGCAATTTGTGGATGCGATCAGGTTCGATGATCTGTCAGATCATTATTTTGATGACAGCATCGTTCCGGACGAATGGTACAGTACAAGTGATATCAAAACACGGATGCAGATGCGGTCAGGTCATGAGAGTATTTTTGTCCGGCTCTCAAAGGTAATCGATGCTGCGCTGCCCGACAGCCTTATTGTCCTGGATTCTGTTACTGAAATTGCAACCCAGAGCAGTACGCCAGCTCTCTGGAACAACCTGACCGGGCTCCTGCGGGGGTTACAGCGGGTTGCAAAAAAGAGAAATATTACCCTATATCTTCTTCTCACCCGGGGCATTCTTGATTCCTCCAAAGAAAAAGAGCTAGCAGACATTGCCGATGCTGTCCTATTGTTCAGGTGGGAGGAGAGTTCTAGTGCCCGCAGGCAGCGCGTGATGTATTTTGAAAAGTTCCGGGGAGTCATGCCCCATCTTGAAGAACGCGATCTCGTGAAGTTCGCAGTCCGTATCTCAACGACCAACGGGTTTGAAGTAAGCAATATACGGGTGGTCATATGAATACAGAACGGGTAAAAATCGGGATTGAGGGGCTCGATGATATGATGGGCGGAGGACTGCTCCCTCACAGTATCTGCGCAATTATCGGAACGTACGGTACGGGAAAAACAACCTTTGCCCTTAACTTTATCCGGGAAGGACTCGAAAAAAAGGAAAATGTCATATATATCAGCCTTGAAGAAAGCAAAACCCGGATACAGTCCTATATGGAACAGAAAGGATGGAATGTTGAAGATTACGTCGACAAATCACTTCACATTCTCAAACTCGATCCAACTGATTTTAACCTTGCAAACAACCGGATAAAAAAAGAACTGCCAGGGCTTATTGAAGAACTGAAGGCAACACGGGTGGTCATTGATCCTATCTCACTTTTTGAAGATCTTTTCACCTCTGACGCAGAACGCAGGCAGGAAATGTATCGCTTTGCAGAAGGGATCCGTGATAAACAATGTACCATTCTGATGACCTCAGAAACTCACCGGGATAATATTTATTCAAGCCGTCACGGTCTCATAGAATATCTCGCTGACACGGTAATCCTGCTGCGCTATGTCCGTCCAAGCGACCTGACAAATGTCCATCTCGCTCTCGAAGTAGTAAAGATGAGGATGTCTTCCCACTCCCGGGAAATTAAACCTTACGATATTTCACAGGATAAAATCGGTGTTTATTCTGAAGCAAGTGTTTTTTAATTTTTTTATCGGTTTCACCTTAATCCGGAGAAGCATGGGATGGGATTTGTGACTTTAAATCTCATAACGTGATTCTCCAAATATTCATATAGCATCAACCTGCACTCACTATCAGGACAAACGGGGACTATATGACGGAAACATCAGGAGATGAATCTGAATGCATCGAGGCCGGAATACTGGAAAATGCTCTGGTGCTGATAGCAGTTCTGGATAAAAAAGGCAGGATTTTTGAATGGAACCATGCTGCAGAAAATATCACCGGCTATGCGAAGGCAGATGTGATCGGGAATACAAATATCTGGAAATATATCTATCCGGACAAGGATTACCGCCAGGGGCTGACCGCAAAGATTGCAGAGATCCTTGCAACAAAAAATCATTTTGAAAACCTTGAAACAACAATAAAGACCCGATCCGGTGCTTCCCGTATAATCCTCTGGAACACTAAAGAGATCCAGTGGTACGGGGAATCGAAGGCAATCGCCGTGGGTATCGATATCACCCGGGAGAAAGAAATGGACGCTTTCGGCAGAAGCATCATTGATAATGCAAATGTCCTGATGGCAGTCATGGCTCCCAAGGGCAAAGTGCTTCTCTGGAACAAAGGGGCGGAATTGATCACCGGGTATTCCAGAGATGATGTCGTCGGCAACAGCACTATATGGAAACATCTGTATCCTGATGCAGAATACCGTAGCACCATCACACGACAGATAACCGGGATCATCTCCGAGCAGCGATATTTTGAGAACCTGGTGACCATGATAGTTACAAAAACCGGTGAACGGCGGATTATCTCGTGGAATACCAGACAGATCGAAGCCAGTGGCGGGTATAACGAGATTGCAGTCGGCCGGGACATCACCGAACAGCGGCATGCAGAAGAGGCACTGCTCGCATATATCTCCGAGATGGCGATGCGTTTAAAAAATCCGGTTGAAATCATCCGCGATAACCTTCAGGAAATTGCTGCACTTGTCAAAGAGGGAAAACTTACCAAAGAGGAGATGGTAACCATGCTTGAAGGCCAAGTGCGCAACGCAAAACAGGTCGCGGCAAATGTTTTAGAATTCCAGAAGGCGATTGCAGAAAAGAACAAAGATATTCCCGAAGCATACCGCAGCTTCCTATCAGGGTGACGTAGTGACTGCAATTGTAAACCCCGAAGAGCTTGCACAGAAACAGATTTTCCTGATTCTTGTTCCACCCGCTAATATGCGGCAACGCAACATCGAGCTGATCAAGGAGATTTCAACCCTGGGTTACCATATGGTCGTCATCACCACGAATTTTCCCTATAGTGTTCTCATAAAATTGTATTCCGACAGCGGGATTGACCTAAACAAGGTTTCTTTCATTGATACGGTCACACGGAATTCTATCGGGAATGCAGAAAATATTCCCCGCGTCGTCCGGTACGTGAATAACCCGGCAAACCTGACCGACCTTGGCATTGCCGTCACAGAAGTGCTCAAGGAAAATGCCGGTGAAAAGGTCTGTATCCTGTTTGATTCTATCAGCACCATGCTGATTTACCTGTCATCCTCCAATATCTCCAAATTCATCCATTTTGTCACCAATAAACTCCGGCTCATGGACATCTCCGGGGTTTTTCTTGCTGCGGAAAAAGGGCTTGATCCAATGTTTGTCTCACAGCTGACGACATTTGTTGACCGGGTTATTGATCAGGATAACTCTGGCGGGTAATCTGGTGTCATGAGTCCTGGATTTTTTCCCTCCCGCCAGTAAGACATTCCAGTCAATCCCTGATTCCGGGAAGATGGACCCCGACTAAAAAGAGTCTTTGCAAAGTCGAATTGAATATCCGCTGACACGTGTCCCATTTCCGGATCAAGTTTAAGCAGGGATGATCCGGGTTGCCAAAACCTGTTGTTCTTCGTTGAAATGATATCCGGGCCAGTCGCATTGTTGAACAAATTCGGGCAAATGTTCCGGACCATGAGGTTATTCCAGGGACACGTTTGATTTCCGCCCAATCGCGGATCTGATGCAGGGAGATGACGGCCGTCATCACCGGCTCTTCATGTACATCTCCTCGGGATAACGTACTGCACGACATCTCTGTCATTCCAATCTCTAGGAAAATGGTGGTATCCCGTGTAGCGTACAATTGCAATCGGAGGTGAGAGAAGCATTCCTTGTTGTTAAGGAGAACACTTAAATATCGTGCAGCGAGAAGAAACCCATTGGAGATAAATCATGAAACCCTTATCAGCTCTCAGGGCCAACGAAAAAATTCAGATAATCACCCTTGCTTTCCTGACCATTTTTTGTATCTTCATTGAAATAATCCTGCATTTTTACCTTGGTATATCAACCGGCTATACCCATTTCTTCTATATACTGCTCGTGCTCGCCGCGATCTGGTACCAAAGGAAGGCAGTCATCCTTGCCCTCTGTCTTGCTGTCACCCATTTCAGTATCGGATTTTTTGTATTCGACGAACCTCTCTGGGTACCTTTCCTGAGATCGGCCATGTTTGTTTTGGTCACACTCCTCGTGGGTATCATGTCTGAGGGGCTCAAAAAAGCTGAGAAGACAGTGTGTATAACAGCAAATGAATGGGAAATGACCTTTAACGTAACTTCTGACGGGATCTGCCTGCTTGATAAGGACCAGAAGATCCAGCGCTGCAACCGGGGTATGGTCGACATACTCAACGGTATTCCGGTTAAAGATCTTATAGGTAAACCCTGCTGGAAATTTGTGCATAATACCCCCGGGCCAATCGTGGAATGCCCGTTTGATGAAGCAAAGAAGACGCTCACACGACAGACTGTTGATGTGCCAGAAGGAAAAAAATGGTTCGAGGTAACGGTTGATCCGATTCTTGACGGTTCCGGTGTATTTACCGGCGCTGTTCATATCATGCGCGACATCACTGAGCGCAAAGTCATGGAGGAATCTCTCCGGCAATCGCACCAGATCCTCCAGACCATCCTGGATACAATCCCGGTCCGGGTCTTCTGGAAGGATCTTGACCTGAAGTATCTCGGCTGCAACCGCCCGTTCTCACTGGATGCAGGATTTTCTGAACCCAAAGAACTGTTCGGGCAGGATGATTACGCTATGGGCTGGCGTGAACAGGCAGAAATCTACCGGGCTGATGACCGTAGTGTAATTGCAAGCGGAACGGCAAAGGTGATGATTGAAGAACCCCAGAAAACACCGGATGGGAGGACCATATGGCTCCTGACAAGCAAAGTTCCCCTTCGTGCCGCTACGGGAGAGATCTCCGGGGTACTTGGGACGTACATGGATATCACCGAATACCATACTGCAAAAGAAGCTATCCGTGAAAGCGAGGAGAAATACCGGGCCTTCTTTGCGACATCGAAGGACTGTGTTTTTATCACGTCAAAAGACGGGAGATTTTTGGATTTCAATGACGAAACCCCGGCATTTTTTGGGTACCGCAACAGGGAAGAGTTTTGCATGGTCAATGTGCAGGATCTCTATAGTGATGCAAATGAAAGGCAGGATCATATCAATGCGATTGAATTATCTGGTTTTGTCAAGGATTATGCCGTGGATCTTCGTAAGAAAGACGGGAGTATCCTCCATGCACTGATAACTTCGGTTGCACGAAAAGATATCTTGGGAAAAGTTATCGGGTTTCAGGGCACGATCAAAGACATCACCGAACAGAGGCATGCGGAAGATGCGCTCAAAGAGAGCAACNNGATGTCAGCGCGGGAGATCTTGATAATAACCAGGTTCTTCTTGAGCTCCAGCTCCAGGTAAAGAATATGGAACAGATACGGCAGAATATCCTCGACCTCAACAAGACAATTGTCGATGGATACGGGGAGATATCCCCTGCATCGAAGCAGTTCCTCACAGAATAAGGTGATGGATAGTGGAATTTTCTTTAAAGGACATGAAGGCACATGGGTTGTATCTTATCATGTCATCACCCAGTGAGATCCGTAATAAAAATAGAGAGCTGATTGGAAAGGTCGTGTCAGAAGATTATTACGTATTAGTGGTCACGACAAACCAGCCGTCCGATATCCTGAAAAAAAATTATGAAAAAAATGGTATTCCCCTCGACAGGATCCATTTCGTTGACACCGTGACAAAATATGCAATGGGTCGGGATCCATTGCCCGCAAAAAACTGCTGGTTTGTCAACAATCCGGCGAACCTCACCGATATCGGGATAGCCATCACCCAGACGTTACAGGTTCTTGAAGGAAAAAAAGTCTGTCTGCTCTTTGATTCTGTCAGTTCGATGCTGATTTACCTGTCCTCCCAGAATATTACCAAGTTCATCCACTTCGTCACCAATAAGCTCCGGATATTGAATTTCGCTGGGATTTTTCTTGTTGTTGAAAAAGGCATTGACCCGGATGTGCTGGATCAGCTGAAATCATTTGTTGATGTGGTGGTTGATGTTCAGAAAACCTCTTGAGGATCCTTAAAGACGTTTCCACAAGCGCATTGAGACAGCACGCCTCTCATCGTATGGAATCACCTGAGGCC
>PMDE01000088.1 GCA_003154335.1 Methanoregula sp. | reverse complement strand
TTCTACAACCGACGCCCCTCTCCCTCAGATAAACCGCCGATCCGATCATACAAACACCCTGGATGACGATGCCGTATGTAAGGTTCGGGCTGTCCCTGAAGAGGAAAGCAGTCGTGAAGATAGCAATTCCCCAGAGGATGACGATAACAAGTGCCGGGTCCTGGCAGCTGAGGTTCATATCTCCCGGTTGATGTTCCGGGAATATAGGATTTATGAAAAATCCGGACGGAATAAACCTGACCAGTGATGTGTCCGGATACTATAGGGGATCGTAAGGTGATGGGGTGGGATAACTGGCAAAAAGGATGGGATCAATAAGTTTCCCAGGCATTATACGGTGTATTCAGTTCAAGGGCAGCATAGATCTCAAACAAAGCCCGCTCTGCCGGTTCGAGTATTTCCGTGACCCGGATCCGCATTTTCGCAACATCGGCCTTTGCCTGTTCATATTTTTCCGAAAAATCTTTTTCCAGCTCAACATTATTCCGGGATTTGGTATTGCCGGTCTCTGTTTTTTTCAGTTTTTCGGTCGCCAGTATAAAGGCAAAGGTACCTGAGGTATTCCCGGAACCGGGACGGCTGTTTTCAAACAGGTGTGTTCTCATCCTGTCTGACCTGCCGACATACAATGGGCGGTTCTTCTCATCGTAAAAAACATAAATTCCCTGGTTTGGTACTTTTTTTATTTCATCTCTTGTAAAAGAGGGAGATTTTTGCAACCTGTCCAGCCAGCCGGGGAACTTCTCTGTCATTTCCTTAAATTTTCCGTTCATGTTTTTTCATCTCCACGAACTATCTACGGGAGTTGTTGTTCAAACCTTAATATCATGGCACTCTCAACCAGTTTTGCCAATGAGATTTCAATCGCTCCTGCGGCGGATATNNCACCCACCTGTTTTCCGGTATGACAACGGACACCATAACTGCCCTTCTTTTCCCTCCTCTCCACAAATCCATTGCACCCCCTTTTTGCCTGGAAAGAGGTCCGAAGAGACCTATTTTCGGGTTCAGTTTGGAGGGAAATATGCCAGACAGAGTGTGAGATGAACGATTCAAAACAAGGACACGGCATTTCGTAAAAAAGACACAAATAACCCCGGGAGAGTGTCAAACGGAGTCCAGTGCGGCCCCATATTATTGAGTGGGAGATACTGTGCCGGTATCTACCTAAAAAAAAGGAGGGGCTTTTTTCTCATTCTCCGGTGTGAAATCAGGTCATTACAGGGAGAAGTCGCCTGCGTGTACCGACCTGTCCGAATCCCCGGACAACTTCCGGTGCACCCGGCCCTGTTCACATATATTTATATTGAACGAGTGATGGATTATTCAGCTGATATCAGGAAGGCATTACATGACAACTACGAATGCGGGAAAACTGGAACTGCTGACCGACAGGAATAGCGTACTGGTCCTGGTGGATTACCAGTCCGGCATGTTCAAGGGGGTTGCTTCCGGCGATAAAACGATCATTAAAAATGCAGCGATCTGCGCAGCAAAAGCTGCAGGTATCCTGGGGATCCCGGTCGTTTTATCGGCAATTAATCCCGAAAAGCTTGGGAAATTTATTCCTGAAATTACTCAGTTGTTCCCCGGCCAGGAAGCATTCGGGCGGAAAATACCCAGCTTTGACGCATTTGAAGATGAAAGGACTTGGAATGCTTTTAAAAAGACGGGCAGGAGGAAACTGGTAGTTTCGGGATTGTGGACCAGTATGTGCTTTACCTATACCGCACTTCATGCCTTGAGAGAAGGATATGAAGTGTACGGGCTCATGGATGCAGCCGGTGATTCCACACAGGACGCTCACCGGTTCGGCATCGAACGTATGCTCCAGGCCGGGGTGATTCCCATTACGCTTGAGTCGCTGGTGTCGGAATGGATGCATGATTGGGCTAACCCGAAGGCGGGCGAGCTGGTCAAAGAGGTGTATACCCGGTATGGCGCAATGATAGGGATGGAATGAAGGGTTCCGCTGCTCCGGACCTGCCTGAGAAGCATCCNNAGGTCCGCTTTTTGCCGCGTTGGCTGAAGTTCCCGCTGTTCCCTGTGCAGCAACCCCCCCATCCCGCCCGGGTAAACCGCCGATCCAATCCTGCAAACGCTCTGGATGATGATACCATACGTTCGGGGTTCTGTGAAAATCTCTATTCACGAATAATTCCAGGTACCTGCCCATCTGATTCTTTCTGATATTCCCTTCATCCAGGGTTGCCGGTGTTCCGAAAGCATCCTCCGGGTCATCCTTTACTTTTTGGATGCCGGTCCTTGTTTTCAGCTGCCAATCCTGAAATGGTCAGTTTCTCGAGATCTTTTCCTTTTTTGCGGGTTATTGTGTTCTCCGCCTCCAGATCGGTAATGATCGGTATCTCGTGTTCGTTTCCCTTTTTGCGGGTCACTATGTTTTCTGCCTCCAGGTCGGAAAGATTCGGTATCTCGTGTTCGTTTGTTTTTTTCCGGGTTGTCATTTCTGTTTTCAACTCCGTTCCCTGACAGAATAGTTCCTGTCTGATCAAGTCCTCATTGTGCGGGACAGTGTATAAAGTTCACCCCTTGTCCAAAACCTGCAACCAGGACGGTCATTTTTTGACCACGACACCAGGAGCGAGGGGCCTGAGGGAACGTGCATGAAGCACAGACACTGCGACGGGAAGCAGTGTTTTTCACCCGATATAACAATCTCGTGGGGGGAAAGATCATCGCCGGGCATGCCGGCTCCTTTGTTCCTTCAAAGGATATCCTTGGGATGGCGTACCTGTGATATTCTTTTGCTAAGACTCCCAGGCTCTTTGTCGCGTTTACCGGAATTGTATGGTCCCTGAAACCCGGGGGCCAGTCCCTTAAAAGCTCATTGGATGTGCCCTCTTCCCATAATGAAAACCAGAAAATACGCTGAAAAAATATGTTTAAGTCCCGCCAGGGCAACACAAAACGTATGGAGTATATTGAGCTCATAAAGGGTTTTTTTCTCTCGCCGGTGGAAACCTTCCGGAAAGTGAAGGATACCGACTATGGTGACACCCTCGTATATTTCCTCGTCCTTGTGATTGTCTACGCCATTTTATCCGTCCCCGTAATGCTGGTTACCCTGCCGTTGACGTGGTTTACCGGCATTTATGGCTTGCCCGGGACAGGAATGCTCTCGGGATTCGGGATTGTTCTTATTGCGGTCATGATGATCATCGCCGGACTGGTTTTTTTGTTCATCGGGGCAGCCTGGCTGCATCTCTGGGTGTATCTGTTCGGTGGCAGGAACGGTTACCGTGAGACCCTCAAGGCACTAGCATTCGGGGGAACCCCTGCTCTCCTGCTGGGTTGGATCCCCCTCGTCGGGATGCTTGCAGTGATCTGGTCCCTTGTCCTAACCTTCCTGGGAGTCCGCGAACTCCAGGGTATCTCAAGTGCCCGGGCACTGGGAGCTGTCATCCTTGCCGTGGTGATCCCGCTGATTCTCCTGGTCCTTCTCGCAGCAATCTTCTTCGTCGCATATACCCAGACGGGTCCTGTGTTAACTGCCGTGTCCTGATCTCCGTATTCTCTTTTTTTGTTCAGGATTATTGAGAGGTACATCCTGAGAGTGGGTCCTTTCTGATGGGGGTGTTTTTTTCCATTACACCCCTGCTGGACTTTGCCGGGGGACAGGAAGTGATGATACCAGTATCCTGACTGGTGAAGTGCAATAAAATTACATCTCCTTTTGTCTCTCCCTCGCCGCTTTTTACACCTGGTGTAAAGCAACCACGTGATGCAAAAAAAAATGAAGGAAGGCCTGTTGAGAGATATTTCCCGGGTCGGGGTCAAGGTGTGTCCGGATCCAAACTATGTTTTAAGACTCCCGGTGCCTGATTTTTTGACGGTCTGTGGTTTTCTTTGTACCATAAAAAAAGACCAGGATCGGTTGATCTTTTACCTTCTCCACAATGGGAAAAGCGGCTCTGTTGTTGTAAAGGATATCATGAATCAGTAAAAGGATCCTGTTCCTTTTTAACGTCGGTAATATCCCGGAAAGATTCGATCGCACCAACTACATTTTCCTGGTCATCATAGAGCGGTGATGCCTTTGTCCACAATGTGGATCGTTTTCCTTTCAGATGTTGCAGGGATGTTTCCGCAATCAGGACATTCTGCTTCTCACGGATCACGCCAGAATAATGATTAGCTATTTCGATATCTGTTTTAAAAATCAGGTCAATAAGGAGCGGCCTTCTCGTACCATAGAACGGTATTGCGTACTCAAAATTCCCCTTTCCTGTCATATCTTGAGCTGAAACCCCGGTCATCTCTTCAATTGCCTTATTCCAGGCTATGACTTTACCGTTCGGGTCAATCACCAGGGTTGCATCCGGAAGATTGTTGATAATATTGGAAAACCGGTTTTCCGATTGTTTTAATATTTCTTCCATGTTCTTACGATCGGTGATGTCACGCGAAACGCCGACAACAGCCTGCACATTGCCCTCCTTGTCTTTGACCGGCATGAGGAAATGGTCGAACCAGCGGGGCTCTTCTCCGGCCATCATCGCACCATCGCTCCGTGACGGTGTACCTGACTGGAAGACCCGGTGTAATGGATCTTCCTGCCGGTGTGCCATTTCCGGAGGAAAGTGGGATGAGCGGGTCTTGCCAATGATAGCCGAAGCAGGTTTGCCCAATACTGAAGCAGCATAGCTGTTTACATAGATGACCCGGTCATCAGCATCGATCATGAAGATCAAATCGTGGGATGCCTCTGCAAGAGAGCGGTAACTTTCTTCGCTTTCCCTCAGTTTCTGCTCTTTTTTGTCCAGTTCATTATAGTTATTTCGCAGCACTTCCTCCGTCGCAGCGATCTGTTCATACGCAGCATGAAGTTCATCATTTTTTATGTGGAGCTCTTCTTCGGCACGTTTCCTTTCGGTGATATCGCGGCCTACTGACTGGTATTCAATAAGCGTGCCGTTATCGCTGAAAATCGCACGGTCACTCCATTGCTGCCAGCGGGTCCGGCCATCCGGCAACAGGATACGGTGCTCGAGGATGCCAATCGGGTGTTCCTTTGTCAGCGAGTTAAAATGTTCGGTTACGATGCGCCGATCCTCTCTGGGGATATCGGGTTTGAATTTTTTCCCCAGAATATCCTTCCTCTTTTTATTGAAATACCGGAAGTATGCCTCATTTACAAATATGTGAGTTCCATCCGGAAGAAACCGCGATATAAATTCTGTCTGGTCTTCGACAACATTCCGGTAGCGGTTTTCACTCTCCAGCAATGCTTTCTCTGCCTTCCTGCGGCGGACAGCTGCCGTGATCTTATGCCCGAGTTCCAAAAACTGGGGTCTTGGTTGTCCTCCTTTCTGGAGGTAAAAATCAGCACCATTCTCAAATGCCTCGATTACAACCTCTTCCCTTCCTTTTCCCGTGAAGATGATGAAAGGAAGATCAGAAAATTCGGTCCGGATCGCCTTTAAGAGGGCAATTCCATCCATATCCGGCATCTGGTAATCGGATACAATCGCGTCATACGACGTTGATTTTAATATCCGCAGTGCTTCATCGGCCGATGTCACGGTGTCAACACGGAACTGGCCGGATTTCTCTAAAAAAAGTTTGCCAAGCTCGAGCAGACCCTCTTCATCATCAACATATAATACGGATATCATGGGTGGTAAAATCCGGAAAGTAGTGCAATAGATTTACTGTAATTGCATATTATCGTTTGGTACTCTGCATTTTCACATGCAGGCAATTTTGCAATTCGTGCTGCGTCAAACCCCCGGTTCTGACCGTAGTACCGAATTTTTAAGGACACTTTTTTTGCGATGGAATATCCATGAACTGGTTGTATCCCGTTGAACATATTCCTGAGAATAAAGCCTGGTTCCTCCCATACTACTATACAGCCAGACAACCAATGCTAGTATAATCACAAACGATTTTGGCACTACAGCTGATCCCGTTGGATCGCCAGGAAAATGCGGTCCGCCGCCCCTCTTTCCCTGCGAAATCCTCTTTGTTTAGTATTGAATGATTAACAAGCCAGATTGAGATGTGTTTCAATCCGGTGTGACAAATACCATGAAGAACGATAGAATGACAAAATTAGCTTTAACCCAAGATGTTACAGGGACACGAACCGGATACGTTATCAAGTTTACCTGTCCTTCCTGTCACCATGACAACTCGATTATAAACAAAACTCCCAAAGAGTCTTACCGGGAAACACGGGGTGCTACCTGCCGCCAGTGCCGGAACCATTACACCGTCGTAACTCCTGGGATGTTTGAAAAAAAAGTATATGCTCCGGTATAATGGACGTAAAAATAATTAAAATTATTAACCTCTCACTCCATCATTCGGTTCTCTTGTATACCGGTCGGGACAGTCAACCTTTTTAATAGTCAGCATTCCTGAGATATAAAACCGGTCCGGGGTTTCCCTGATGAGATTTCTGCAGAGAGATTCAGCACTACGCCGGCAGATTAAGAGGATTTTTTCCCGTTTATTCTGTTTTTGAGAGGCGGGGATATTTTGTGCCTGAACCCGAGATGAATAAGCCCCATTCAGGCTCCGATTTGGATAACGATTCACTATCGTGTATAAAAAGTCCCTCAAACCAACTCTTTTCGGCTCTTATAGAGAATACGTCATAAATCACTCTTTTTGCCAAAATAAGGCAGGTTTTTCATATCATATAGTGCATATATAGCCCCTTTAACCGGGTTAAATTTTGCCTCATATTTTATCTGTCCGACTACGAACCCAGACAGAACCTTACTATGAGGGTTGTTTTTTCCAACAAATGTCAAAAATAATGAGGGAAAGAGTAAAAAAAATGCCTGAGTGGTATACAGGATATTTCAGAAATAATTTCTCATTTTGTTGAGAAGAGCAAGCAGGTTGTTTGCTTCATTTTTCTTAGACTTTTCAATTGCTGCAATAATTTCTTTGATTGGTACTGCCAGTGAATAACTTTTATGCGGACGGCCTTTTTCGGAGGGGCTTTCCCGAAATTTAATCCAGCCCTGGTCCATCAGGTACCGTATTGTTATGCTCACTTCAGACTGGCGCATACCTGTACTACGTTCAAGGACACGTGATGTTGTTTCCGGTGTTTTTGCAAAAAACACCAGGACCCTGGCAATATTTTTCCTGATGCCGATTTTTATCAGGAGATTTGCAAACTCCTCTTCCCTTTCGGTAAAATACGTTACATTTTCCTGTCTCATCCTTAAACATCCTGCTTCATAAGAATGGTCTTCAATCACCTGATAATTGTAACAATACATGCGTTCAGGTATTTAGCCATTTTCAGATGCACCCTTATTGAAAAACAGCCGTTCGCTGAGCCCGATGAGATGACAAAGAAATTGTGCAAAGCAGGAAGGTAAAACTGAACGGCGGGATTAATTTTCATACTCATGATAATCCGTCGGGACTATTCGTCTCCTCTGTAATCTGCCCGGCCAGCTCTTTTCTGTTCAGCTCACCGGCTCACCCCTGTTTTTTCCGGGTACACTATTGAGATGTGGTACGTACACCTTTGCCCGCCGGCTCGCTGCAGGGTTTGCACCAAAATGATTTCGAAATATAATTATTTCAAAATGCTAATATCTTATGAAGAATTTGGCGATCTTTTTGGTATCGGCACAAATACCGGCCTTTTACGGGCAGTAGTTGATACGATACAGGGATCCATTGGTAGACATACAAATGATTCGCAATTTCAACAGATGGCTGGTCCTCGCGATTATCGTCATAGTCGCCGGTGGTATGGCGTTGACCCTATGGACAGTTCAACGAGAGGACAGCCTCCTGCGCACTGATCTGCTCACAGAAACTCATCTTTTTGAACGGGGTATCACTTCAGAGTATGTAAAAGGGTTGACAGGATCTGAATCTGACCTTGGATCGTCAAATTACCTGACCATAAAAAACCAACTGATACAAATCCGCTCCCGGACACTGGAGACCCGGTTTATTTACCTCATGGGACAGCGGCCGGATGGGACGGTCTTTTTCTATGTGGATTCAGAACCCCCGGGATCAGAAGATTACTCGCCCCCCGGACAAGTTTATTCTGAAGCATCAGCAACCCTGTTGAATACCTTTTCATCAGGAATGGAAACGACCGAGGGACCTGCAACGGATCGTTGGGGCACATGGGTGAGCGGTTTCATTCCCATCACCGATACAACAACCGGGAAGGTTATCGCTGTCCTGGGAGCAGACGTTGATGCCAGGGATTGGAATATAGAGATTATCAAGGCCAGCGCCCCCGCAGTCATAGCAATGCTCCTTCTTGTTTTTCTCCTGCTGATTTTATTCTATGTACTGCAACGGAATGAACGCGAGAGGCAGATTCTTGCAGCATCAGAAGCGACGATAAGAGAGAGCGAAAGCCGGTACCGGACGGTATTTGAAAGCACCGGAACCGCAATGATCGTCATAAAAGAAGATACTATGATTGATTTTGCCAATAACGAGTTCTTCCGGTTGACCGGTTATTCCCAGGAAGATATTGACCATGAGATGTCCTGGACCGCATTCGTATTCAAAGACGATCTTGAAAAAATGATCGAACAACACCGGCTACGCCGGCAAAAGCCGGAAAAATCTCTCAAACAATACGAGTTCCGGCTTATCACAAAAGCGGGGGATATACGCAACATCCTGGTGACTATCGATATGTTGCCCGGCACAACGAGGAGTGTCGCGTCGCACATCGATATTACTGAACGCAAGGAAACTGAAGCGGTGATGGAGCAATATTCTTCTGAGGTAACACGCTATGCAGAAGCCCTTACACGAACCAACGATAAGCTGAACCTGTTAAACAGTGTAACCCGGCACGACATCCTCAACCAGCTCACCGCGATTCTGGGGTATCTCGAACTGATGAAGAGGTCATATCCCGATCCTTCCCTCCAGGAATTTATCGATAAGGAAATACAGGCTGCCCAGAACATCAAAACCCAGATCCTGTTCACTAAGGATTACCAGGAGATCGGGGTTCATTCCCCGCAATGGTTTGATCTCAAAAAAATCATACTGTCCAATGCTGCGAATCTTCCGCTTTCCTCCGCGAACCTTATTGTGCACTTTGATAATCTTGAGATCTATGCAGATCCCATGCTTGAAAAGGTCTTCTACACGCTTCTTGAAAACGCTCTCCGGCACGGTAAAACTATTACAAACATCGAATTCTCCTATAGTATACTGGACGAAGGACTTGTTGTGGCATACCAGGACAATGGGGAAGGTATTCCCGCTGAATATAAGGAGGCAATTTTCCAGCGCAAGTTTTTCAGGCATACCGGCTTTGGGCTATTCCTTTCCCGGACTATCCTGAGAATTACCGGTATGACGATCCGGGAAACCGGTGAGCCGGGTAAAGGTGCGAGGTTTGAGATTTTGATACCGGCGGGAGCTTACCGGTTTACTGCTATACAATAAAACAATCAAAATGGAGCACTGGAATACTGCCTGAATTTCTNNGATACTATTCACCGGTGCCGGAGATGGTAAGATAGTGATAAAGCGACAGGAATGCAAAAAGCCTTCACCATCACCATGTTAATCAAACCTTGGTTTACTTCACGGTGAGGCTGTTTGTTTTGGCAGAAGAATAATAAAAAGTGCGGGCATCGTGACCTTGTTTAAGAAGAATCTGGAAAATTTTATACAATTTTAAAAGGGATGTATTGTATGAGAAATGACACCGCCATCAAAGTGACAAAGGAAAAAAGGGACGATATGGTATCTGCTATAAAAAATTATTTTTTAAAAGGAAGGGAAGAAGAGATCGGTGATTTGGCCGCAGGTCTGATGTTGGACTTCATCATAGAAGAACTGGCACCGGAATTTTACAACCAGGGTGTTTATGATTCTCATGCCTTTATGAAGGACACGGTTGAAGATTTACTGGCTCTCCAGAAATAATATGTACACTTCCCTTTCTGCACGATCGCTTTTGCTCCTTTTTTATCCCGGCTTAGTACAGCCGTTCATAGATCCCGGAGTTGAACTGCCGAATGAGCTCGGTAAGTGACCCTTGGTTTTGTTGGATTCGCTCTCATAAAACCTGTGTTCGTTCCCGTTTTTTATATTCATGGGAACGAAAGACGGCGAACAGCTGAAGGTGAAGGTATTCCCTGAATTTTGCAGACGGTGTTTGCACAAAGGGTGTTTCTGTCAGTGTTTTGGCCGGCAAGTATGCACGATGGTTTTTCACCTTCGATCATTCCATTAATGGTTCTACTGGATAGCAGACACTCCGTGTGCAAGCATCTGTTCCTTCTCGCAAAAAATTTGTTTATTTGTCTTCATTACCCATATTAAATAATTGCTGCCGTCGCCAGAAGCGCCCGTGGTTAGTGTTCTCCCCCATGACGTTGGCCCTTTTGTCCGTTCACCAACGTTTAAGTAAACCCGGTTCCATGGGTAACTGGGCTCCCTGCATGAGAAGCCATGAGACGATTATATGGACGACAAACCCCTGAATGCGAAGAGGACCGGTGATGAAAAAGGTGACACCCGTTCATCCACCCAACCACACAGCGAGCCAAAAGGACTGCCCCAAAAAGCAAAGATCGAGGTGAAACACGTCATTCTCGTACTCAGCGGGAAGGGCGGGGTAGGAAAATCCACGGTTTCGGTAAATCTTGCATTCGCCCTTGCGAACCATGGCAAAAATGTAGGCCTGCTCGATCTGGACTTCCATGGTCCCAATATCCCCAAGATGCTGGGCATTGAAGGCGAACGAGCGGTTGCGTTCGCGAATGGAATGGAACCCATCCATGTAACAGGAAACCTCGCGGTCATGTCGATCGCATTCCTCCTGCCGGACACAAGCACACCGGTTATCTGGCGGGGTCCGATGAAAATGAGAGCAATCGAGCAGTTTCTCTCAGAAGTGCACTGGGGATCACTTGACTATCTGGTTGTTGATCTTCCCCCGGGAACCGGTGACGAGGCGTTAACGATTGCCCAGCTTGCACCCAACGTAAAAGGAGCCGTCATCGTGACAACCCCCCAGGATGTTGCGGTCATGGATGCGATCAAGGCGGCAAAATTTATTGAGAAGATCGATGTGCCGGTAATCGGGGTCATAGAGAACATGAGCGGGATGATCTGCCCCCACTGTGGTGGGACAATTAACCTCTTTTCCAAAGGTGGCGGGGAAAAAGCAGCCGGGGACCTGGGTGTTCCCTACCTGGGTGCAATTCCTCTTGACCCTGAAATGGTGAAGGCAGGGGATGAAGGCAGGCCGATTATCCTGCGACACGCCGATTCGCCGACAGGGAAAGCGGTGGATACGGTGATGGAAAACCTGGTTCGTCTGGTTGAATCCTGAGGGGAATCCATTGCCCGGGACTATCCTCTCATTCCTGGTTGTGCTCAGTCTCGCCTACAGTATCAAGACTGCCGGCAAACCAGCAAAATATACTAACCTCCTCTTTTTTTTATTGATTTCGTAAGCGGACTTGATGTCCTCTTCACGTTTGTTACTGTTGATAGTACCATACCCGGCGCCCGGTGATTTTTTCGTCCCGGCCTCTTGCTGAAGCGTTCAGTAACCGAAGAAGAGAAACGCATCTGAAATCAAAGACGAGCGTACCACTAATCATTTTATAGAAACTGATTCCATATCTGCAAGATCCAGGAATATGGAAAAGGACCAGCGAAAACTGATGTCTTGTTCATCTGTACAACCGCACTGTGCCCACAAGGGTTGCCCTNNTCAAGGATGCTGTACGGAAGAGCTGGGACCACTCGTCTGGTATGTACGACAGCTGTCCGGGTCACGGGATCGGGACAGAGGAAGAGAGAGTCGCGTGGAAACAGGAACTGACGCGGAACCTGCCAGAATCGCAATTAAAAGTACTCGATGTAGGGTGCGGAACGGGTGCAATGGGTCTTCTGTTTGCCGAGATGGGGCATCAGGTTACCGGAGTCGATCTTTCGGAAGGGATGATGGCAAAAGCATGCGAGAAAGCGTATGTACAAAAACTTTCGATCGACCTGATAAGGGGGGATGCCGAACACCTTTTATTCAATGATGGATCTTTTGACGTGGTTGTCAACCGGCATCTCCTCTGGACGCTCCCTCACCCGGATATTGCCCTGAATGAATGGAAACGTGTCTTGAAAAAAGGGGGCGTGCTGCTCATAATCGAGGGTGTCTGGAAAGACAGGAGCTTTCCAATCCTGGCAAAGCGGATAGTAAGCGACGGTATGACCAGGATCTTTGGCCGTACCCATGGCGGCCATTATGATAAAAAACTCCGGAGACAGCTCCCTTATGACGGGGGAGTACCGAAAGAGACAATGATATCCGATTTAAAGCGTGCAGGGTTCAGTGACATCTGCGTCCGGGATTTAATGTTCATCCGCGAGATGCAGAAATCGCAACAGCCCTGGTATCAGAGATTCGCGCCAGCCAGGACGTACTATATTCTCGCTGCGACAAAACAGAACTGAATTACTTTGGTCTAATGCTACAAAACGCTCAAATAGTGTTTAATTCTTTAAACCCCTCAAAATATCGATGAAATAGCAGATCAAGCATCAACCGATCACCGGGACTATGTTTGATTTTATTGTTTTCTCCTGACTTTTTATTTTAGGTTTTTTTTGTTCAACGGGGACCAGGCCCCTTGCCGCATGGGCTTCCCCTCAGCTGTACAGAACAAAGCACACGAGTCCGCGTTAGGTGCAAGTGTGCCGAAAGTGCACAAAGCGGGCGGAGCGGGGCGGCGATACTCCCTAAGCGAATCAAGAGAGATGATGACGCCCGGTCCTGTTCGTTTCTACGGGCTCCACCCGTCCCACTCAGTCCCCTCGATGTGTGACCGGATCGCCCGCCACCCCCTGGTCATCATGGGGATCGTATAACGGGTAACACTTCCGGTTCTCTCTATCGGACAGGAGTTACCGGCAATAAAAAAAATTATGATTCCTGAACATCTGGTGAAGCGCTTTCATAGACCTGTGTCAGGCAACGTGCCTGGAAGACCCCGAGAACCGGTGCAGCCAGGAGGAAGAGAAGGATCCCGAGAGCGATGAACCCGAGCAGGGCAGGAAGGCCACCTTTCACCAGGAATATCGTCACCCCGGCGACAAGGATGAACCCGAAAACCAGGACACATACCGGGACAGCTATCACAATGGAAATAAGGATGAGGGCAATGATGTAATTGAGCCAGCCGATCTTCCCGATGGTCTCCAGGATAGCGCTGAAGTTAAATGCCTCTGAAAATCTACCGGTCCGGGCAAACCGGATGGCTGCGACCGGCATGATGATTCCGACGATTATCTCGACGATATACAGCAGGAGCATCAGCACAAGGCTTGGTGTGAAGGCTGCCATCATATATCCGTCCAGCCTGCCGCTCACTATCGCAAGGAACAGTTGCCCGTAAATGAGCATCGTGATAATAATAATGGGGATAGCGTAGACCAGTCCTACGACCAGCAGTTTCAGGCCGTCCACGAACAGCGCACCCCAGTCGTCGACTTCCGGTGCTGAAGGAGCGCCGCGATAGATCCTCATGACATATCCGTTGAGCGGAAGACCAAGAAAGATAACTGCCAGGATCAGTTTCAACCAGCGGTTCACATTTCCTAAAACACCGTCACGCGTATACGCAAAGGCATCCCCAAACATATGTCCAAAATCCATTCATTCACCTGGTGATACCGGGAAACCGGCAGGAGTTACAGCCCGTTTCCCTTTACAGATTGTAATTATTGCCATGTTCTGTGTAAAAAGGGTATGTACAAAGGACACGCTACGGGCTGATCCCGGTTCTTAAAAACCAGAGCGCAGCCTTACTTTTTTTTCCTGACGGTTATTTCAGCCGCCGGCGCTTCGAACTTTGCTGCAACATGCGCCCCGTCACAAAAGGGCTTGTTTTTTGACTGCCCGCAGCGGCAAAGGTAGACCGGGGCGTTGAGATCTTTTTCCGTACCGCTGACCGAGCACTTGAGGGGTTCATCAGTCTCTACCGCATTGGGTCCGTTGGGAATCGATTTGATCTTCATAACCAGTTCACAAAACTATCGATGGAGCGTACCAGTATATAGAAGGTCCGAACGGGACAAAACAGTTCCCGGAAATTTTCCAGGATCACAACTGGTGGTATATCATGCATCTCCATGCACCTCCTGATAGACACCAGTCCACGCAGTAAAATTGGGGTTCGTCGGGACCGGCAAGATTAGTGATTACCGGGTTCCGGTTCGCCGGTATTTTCCCTTTGGAACGGAGATATCGAATTTTGCTCCCTTTCCAAAAATGCCCTTCTCTGCTATTGAGATTCCGGTAATTGAAAGGATCTCCTTTGAAAGAAAAAGCCCCAGTCCGGTGTTCTTTCCGAAGCCTTTTTCGAAGATAAGCAGTTTTTCTTCAACTGGCACGCCCCGGCCATTGTCCGTCATGGAGATCAGGAGGCCAGCGTTCGATTCATAACAGGAAAGAGTAATTTGGGTGATTTTTCCCCCATGGCGGAGAGCATTATCAAGAAGATTGTAGAAGACTTTTTCAAGAAGCGGGTCCGCGAATAGTTCAAAATCCTCATCCGGCAGAAAAAAGGCAACATCTGATATCAGGAACTGGGCTTTTGCCCGCCGGATTATATCTGCAACGCTCTTCCATCGGGGTTCCTTCATGCCGAGATCCTCATATTCTTTTGTAAACTCGATCTGATCTTTGATCTTTTCGGCAGATCTTTCCGTCATTTTTATTAATTCCAGCGTCTGCCGGTCCAGGTTATCCTTGTCAATAAGCTCAAGGGCACCCCTGAGGCAAAGCAGCTGGTTCCTGATGTCATGCCGGGTGATGTTCGAAAGAAGGCTCAGTTTGCGGTTTGCCAGTTTCAGGGCTTCTCCATCCAGTTTCACGTCGGTGATGGAATGAGCGACACCGGTGTCCTGGTTTATCGTGATATGTGTGCTGAACTTTTCCCTGCTTTCCTGCAGGGCATTTTCGGCATTCTTCTCTACGGTGATATCCCGGGCTATACCGACAATAAACCTGTGCCCCGAGCCGTCCACCAGGAGAGTTTTTTTGGTAAGGAAGGTATGGACTTCCCCCTGCCTGTCGGACACCAGTTCTTCGCAAACCTGCCCGGTTCCGGATTCAAAGACCTTGTCGTCATCCCGGCTAAAACTGGTTGCCTGGTCATTGGAAAAAAGATCCTGGTCTGTTTTATGCATCATTCCTTCGCGGGAACGCCCGAGGAAGCTGCAATAGGCATCATTGACCATTATCCTCCTGTGCTCCTCGTCTTTGACAAAAACAGGGTCTGCTATGGCGTTGAGGATCCGGGCAAGAAAGTCCTCTTCGCCGGAAAGTATATCCGGTATATCCCCGTGCCGGTGCGTGTTTCGGGAGATATCGTTTTCCCCTGAACCGGGGAATTCATGGTTCATTGAACAGATCTTCCTATGTTTTACTCACTGACAATCTCGATATCTACTATACAATACCGGCTCATAAGAATTTTATGCGGAACCGCAAATACCGTTATCGGGGTTTCCTTTGTGAAATGGCTTTCCGCCAGAACCGGTTTTCTCATTTTTTCCCTCCTGCCAATGTTACCCCCCCTTCTCCGGCTTCCGACAGCCTCAATCAGGATATATTTTTTTAAAAAGTCAGATACCAAAAAGCCGGGAAACCTCCGAAGAAGGATATTATCCTATCACCGTTACATTACTTTATTGTGAAAAAACCATGAAAACAAGGGAAAATAGCAAAACAGTGGATGATACAGAGGAGAACCTGGAGATTTGTAATTGCAGGGCTTGTCCGACATTCAAGAACAACAACCTCGCAGAATATCCTCCCAATGCCCTTTTCTGTGCACGGGAAAAATCTTCGATTCCCTCGAAAGTAAAACTGATCAATTGCTATTGTCCGGCATGTGAAGTATTTTCGAAATATGGGCTCGTCATCAGTCAACTCTGTGTAAACAAATAAAGCAACAATAATAATGACTATACATTTTTGATTATCTACGGGACTTAAAATTAAAAAAATTCTCAATTATATTTTTTTAAGAACAGATATTCCTTTTTCATCCCTGTTGTCTCTTTTTCCGCCAGCGTTCCAGAGGATCGTATCCCATCCTGTCCCTCCACCAGTTACGCCCCTTTACAATGCACAGGAAAAAAGCATAGGCAATTACAAGAATAACCATCCAGAGCGCCACATCGTTGACCGTGTAATTCATGAGAAACTCCTGATGCTACACTATTACCTCCAATATTTTATAATATTCTATGAGTTCTATATATTGAAATTACTAATAGAACTCCCAACGCAGCCCGGTAAATAGTACCGGAAATACCAGAAAAGAATGAAAGATATCAGTTTTGAACCCTGCCGGATCTTCTTTGCCCTTTACCCTCCGGTAATAATAAAAAAATTCGCGGATCATTGATTCAATTCATTACAATAAAATTTATATTGAACGATTTATCGTGTCAGAATCGATAAAATACTCCCAGATCTGGTCGTATTTATGTATCAGATCATGCATAATTATATCGTTAATAGGGTCAATTGATTGTAGTTGGTCGAGCCTTGCTGTCAGTTCTTATAATCGATGATGAACCTGCATTACTGGAAGTGATGCAAGCGTTCTTTGAGCGGTCCGGTGAAATGAGTGTTCACACTTTACTATCAGCAACTGACGCACTCTCGATTCTTCCGGAAAATTCCTTTGATGCCATCATTGTCGACTATAATCTGCCGGATATCAATGGCCTTGAATTTTTAAAAATTCTCCGTTCGAAAGGGGATACCACGCCTGTGATCATCTTTACCGGTGGAGGACATGAACGGTGGGCAATCGAAGCCCTCAATAATGGTGCAAATTTTTACGTGCAAAAAGACGAAGACCCCCAGACCCAGTTCCGTAAACTTTTTGAAATGGTCAAAACGACCGTAGAAAAAACGTATCTTGGGAAAAAACTGGGCACAACCCGGAAAATCATTATGGATATGGTTAACTTTTCCTTAGACCCGTGTTTTGCCATTGACAGCGACGGTAAGGTTGTTGCATGGAATGTCGCTATGGAACAACTGACAGATACCCCCGCCGGCGAGATAATCGGTAAAGGCGACTTCCTCTATACAATACCTTTTTTCGGGACCCGGAGAAAAATGCTGGTAAATCTCATATTTGAACCGGACGAGGAAATTATCCGCCAGAAATTTATGATAGTCAGCAGGGTTGCAAAAGGCCCGATTATCGCAGTAACCAAAGGGGTAAAAAAAGAGGGAAGCGAGTGGACACTCTGGTCTAAAGCAATGCCCATATATGACATGCAGGGAAATTTTATCGTGTCTGTTGGAATTGTTCGTGATGTAACAGGCACATTCAGGGATATTGTGATCTCTGGCGAGTCTCCGGATGCTCCCGAAAATAGAAACGATACGGAATTCCCGCAAACATCAAAACCAGTGGGATTGTTCAGTAAGATCCTCGGAACATCATCAGGGAAAGCCTTAACGTATTACAAAGAAGGAATCAATCTCTACAAAAAAGAGAAAAAATATGAAGAAGCTCTTGCTGCTTTTAACAAAGCACTGGAAACTGATGACAAACTTCCCTTAGTATGGAACGACCGGGGCCTCTGTTACCGGGAAATGGGGGATAGTAAAAATGCGCTCAAATCGTTCGTGCGGGCAGTTGAACTTGCACCGGATACCATGGAATTCCTTTTCAACCTGGGGGAGACTCTTCACCTGATCGGGGAGCAAAATATGAGCAACAAATATCTTGAGTCGGCTATCCAGACGTTTAAGATGGTGGTTGCCAAGATGCCCAACAATGCTGACGCATGGAATCACATCGGCATCTGCTATAAAGAGATGGGGCAGATTGAGGAGTCAAAGCTTTACTTTGATCGCGCCCGGGACATCCATCTCTGGAAAAATTATACTCCGATTATTCCAAAACGGGATTTTTAATACAGCATCCTGATAACTATACCCTGCAATCCCGGCTTTCTTTACCTCTTTTGTTGGCATACAATTTTTTAAATCCTTTGAGGTCGTTAAGTGTTCTTGAACATTCTTGCCAGACCAGTCGATCTTCGTGGTCGAAGATGATGCCCTCATAGCTCTCAGAAACTACGAACTGCTCACGAAATCAGGATATGAGGTCCCCCAGATATTCGCGTCCGGAGAGGATCTGATCGATCATCTTGAAAAGTCTGAACCCCCCGATCTTATCCTAATGGACATCGGGCTGAACGGGAAGATTGATGGCATTGAGACCGCCCGCAGGGTCCGGCAACGGCATAATATCCCGGTTATTTTCCTTACGGCATATATCGACGAGCAACGGATGATGAGGGCAAAAGAGATCTCGCCTTACGGGTACATCGTCAAGCCGGTTGTCGAGCGGCAGCTTATGGAGATGATTGGGGTAGCGCTCAGACAGACGGACTCGTGTGGGCAGGGAAGCTGACACCTTGGTATTCCTGCAGGATTTTTAAATCTTATTGGAACAATAGAGTACCGGACGTGAGTGAAAACAAGGCCGAATCCGGCTCCGGTTTTCTGCTCCTTTTTTTACCTGCCATTTGAACAATCTTGTAAAACTGTCCTTTTCGGTTCATGTGGAGAATACGCTTAATTTTTGACCGGTTTTCGAAAATACGGCAGTTTTATTCCTCTCCGGATGACCATTAAAGCCCCTTGCGACGAGCTGTTTTTTGCCTGATACTTATCCCATACGCTTGAAAAACCTTGCCAGAACACCACTATGCGGATATTTTTTTTATCCGACGGGGGTCTGAAAAGTGGCAGTATTCAGGGGGTAAAGAATGTTGTCAAGTAAGGGGTTGGAGTGGTCACCAGTTGGCCGGGTCCGGCATACGGCATGTTTCGGGAGTCCGATGCGGGTGAAGCCTTGACCGTATCTCAAATAATCCCGTAAAAAATCTCATTTTGGCAAACGGACAAAGGGTTTTTTCGGTAGGGGGAAATAGTGTCCACTATGAGAAAAAATACGGAATTAATTGAGTGTTTTTTTCGTATTCGGCTGATCTTTGGGGATTCTGACCCTGCAATTTAGCGGGCTTACAGCAGCCCCTTTTTTCGCTGGATGGGTAGCACGGTCAAGGGGGAAAGAACCTTTTTTGGGGATCGATCATTCCGGCCCGGGACCCTGCGGAACCTGCATTCCGAAAACTCAATTCTCCGTCGGAGACCTCCTCTTCTTAAAAAGTCCTGGTCCTAATTATAGCTCAAATTCGCCGAATTTCTGCACAAATATTTCGGAAAACTTCAGAATGTGCTCCGTTAGGTAGAATTCGGCATAAATCTGGCTCAGAACTGTATTCTAATGGACGCTTCTGGATGGCCGATCGCTTGCCGGATGGGGTAAAGCAGAGGGAAAGTGAAAGGAAGGGCTGTTTTGGGTCGGATGGATGAATTCTCACGTCGTATATCGACGTGATATGCGGGGGATGGCATAGGTGGGAGGGGCCATCTAAACCCGGAAAACCTCCCCGTGATATCCTGAAAGAACGTTTTTGTGAACGAAAGAGATAAAACCTGAAGAATACGAAAGCAGGAAA
>PMDE01000128.1:11247-16253 GCA_003154335.1 Methanoregula sp. | reverse complement strand
GACTGCTCGAATGATAACACAAAAAATCTGGCAAAAACATCTTTTGAACGTTCGGGGTTAACCTATCGGATAATTGAAAACACAGAGCGACTCGGTACAACCAGGTCATATAATGCTGCAATTACTCAGGCACAATACCCGATTATTGTAACTACTGATGCAGATGTTTTTTTTGAACCTGATGCACTCAATTACCTTATCGGGCGCCTGCTAAGTAATGAAAAAATTGCTGCGGTTACCGGGGAACTCAGGCCACTGATGAACCCCAATAGCACGACACTTCTGGAAGGGGTGTACCGATCGTTTTATGGTCGTATGTGTGATTGGGAGAGCTCGATGGATTCGACGTATAATTTTAATGGAGCAATCGTTGCTTTTCGTTCAGATCTCATAAAACGGATTAATGATAAACGCGGCGCTGATGATGCGAATACTGCGTTTGAAGCAATCCGTAAGGGGTATCGAGCGGTATACGAGAGTAAATCCATAGTTTATGAAGAAATACCGCAAAGCTTTAACGTACAGTACCGACAGAAGACCCGCCGGGCAACGGGATTGATTGAAGCAACCTTATCAAACCTGGATCTTCTGGGGAAAAAAAACTGGTTTTGCCGTTTTTTTTACCCGATGAGGATTTTCATGTATGTTTGCACGCCGCTTCTTTTCTTTATTTCTGTGTTTTTGTTGTTTCTTGGATTATTTCTTTACAACCCGTTCCTCCTCATTGTATTGCTTGCACTCCTGCTCGTTGCAGGCATTGTATGGAGACAAAACCTGGTTTTTGCTTTTATCCTGAACCAGTTTTATCTGTTGGCCGGATTATTGAATCTCGGTAAGGATATTCGGGTATGGGAAAGTACCTCAGATAAAAAAAAGCCTCCCTCTTCCTGATAAGAAGGTAACCCGGAAAACGAGGTTCCTATTTTAAGTGTCAATAAACCCGGGTTTTTTTATCCGTCGCACGCGATAAAATTAATTAAAATTACAGTCGATTACGATGCAGGTGAGTGTTCTGGCACCAATGGAATGATCTGTTCCCCATTGATTGGGTCAACTCACGTACGATCAGCTCAAGGGGTGAGACCTGCGGAACATTCTGCAAATAATATCTTATTTTTTCTCCATGGATCACTGCAAATCCCAAAAAGGAATACCGGCGTGCGTGGATGTGGGCTTCACGATCGGTTCATAGCCTTGGGAAAACATTTTCCTGGTGCAGAATTACCTTTTACTGTTAAATTCAGGAAATAATCAGGGAATGTCAGGACCGTTTGCTCTGCGGATGGCTGGTGCTCTATAAATCTGCCAGATAATCCCGGGCCAGATGAGAGAAACAAGCGAGGGTCTGGACCTGTTCGATCCTTTCCGTTTATACTTTCGTCCATCCTTACATACAGGCCGGTGTGCTGAAACTGGCGTTTCTCATGAAGAAACTTGCGCGTGTTATCGATCCATGGATTAGATATCAAGATCGAAAAAACCTGATATACGGTAAAAAAAGATTGAGGCGGAGTACTATATGCTGCCATAAGATCTGGATTTTCTTTATTTCATGAATGTCCCGGGCCCTCCTGGATTCCTTTTTTATTTCCTTGCAATGGTAACATACCCGGAATGGCTCACGCTCGTTGAAGGTCGTGTCCCCCTTTTTGACCGGGTCATCTCCCGCTCGATCAACTCGTGGGTGTGCACCTCGGAGAACAGCCCGCTTGCAGCGTCAATAACTATCGCCATCTGCTCTAAAAACGGGGTGTAGCACGCAAGGTAGCCTCCCGTACGCAACAGGGTATACGCATGTGTCACATGCTCGGGCAGGATCTGGAGATCGAGATGTATCACATCATAACTTCCTTCAGCGGCAAGGAAATCGGCAGCTACCGCTTCCACATTCGCGAGTTTCGCCTCGGCTATATTTTTCTTCGCGAGCAAGGAAAATTCCGGGCGGATCTCAAGGGTTTTCACTGACCTCGCGACCCCCCCAAAGTAGATAGCGGAAATGCCGCTGCCGGTTCCGGCATCGAGGACATCGTCGTTATGGTTCATGCCAGTGTAAGCGATGACAAGGCCGATATCTTTTGGCAGCATCGGGGCCCCGGATCGTTTGCCATAGACGAAAAAATCAGTTGGCCGGGGGATCCTGACGGTGAATTTCGCACCGCTATGGGTGGTGAGGATATCTCCACCATTCATTCCCACCAGCGGGCTGAGGTCCAGTTGTCCCTTATCAGTTCCGAGCGTTCCTGGCCCGGCTTTAACAAAAAACTCTCTTCCTTCCCCAATAAGAAGAACCCTGTCGCCGGCTTCGATCATGTCTGTGCTAATCGCATGATGGCTTCAGCGATATCGCCATTGGTTGCGACGAGTGCCTCTTTTGCCTTCTCTTCTGAGACATTTGCCTGTGCTGCGACCATCGTGACATCCTCTTTTGGGATAACGGGGGCTGCCGGCTCAAACCTAACGTCCCCTACAACCTGGTAAGTTGTGGTCCCTTGCATAGTCATTGCCGAAACCTCTGCTGAATCAAAGATATAGTTACCCTTGGGTGTCTTGATGACAATACTCTGGACATCCTCAATCTGCTCGACATTCATGCCGAGCTTCTTCATCATCGCCTTCATCTGGCGTGGGTTTATATTTCCCGGAAGCATCCTTCTCACTACCCTGCCGTACTCTTACCGCTACTCCATAATTAAATGCAAGCATCTCTGCGCCTGAAACAACTGCTGCACCGCAGGCAATCAGCCGGTCATCCCCGGTAACGACCATGACATCATCGCCCGCGCGAATTGTTGGATCTGCAAAGATCACGTGTTTTGCAAATGCGTTCTTCCCCTGAGCAATGAATTCTGCAACATCATCTTTGACAATTGCCCGGTACCCCGGTGCAGGAAGGTATAACTGAAGGCGCTTTGCCCCTTCGATGCCGAGAGTAAGCCTGCCATCGAATGCACGAACCGTAGCCAGGCGGATCCCGCCGTAAAGGATCTGACGGATGCGGCCGGTGGTCGAAAAGATAAACTCACAACCTTCCGGAAAAAGTCCCGTACCCACCAGTCCGCCAAACTGGTAATCAGCGATTGTCTGGACACGCCGAAGCGAGCTGTTCTCCGAGTATTTTGTTAACATGATTCACAAACTCTTTTTCTGCGGTCTTTGGGATATATGCCCCTGCTGCGATCTTATGCCCGCCTCCCCCGCCTCCATATTCCGCAGAAGCGTCACTCAGGGCCCTTTGCAGGTCGATTCCTTTTTCTACAACCCGCTCATTGGTTCTCATCGACACCTTAGTCAGGGATGGATCCTCGGGTACTTCGCACATGACAAGAATCGGTTTTTTAGCATTCAGTTTTGAGAGAGCCATCCCGGCACCTATTCCAACAATAGTATCCGGATATCTTCCCCCAACATGGATGTACTGCAGGTGTTCGAGTTCCCTGACTCCGGTGTCAAGGATAAACTGGAGAAGGTTGCGGATGATTGCCCTGTGGTTATTAAGCATGTGCTCGGCGTCACGGTACGCGATCCCACGATCTCCCCGGAGAATTGCACCTCCCACATGGGGTTTTGACCACCTTCCACAGGCATTGAGCATTGTTGCGTATTCCTGTGCATTCCGAAGGGGAGTCCTGGGAGTCTCATCCGGGAACCCGTAGGTTTCTGCAAGGAGTCTGTCAACCCTTTCACCGTTGGCAATCAGCTGTTCGGCCAGAGCTGAAATGATTGTCCTCCGGGCTTCAACTTCGATCTCCTCCCAGACATACCAGCGCCCTTCATTGGTCTGCTGCCGGATTCCGAGTCGTTTGAGGAATTGCCGTGCACCTTCGGGATTATTGCTGATCCCTTTGATAAACGGATCATCATTATAGGCAAGTGAGAGGTGTAACGGGCGCGTTGCCGTCCCATAACAATTCAGGTCTTTTTTCCGGACTTCAACAGACCCGTGCCGTACCCCNNCCACGTTGCCAACAATCGAGATCCGTGCAAGGTCGATATTGATCGAATCCAGCTCTTTTGCTACCAGGTAGGCAACTCCTGCAGCACTCATCCGTGTATACCCGTAAGGAAGGCAATTTACCTGTGAATAGTTCCGTTCGCATGGCTGGCTGACGTGATGATCGATAATGAGAATTTCTTTATCGGTAAACCCCCTCTCGAGCATAAGGTTCTGCTGACCTGCGCCAAGATCGGAAAAAACCTTCAGCGAAGAATCAGTGGGAATCTGTGGCATCGTAAGCGGCTCGAGTTGCCGGACAAAAACGGAACGGACCGGGATCTCCAGCCGGGATATTGCCTGGGAAAGGATCGCCTCGCAAGCAATACCGTCAGCATCAATATGAGAGATGATGGTAATTTCCGGTGCTGCCGCGACCTGTTCTGCGGCTGCCTTCACCTCATCGCAAAAAACCATTGCATAGTATTTAGGGAAGTCCCTGCACATGAATTGTACTTAAGTATGCAACCTGACCAGTTCGGTGAATTCGAGGAGTCGGGGATGATAACCCCGGCCCGGATGCGTGTTGTGGATACAAACGCGATAGCGCTGGGAGTGACNNAACGGCAATAATGGCGGCGATGGAATGGTGGCAGCCAGGCATATCTGCCGCCACGTCCTGACTGAAGTTTGTTATCTTAACGCAGGTAAGCTCAGCGTTGCCTGCGAACACCAGCTTGTGGCACTCCGGCATGCCCGGGTTCCTCTCAAACCGTTTGGGAACCGGGATGATCTCGCGGCGCTGGAGCCGGTTTTCTCCCGGGCAGATGTGATCGTAGACTGCCTGCTCGGCACGGGTGCAGCGGGCATTGTCCGCGAGCCGCTGAAGACCTGTATTACGATGGTGAATGCTACCCGGGCATGGATTATCGCTGCTGATATCCCAACGCCGGGCATGAGGAGCGACGCGATCATCGCGTTCCACAGGCCAAAAGTTGCAGGCTCGACCGTCATTGACATAGGCATACCGGTCGAAGCCGGATGTTTCACCGGCCCCGGTGAGCTGACCCTTCTT
>PMDE01000128.1:0-11180 GCA_003154335.1 Methanoregula sp. | reverse complement strand
GTCTGCGGGAACGGTCTTGGCACGGAAAGCCACGATGTCGTCACTGCCATTGCACCGCACTGTAAGAAAGCAGTTTTTGATGCCGAAGCCCTGCGCCTTCCCCTGCCAAAGGCACAGGGAGAAACTATCTACACACCCCACGCCGCTGAGTTTTCCCGGATCGCGGGGGTTACCCTGCCTGAGGATACAATTGGCCGGGCAAGAGTGGCAAAGAAGGCCGGGCTCCCCGGCACGGTCCTCCTCAAGGGACCTATCGACATCATCACAGACGGGCAGCAGATCAGGTTCAACCGGACCGGGAATCCGGCCATGACGGTCGGGGGAACAGGGGATGTACTGGCTGGTATCGCCGGCGCCCTGCTCTGCCAACTCCCTGCATTCGAGGCAGCCTGTCTGGCCGCGTACGTGAATGGAAGGGCCGGAGAGGCGGTAGTAGAAGAGCGGGGCGGCGGGATGCTCGCCTCAGATCTCGTCGATAAGATCCCCACAGTATTATTCGGGAACGGTGCATGAAATGGTGGAATTTACGCATATACAGGACGATCGGGCCCGGATGGTGGATATAAGCAAGAAGAGCGATGTAACCCGCGAGGCTGTGGCGTCCGGGAAAATTTTCCTGAAACCTGACACGCTCGCCGCCATCCGCGATGGAACCGTTATCAAGGGCAATGTTCTGGCCACGGCGCGGGTTGCCGCTACGCTCTCGGTAAAGAACACACCGTCACTGATCCCCATGTGTCACGCCATCCCGATTAGCGCGATCTCGGTTGATTTCGAACAGTACGACGACTTCATCGAGGCCATAGTGCGGGTGAAGTCCACCGGAAAAACCGGAGTCGAGATGGAAGCTTTGACCGGAGTCTCAATTGCTTTGTTGACGGTATGGGATATGGTCAAGTCGGCTGAAAAGGACCCGGCCGGGCAATATCCGGTCACCCGTATTCAGGACATCCGTGTAATTAAGAAGAATAAAGGCTCCTAGTGCAGCATTTGGGTCAGCAGCTGGTGTACTTTATGTGGGATCCGACTAAAGTGTATAGGAATACGGGATCCGTCCCGTTTTGAAAGGAATGTAGCTTTATTAAGCCGAACCTTAGGTGATAATAATGGTAAAATCGATGTACGCCTTCGTCAGGGAGGCATGGAAAAGACCCGAAAAAAGTGAAGTGAAAACACTTCTCTGGAACCGGATGCAGGAATGGCGTCGTGAAGGAAGTGTGGTGAGGATTGAGCACCCAACCCGGATCGACCGGGCACGTTCACTGGGCTATAAGGCAAAACAAGGTATTGCTGTAGCCCGCGTTCACGTACGCCGCGGTGGCCGAAGGGCATCACGTTATGTGAGGGCCCGGCGTTCAGCACGGATGGGTAAGAACCACTCTACCGCAGGAAAAAGCATCCAGCGAATTGCAGAAGAGCGGGCTTCAAGGAAATTCCCCAATATGGAGGTTCTTAATTCCTATTGGGTCGGCCAGGATGGCAAGCTCAAATACTACGAGGTTATCCTTGTTGATGGTCACCACCCTTCGATAAGAAGCGATAAGAACCTCGCCTGGATGGCAGATTCAACGCACCGGGGCCGGGCCGAGCGTGGCAAGACCTCTGCGGGACTCAAAGGGCGCGGTATGATGACCCGGGGAAAAGGGACTGAAAAGACAAGACCGAGCATCCGTTCTCACGCGAACCAGGGCAAATAACCTTATTCTCTTTTTACTAAAAGTTTACATTCATGAAGATCACCGATGCCTGTGTATATCCCTATCCCTTAGGTGACTCATCGGTGCGGAGGATGGCACTGGAGGCCAGAAAACTCGGCTTTGACGGACTTGTTGCCGCTGCTACTGCTTCAGGAGAATTTGCCGGGATTGAAGTCTACTCAGGAATCCTCATTGAAAGGACCGCAACAAAAGATATCATTAACCGTGTCAGACGGGAAAAAAATACTAAAACTGTTCTATCAGTCCAGGCGGGAGACAATGCATTTAACCGTGCAATGATCAGTCTCAAAGGTGTCCACATCATAAGAGGCATCCAGCTCGCAGATAAAACCGCATTTGATCATGTTGCCGCGAAGATGGCAGCGGATAATCAGGTTGCAATCGATATTGACCTGTCACCTCTCATTTCCGGGCGGGGAATTAGCCGGCAGCGTGCGATTCACCGGTACCGTGATGTGCTGGTGCTTGAGCGGCGTTTTGAATTCCCCATTACAATCTCTTCTCATGCCCGTTCTATTCTTGAAATGCGCGCTGTACGGGAGATCGCCGGTTTATGTACACTTCTTGATATGGAAATTTCAGATACTGAAATGGCCTTGTCCGGAGTCGATACAATTACCAAACTCCCTGTTCCCGCAGTTATGGTGGTCTGATGAGTCCGCGCCCGCCAACGTTACGAGAAAAACGCCGGTACATTCTGGCATATATTGAACCTGCCGGGATCAATATCGATCAAAAGGATTTGTATTACGTTTTAACTGACGCTGTAACCTCCCTCTGGGGTGATGCACTATCTGGCGTCATCATGGCAGCAGTTGTAGCATCACAGGATCGCTATGTCATTATCCGGTGCCGGCGGGGAACGGAGCGGGAACTGGTCATCGCCCTTTCGACAATTACGACCTACCGCAACACTCCACTTGCTCTTCGCATTGTGGCAACATCAGGGACTATTGAGACCCTGAAGGAGAGAATACGCGGAATAAAAATTCACGATCCTGACCCCTCCCCACTCCCGGAATGTACCTTTGAAAAAAGGCAATTTCTGATCAATCAATGTAATGGTCAGAAGGTTGATGTAATTGAAAAGGGATTTAAAAATACAAACCGTTTATTCTTGACAAGAGAAGATCTGGAGGAATTATAATGCAACCACAATATCAAATGGGATATGACAGGGCGATTACGGTCTTTTCTCCCGACGGAAGGCTCTACCAGGTAGAGTATGCCCGTGAAGCAGTAAAGCGCGGGACTACTGCAGTTGGAATTAAGGCAAAAGACGGTGTTGTCCTCATCGTNNGGACTCGTAGGAGATGCGCGTTCTCTTGTTGACCGGGCCCGGATAGAATGCCAGATCAACCGCGTTTCATATGACGAGCCAATCGAAGTCGAAGCACTGGCAAAAAAACTCTGTGACCATATGCAGACGCTTACACAGTACGGGGGAATTCGCCCCTACGGTACAGCGCTGCTTATTGCAGGAGTGAGTGATGGCGAGTGTCGTCTTTTCGAAACTGATCCCTCCGGAACCCTTCTGGAGTACAAAGCAACCGGTATTGGAATCGGACGTCCTGCTGCAATGAAGGTTTTTGAAGAGGAATACAACCCTGAATCTGAGATAAAAGATGTTATCCTTCTTGGACTCAAAGCGCTTCATTCAGCAACTGAAGGCAAATTCGATGTAGATACTGTAGAAATAGGCGTGATCGGCCGGGAAAACCCGGTATTCCGAAAAATGAGTAAAGAAGAAGTCGCTACGTTTGTCGGCCAGTTTAAACAGTGACGTCCTATGATACCGCTCGAAAAAGCAGTGGTAGCTCGCCTCGAGAGTTTCGGAGAACGATTTGAAATTCTTGTTGACCCAAATCAGGCCGCCCTGGTCCGACAGGGCCAGAATGTCGATATCGAGGATGTTGTAGCGGCATTAAGTGTCTTTGGCAACGCTTCGAGGGGAACCCGGGCTTCGGATGAAGCCCTTGAAAAGGTCTTCCATAGCACTGACTTTAATGTTGTTGCCCGTCGGATTATCGAAAAAGGAGAGATCCATCTCACTGCCGAACAGCGTAAACAAATGATTGAAGACAAACGGAGGCAGGTTATAACCTTTATCGCCAGGAATTCAGTTAATCCCCAGACTGGTCACCCACACCCCCCGCACAGGATAGAAATGGCAATGGAGGAAGCACGGGTCAACATTGACCCGTTCAAGCATCTGGATGAGCAGGTGAAAGATACCGTTAAAGCATTGAGGCCTCTTCTCCCCATCCGGTTTGAAGAACTTAGGCTTGCAATTCGAATCCCCCCCGATTTTGCAGCAAAAGCGTACGGTGACATTGCCGCAGGATCAACCCTGGAAAAGGATGAATGGCAAAAAGATGGTTCCTGGGTTTGCGTTGTTCGCATTCCTGCGGGCATACAGGGAGAATTCTACGATCTTATCAATAAACTCTCCAAAGGTGAAGGGCAGGTAAAAATCCTCAATCAAGTATATTAGTTACGAGGACAAATAAAAGAAGACAGATCGGTGGGTAATTTATTATGGCAAGCTCAACTCATAAAGCAAAAGGGAAAGTTACCGGTAGTTCCGGACGTTTCGGGTGCCGGTATGGAAGATTTGTTCGTAAAAGAGTAGCTGAAATAGAAGCTGTTTCAGGTGCCCTCCACCGCTGTCCGAAATGTGACATGCAGTCAATTCAGCGCAGAGGCACCGGAATCTGGGAATGTCGCAAATGTCAGTACAAGTTTGCCGGTGGAGCATACCAGCCTCAGACCCCAAGCATGAAAATTGCGCAGCGGGCAATTGACCGGACTCTTGAGCAATTAAAAGGATAATCTGGATAGATATGGCAAGTACATACAAATGTGCACGGTGTAAGCAGAAAGTTGAGATTGATGTAAATGTCCGGTGCCCCTACTGTGGACACCGGATCCTTTTCAAAGAGCGCGGTGCCGCAATAAAAGAAATGAAATCCCGATAATAATTATTTCTCTAAAAAAAAATTTGTATTTATTCGTCCTCTTTTTTATTTACCATGATATACAAGGTTATGTGTGTCACACCACGAAGCGATCTTCCGGTTTTCAACCTCCCGCGCAAAGCAGATCCATCTGGCGCTGGAGCCGGAACTTTCCGGGGAGGTCAATACCCGTTCAATAACCAGCTGCTGGGTAGAAGATGATGATTTTCTCGTGATGAGGGTGAAGGCAGATGATATTGCCGCACTGAGGGCAGCGCTCAATATGGTTCTGCGTCTGATTAATGTTGCAGATGAGATGCAGGATCTTAAAGACCTGCCAATCAAAAGATGATCTTCCTTTCAATAAATGAGAATTAAAATATTAGCACACACGATCCGGAAAATCCGGATTTTTGAATAATGCTTTTTATCATTTGGAACCTACAATAACCGGAGTAACAATTATGAACAATCTTTCACCCAAAGTCCAGAACCAGCTGGGGATGCTCCAGCAGATCCAGCAGCAGCTCCAGAACATCCTATCTCAAAAAGCCCAGTATGAGATGGCAATGCGTGAGGCAAAGCGTGCTCAGGAAGAGATCAGCGATTCGGCAGACGATTCCGTCATGTATATGAGCGTTGGAACGGTGATGATGCAGAAGAAAAAAGAAGTGATAAACACAAAACTCACCGAGAAAATCGAATCACTTGAACTGCGCATCAAGTCGCTGGAAAAGCAGGAGAAAATGATGCAGGGTAAATTCGAGCAGCTGCAGGCTCAGATAAAGGCAGCAATCGAAGGCAAAGGCACGCCAACTGCTGCATAATTTTATTTATATTTCATTTTTTCCAAAGGTAATCGAATTAAGCATCCGAAATGTATTTTTGCATCAGACGCCTCCCTGACCGTAGCTTGTCCCGAACGGACACCTTCTTTGGTTAAAACACGTACGGGTTTTGTTCTTCTTCCCTGCATTGACGCTTTCAGCATGACATTTTTAAGACCGTGATCCAAAAACAAAAATCCATTATGTTCCGGTATCAGAATACTGGTAATGGGTTCTGGTCCATTATTTCTGGAGCACGATCCGGTTACGCGAATGGCCGTTATCAAAGCTGCAGCGGATCATGCATCTCAGGCGCACAAGGGCCAGCTGCGCAAAGACCGGCGGACCCCCTATATCACCCATCCTGCCAGGGTTGCCGCCCTTGTTGGCATGTTTAACGGTTCTCACGTAGCTGTCGTCTCGGCCTGGCTCCATGATGTGTACGAGGACTGCACACCGGACTGGATCAGGCGGACGGACAAGTTCATTGAAGGGCTTCCCCTCACTGTTGATGAAAAAACAGATATTTCTGCTATTGTTGATGCCCTGACAAAAAAAAATACGTTCAAGGGAAAACCCGCGCGTCTTTCCAATAGTCTCGAACGTATTCTTGATGCTCCGCCGGAAGCAACCCTGGTTAAACTCTGTGACCGGATCGATAACCTCCTCGATTCGGCAGATCGCAATGGCGGTTTTAGGAAACGCTACCTTGTTTCAACAGATGAAGTTATAGCAAAACTTGAATTGCGTGCTTCGTATTATGGGTTCGAGCCGACGTTGAATCTGCTTATCAGGATCCGGAACGCGAACCTGAAACAATCGTGATTTATCCCGGGTAATCCAGCGATGATCCCGTTCCTCCCACGGCCAACCTGTCGCGATTCAAATACCCTGTAATTCAAAGAGCCGCAAATATTCTATGAGGGAACAAAAAAAGGATAGTAATTATGTCCGGTTGATGAGGTTGATCGCATTGACCAGGGCCTCGACCGAGGAGAGGACAATGTCGTCACCGCTCCCGCTGGCATCGAAGATCTTCCCGTGCTCGTCCTCGACAGCAATCGTCACGTGGCACATCGCGTCGGACCCCCCGGAGATTGCCTCGATGTTAAACTCCTTGAGGGCGAGTTTCGAGGGGGTGATACCGAGGATAGCGTTCAACGCTGCATCTACCGGGCCGTTCCCCACCGCTGAGAAGACGTGTTCAATTCCATTTACCATCGCTTTCACGCTGGCAGTCGGGATCACGTGGTTTCCGGTCATGATAGCGATATCATGCAGATCGAGCACCTTGTTGTTCAACTCGATGCCCATTGTGCTCTCGGCAATCTCATAGAGATCAGCGTCGGTCACCCGCTTGCCCCGGTTTGCCACGGCTTTCACCTTCTCGATAATCGCGTCGAGCTGGGCATCGTTTGGGTCGATGTGGACGTCGGTCAGCATCTGCCTGACCGCATGCCGGCCCACGTGCTTGCCGAGGGTCAACCTGCGGCGGTGCCCTACCATCTCTGGCGTCATTATACCAGGCTCGAACGTGGCAGAATTCTTCATGACACCGTGCGAGTGGATGCCGCTCTCGTGCGAGAAGACGTTCTCGCCAACCACCGGCTGGGTAGGCGGGATCGCGATACCACTGAACCGGGAGACGAGGCGTGAGGTCTCAACAAGCCGTTCCTTCATAATCCCGGTCCGGATCCGGTACATCGACTCCATTATCATCACGGTCTGGGCAAGGTCCGCGTTGCCGGCCCGCTCACCCAGTCCATTGATGGTGACCTGCACCTGCGATGCCCCGGCTTCAACGGCAGCGATCGTGTTAGCAACGGCGAGTCCGAAATCGTTATGGCAGTGGACATCGATGGGGCATCTGACCTCTTTGTTAATCCTGGTGATAAGCGTCTTCATCGCCGAGGGCGAGATCACGCCGACCGTGTCCGGCACATTGATGATCGTGGCCCCGGCATCGGCAGCAGTCTGGAATACCTGGATCAGGTAATCCCAGTCAGTCCGCGTGGCGTCCATGGCGGAGAACATGCAGAGCTCGGAGCGCTTCCTGATATGTCCTATGATATCAGCGGTGATCTCAAGCACCTCCGCCCTCGTCTTGTTGATGGTGTTCTCCCGCTGGATATCCGAAGTCGGGATAAAGACATGCACCATATCAACATTGCAGTCGAGACAGGCGTCTACATCGGCTTTTACTGAGCGGGCAAGCCCGCAGATCTTCGACTCAAGACCGAGCTTTTTAATAGCGGTCACCGTCTCTTTCTCGGCTTTCGATGATGCAGGAAACCCTGCCTCGATTGCGTAGACGCCGATGTCAGAGAGCTGGCGTGCGATCTGGAGTTTCTGTTCAAAGGTGAATGCTATCCCCGGGGTCTGTTCTCCGTCCCGGAGCGTGGTGTCAAAAACAGTCACTTCTTCACGAGCTGCGCTATCGGTGAAGAAGACGATCCCCCGCAACATCCTTGCGAGCAGTCATACATCCTTATGGGAATGCGGATTATTTAAACAGTACCTTTAAATTGCCGAAATTCGGGTATTTTTTCGTTTTTTGCCCAATCTTTAACGATACGTTTAATACCAAATTATTCCTACATTACTGCGCAGTGCCCCGCCTTAACTCAGCTCGGTAGAGTGCGCGGCTGTAGTATGGTTTACCGGTCTCGGTAACTGCGCGGCTACCGCGATGTCCCCGGTTCGAATCCGGGAGGCGGGACATTTGTTAAAAAGAGAGCCCAGGTAGTGTAGTGGCCTATCATGATTGCCTGTCACGCAATCGACTCGGATTCGAATTCCGACCTGGGCGTTACATCTGTTTTTTTATTAATCCGAAAAGCAAAGCGATAAATTGGTTTTGTTCGCCTTTTTTTAGTTTACAATTACGATTTGGGAGGAATAAGATACCTCCGAAGGATGAGATCACTTGCCATAGCGAAAAACAACGGTTGAGGTCACCCGTTTTTTGAAAATTATTGGCCGTAACGGGGAACCCCGTGCCCCCAAATCTTCTTTGTAAGGAATACGTTTAATCCGCACGTTGGAAAATCCAATTTTTGCAGTTGAAAATATGTCATGTCACCCGGTATCCCTTCTCCTGCAGGAACATCGCCATCCAGGGTTCGGCCTCTTCATCTGCCTTCGGCCGTTTCCGCTCAACTTCCTCCCATATAGCCCGGAGACCCGGATCATCAGTATGGAGATCGAGAGTTCCCCTCACCGTGCCGAGCAGCACACCCTTCAGGTCATACACACTCATCACAACACAGCGGTAAAACTTACACTGTGCCGGGCTGTCCCGGTGAATTGTACACCGGACAAGGTCCTTGTCCGGACGGAGGAAGGGGCATGCGGCGGGATGCTGCTCTGGAAACAGGCTGTCCGAAAATATCCGGCGCTTATCCTCGTCCACCTCTGCAATAAATGGGGTNNCCAAGGAACATGCAGCACGTCCCGCATTGCCGGCAATTGAAGGTCATAGGTATACCCAATATCTTTACTGTTTGATTCCTGGCAAAAAGAAAGTAACACCCACGATTCGCACCTGTGGAAAAACCGTTATGCCAGGGGAAAAAAGGATTAATCCTCTACGGATGACAAAAAGATCTATAGGATAAAGCATTTCGTACGTATTGTGCTTATTGTGGTTGTANNGTTATAATGGTGGAGTGGGGTGAACCGGACATCTGCCCCCCCGTCGTGAATAACGCGATTAAACAATGAAATACACTATTTTTTTGATTGGTACTATTGCCATATCTTTTTCTTACCAGACCTACAAGTTTAACCGTATAACTGGGTACTGAGTGATATAATGGGCGATCCAGAGCTGCGCAGTGATGAGTTTGTTATCCTTCGGACTCCGGGAATCTATGTCAAATCGATCCCCTTTGAGGGTATTCTTACCAATAAAAGGATCCTCCTGATTGACACGGTAACAAATCTTCTTCCACAACGGGAGATTCCGCTTGTCACTCTTAAGAACATTGAAGCCGGAGAGAATGCNNGTGTTAAAGGAGAATACATCTTCATCCTTTGAACAGGTAATCCGGAAAGTGGTTCCGGGTTTTGAACAATCTTCAAAAAAACCTGAACGAACCCCATCTCCAAGGATAGCGGTTATCAGTTCACCNNCGGGGACCTCCCCCGGTTTTGGAATGTATTGTTCCCGGTGCGGAAACAGGGTTCCGGAAGGATCAGGATTTTGCAACCGTTGCGGATCGCGGATTGCGATACCTGAAAACGTCACACCTTCCCTGCCGTATCCAGGAATATCCCAATCATCCATAATTAAAGCCAATCCAGATAAAATTGTATTCTCTGAAACAAAAGAAGGGGAGAGTCCAGAAGCACTCATTGATCAAACTTCGGACAGGATTTCCTCACATCATCTCTCGTCTGGCCCTCGTGGACAAGAGGTCCCAAAAGAGCAGATTTATGCTGTCCCCAATGAGGAATATTCAGGTACTGATGACGATATCTTCACCGGTACTCAACGAATTTCCGAAAAGCCGGGCATGGTCAATATCCCTTCTCAAGTCTCTGAATCCAATAGTCATGAAGGCATATTTTCTAAACCCTTTGGATTAAAGCCGGGCTCCGGCATTTTCTCCAATAGAAAAACATTCATGGGAATTATCGCGATCATAATTGTTATTGCAATCATTTTGGGTGGCTTTTTCCTGTATCCGATGCTGACAAATGGCGGCAGTACCATACCCGCGAACGGGTCAACGATAGTAAAGAATTCGGGAACAACGGCAATACCCGCGACGACATCATTGGCTGATGTTACCTATACAGTACCGACCCAAATCACTGCCAAACCCGGCAACTCGGGGACAAATGTTCCCTAAGAATTAAAATTATCTTTCGTTTTTCCCATCGATTTACCCTATAACCAAAGCAAAAATTTTGGAAATTCTGGCTCTGTTGAAACACTGAATTTATGATTGGGGCTGAGTCCTCTGTAGTAGTTATGATGGTGACCCCCTCTCTCCCCCAGAGGGAGAGGCAGCCCGAGAGGAGCCGCCCATTGACCCCAAAGATATGAACACTTCCCGATTAACCTCCAGCCCAGCGTGGGCCCGACGAGGCGCCCAAGCGACCCATAATGGGGGGGTATGCTCATTGGCGTCAGAGCGTTTTTGTGAAACACTATTTCGAATTCAAGCGGGAACTTTGGATCCCACGAAATGGGATTTTACTTACCGGCAAAGGATTTCAACAGAGCCCAAATTCCCTTAAATGAAAAACACTAATCTTCGCTGATTGTTGCATGGGGTCAGGGACCGATGGGCAGTTTACCGTCTACAAATCCGAGAGCCATAAAGAGCAACTTACGCCCCGCAAAAAGTAGATAAAAAAAATTATTTCTTTTCTTGTTGCTCCTGGGAAGGTGAACTATTCCTGCCTTTTTTCCAGCGGTAAATGCCATACCCGATACAACTAACAATAATAAGCGGGAGGACCGTGAAAAAAATAATGATAATAGCATCAATCATGCCAAAGAACCCGGCGATTCCTTCGTTGATGGTTGAAACAAAGTTATGTCCGGTCTCCCCGCCGACAGGTTCTGGTTCCTCGAGGTTTACCGTTATTGTGGAGAGATCTATCCTGTTGTCAAGGAATTTCAGCCTGCCCTCGAGCCGGTTGAGTTCTGTCTGAACCCTGTCTAT
>PMDE01000105.1 GCA_003154335.1 Methanoregula sp. | reverse complement strand
AGATCGGCAAGGGCAAGTTCTGGGTCTACGGCAAGCGCGGACAGGTCGTCCAGCTGCCACTCAAGGTTACCCACAAGTATGAACAGCCAGGATGCCACGTCTGTCTTGACTATGTAGCAAACCTTAGTGATATCTCCACCGGATCTGTCGGCAGCCCCGATGGATGGAGTACAGTCTTTGTCAGGTCCAAGATCGGAGACTCGGTCTGGGCGAAGGCAATGGCAGCAGGGGTTTTCGAGACACAGCCAATCGATAAAGTAAAACCAGGCCTTGATCTCGTTTCCAAACTGGCAAACGAGAAGATTACCAAGAACAAGGCAACGGTCGAAGCTCGTAAGACATTCGGCGTTGGTAAGGGACTCCGGAATCCCTATATTTAACTTTTTTTTCAATCTGAAGCGAACATTAATTTTGGCCTTTGTGTCTTCCGATTACATCGGCAGATTGCCCTTAACCATTTGCTATGAGTGGTAAACCCGAGGAGAAGCTACCTAATCTATCCGGATCTGATACGTATAAGATATTGAAAATGAAAATATCCAAAAAAAGGTTTATAATTTTCCCGTATAGTCAGGGTAAATTTTTATCAGAATCTGCTATTCAACAGACTATTTATTAGGAAAATTTTCATGTTCGGTTTAAGTCGGACAGCCAGATTGCTGGTGATAAACGAATTCCCAAACCAGCAATGCAGTTATTTGTGCGAATCAGTGCCAAAAGCTCGTGAACCGGGAATAATCAGAGGCCAGAATTATTCTCCAATCAACTTTTTTTCCTTTTCTCTCCTGCCGATTAAATTAGACCGGATCGGTATCCTGAAAAACAGGTCTTTTCCCAAAGGGGCGTCCCAGAGCCTATCAGGCTATCGATCGGCCACGTGAAAGGGTCTATTAAGGTCATTTTTTGGGCAGATATCTAGGTATTTTCTGATAAAACCCCTGGAAAAAGGGTATTTCAAAAAAAGTGATTGGTAATTCGTGTTTCCATGCGACATACCCTGATCCAGATCTCCTTTTTTTGCCAAAACGGAACCCAGAATGAGGAAATTTAACCACCACACGAATGTATCTCCTGCATTGATCTCAAATACCAACAACAACAAAACTGCCCTTTTTTTCCTTTCCCTATATCTTGGCCGATAAAAGTGGAGTTTTGCCAACCAAAAGGGTCTGTTAAGGTCATTTTTCTGACTCATAATTAAGCCATTTTTTTCTGAAAACCCTGATAACAGGTTATTTCCAAAAAAGTGATCTGTAATTCGTGATTTCATACGACCCGCCCTGATCCAGATCTCTTCTTTTTGCCAAAATAAGCCTGAATTGAAGAGATAATAGTTAAGGGGAGAGGTTCTCCTTCATATGCTCAAAGAACGGACAGGTAAATCCTCCCCCGTTTGGTGAAACAGGCCTCTTTTCCTGATCTTGGTTGAAAACCGTATCCGGATCCGGCGGCATGAAAGACTGTTCGAAGTCAGCAGTGGACCGATCAAAATCCCCGCTGTTCCGGATTTCCATAATCCCGTCTTTGAGTATCCGGTAATACTGCCAGCTGCCCTTGGGGGACCGGATCCAGAGTTCACAGAGAATGACCTTAGTGGGCGGGAGGGTCCGGAGCAAAAGGAGTTCATGGTTGTATTTTGCTGCGATCTCAAGAATGTCACTGATATGTGAACGTGATCGTTTCACTTTGACGAAAAGGGTTGCATGCGTGCAGCACAGCAGATCAGCAGGTCAGCGGAGATTCCCTGGGAACAGGATGTGACTATTACTACCCCGAGTTTTTCGCCGATTGCCCGTGCTTCCCGGATCGCTTGCCGTGGTGGCCGTCCCCGGGTCATTCCGGATCACCAACGGATTCCCGCTCGCAGATCAGATAATTATCGGCATTATCCCGGTTGTCTTCAGATAGCGGGATCCGGTGGTTCTGTATCCTGAGTTCCCGGGGTATCGATTTTATCCTGACTGAGATATTATAGTAATGGCTATGGGTCCTTTTCACGCTAATACGCCATACTTCTTTGCTCCGCCTGTTGATCTGGCTGGATATCACCGGGATGAGATAGAGCGGGATGTCATTTTCAGTTGCTGATCGGAGTGTAGTCATGACAAATGTTCCCGCTCTTCGATCATAGTGAGTCTTTGTTCGATTCGTTCGATCTTCTTGTTCTGACGCTCGGCAACCCGGTCCTGTCGATCGGGTAGAGAAAGAACTATATTCCCCCGCATCCCGAAATAGGTGGGTGTCTCCTGTTCGCTCCTGGCACTACCAGTCGCAATCTCGTCCAATTTCGGTACCTTGGCCGGGATATCCGCAGATCTCCCTGGCACCTTTGGTATTGTCTTTGGTATGTTCGTTTTCATGATGCTCACTTCTGAAATTTTTCATTCAATTTGCTATTCTTACAATGGAGAGTTCCCTGTGTCCTTCGCACACGCTCAAACCCCGGTCCGGCCAAAGCCGCAGCTGGGATTTGTAGCAATTCGCATTCCGCGTCCTGGTACTATGCAAACGGCAGGCTGACCGTGCTATGAATCATTCAAGAATTAGTACCGGATCGGCGATCAATTACGATGTGTGCTAAAAAAGCCTGGTGAGATGATGCAAATCCGGGCGTCCAAAGGAATTTTCCCGGAACCGCTGATCCATTCATTCACTTCAGTAGTTGGAACAATGAGCGTTTCTGCCAATCCGCACACGGACAGGATGAAAAGAAAGAAGAACCCGGCGTACCAGATCGCTCGCTTTGCAGTATACCCGAGCTGCCGGATTCTCCTCGCTGTCCTTGCGCAGAAATTCCCTGCCATTGTAATAATAAATAAATGATTTCCGATATATTAAGGAGATTGATCAAAAGGAGGAACGGCGGATATCTCGTGAATTTTTACAGGAACAGGGCTCGTAAAACCGTTTATTTGTCTGACACTAAGCAGGCGCGGCACGGTCGAGATCAAATGCGGGTTTTGTACAGGATTTTCAGGTGAAAACGGGATTTGGGGATGGGAGGGCGCCGCGAAAGAAATCGTTTTCTTCTTTATCATAGTTTCGCATAAAAAAATTTAAAAAAATAAATTCAGGTCACAACAGCATCCCTATCCATCAATTTTGTAAAATCCGGAATATTGTCTGGTTTGCAGCTTGTATCTCTGCCCCTGAATGACCAAAGAACAGGACGTCGCACAGTTAAGCCAACTGAATTACAATAACAAACCAATCGCAATTAACACCATCCATATATCGTCATAGTAAGTGAGGAGATTCAAGCGTATCCGATTCCACTATCCGGATTCACCGCTGCCTTCTTTACGCAGTCTCCCTGCATCAGTATGATGGGTAATCTCTGAAATGGAGGCATCTATCATATTTTTTCGTTACGAGGTAACGGCATTTCGGGGGATCCGCATGATAGCCCCTTTCCACCAATTCGATCCTGAGAACAATGTAGGGGCACTTGCCGGATGTTCCCACGTGCAATCGGCGCAGGAACCCGGATACAGTGTTGGACTGGTAGCGTGTCAGGCTGAACCGGTCGCGAAGTTCGGTGACCGTAATCCATCGTTCATTTGTGGCGTTTTCCACCATATACTGCTCAAGCAGTTCGGGATTACCGTGATATTTTCTCATTGCTTCATTTTATGAGAAATTCATCAGAAATTCTCATAAGAGATTCGTGATCAGGATTCTACCTGGTGTACTAGGTTTTCCATTACTTCATCCACCGCTTTTCGTATCGGTGATTCTCCATGGTGAAGAATATAGGGTTTCCCTTCATCCCCGGCCTTAACCATTTCGGGGTCAAGAGGAATGGGTCCAAGATAGGGAACACACAAATCTTCTGCAGCTTTTTCTCCGCGCCACCCTGCTGAAGAGGTCTATGGTCTCTCCAAAATGAGGACAGACCATCCCACTCATGTTCTTGATGACGCCGAGTACCGGCAGTTCGAGTTTCTCGATAAATTTTGCGGCCTTGATAGCGTCCATTACCGCAACATCCTGCGGGATTGTCACGATGACTGCACCCCGTACGTTCGGGGCAAGCTGGGCAATTGTTAAGGCCTCGTCTCCGGTACCGGTGGAAGATCCACGACAAGATAATCAAGGGAACCCCAGTTCACTTCTGCAAGGAACTGCTGGATTACTCCCATCTTCATCGGCCCCCGCCAGATAACCGGTGTGCTCGTGGCCGGTAAGAGGAATGCCATTGAGATAACCGAAAGGTTTCCCGTAACATGGACCGGTTCGGGTGCGTTTGCAAGAACCGTCGGCCCCTGGTCTTCGATGCCCAGCATCTTGGGAATGCTGGGGCCGTGGTGGAAGTCAAGATCGAGCAGGCCTACCTTTTTGCCGTGGTTGGCGAGAGCGAAGGCGAGGTTCACCGAGAATGTGGATTTCCCCACACCACCCTTCCCGCTCAGGACGAGAATGACGTGCTTCACATCGATCTTTGCTTTCGG
>PMDE01000101.1 GCA_003154335.1 Methanoregula sp. | reverse complement strand
GGCCGGCACCTCACTACGTTCGAGATGATGGCCCATCATGCGTTTAATACCCCAACTGAAGAGATCTACTGGAAAGATCGGACCGTTGAACTTTGCGACCAGTTCATAGCATCGATCGGGGGGGATATTACAAGAGTCACCTATAAAGAGCACCCGTGGATCGGAGGAGGCAATGCAGGGCCGAGCGTCGAAGTGCTTATTGGCGGACTTGAGATAGCAACCCTTGTCTTCATGAGCCTCGGGCGGGAAAAGACAACCTCCCCGGGCTACGAACTGAACGGGGACATGTACTACCCGATGAAGCTCAGAATTGTCGATACCGGGTACGGACTTGAACGTCTCGTCTGGGCTTCCAAAGGATCACCTACCATCTATGATGCGGTTTTTCCCGAGATGGTCAGCAATGTGATGGGTGCTGCCGGGCTGTCACATATGCTTGACAACAAGGAATATACAAAAATCCTCGGCCTCAGTGCGAAATATGCCGGACTCATGGATATATCCGGTGCCAACCTCTTTCAGCTGCGCAAGAAAGTGGCGGCGGCGATCGATGTGTCACCGGAAAAGCTCGATAAAATGATCACCCCCATCGAAAAAGTGTACGCTGTCGTGGATCACACCCGATGTCTGGCATACATGCTCGGTGACTGCATCGTGCCTTCCAATGTCCGGGAGGGGTACCTGGCACGTCTTGTCATACGAAGAACACTCCGGATGATGAACGAACTGAAAATCCAGGGACCTCTTGCCGATCTGGTCGAACAGCAGACAAAAATTATTGGATTGAACGCTTTTGAGCAGGACATTTCTGTCGTCCGCGAAATCATTGATCGTGAGACAGAAAAGTATGCATCAACCCTCGAACGTGGGACAAGAATTGTCCAGAAAATTGCAAAATCATATCGGGCAAAGAGCCAGCGTGTCCCGCTTTCAGAGATCGTCACCCTTTATGATTCACACGGCATTCAACCGGAGATGGTCCGGGATATCGCAACAAAAGAAGGGGCAGTTGTTGATCTTCCTGACAATTTCTATTCAATGGTTGCGGATATGCATTCAGAATCGAAAAAAGAGGTCCCCGGGGACAAAACTTCCCAGTATTCCGGGCGCGTAAATGCCCTTCCACCAACGAAGAAACTCTATTATGAACAGATATCCGACATCGAATTTGAAGCTGTTGTGCTTGATTTCTTCGATGGATATGTAGTAACCGATCAGTCGCTCTTCTACCCGGAAGGCGGAGGCCAGCCGGCAGACTCCGGCACACTGGTGAGTTCTGACAGCATGGTCCGGGTTGATGGCGTAATAAAGATTGGAGAGGTAATTCTGCACCACATTACCGGAGGTGTACTACGCCGTGGCGAACGGGTAAAAGGCATGGTTGACGAGGAACGTCGATGGTCCCTGATGCGCCACCACACGGCTACCCATATCCTGCTTCACGCTACAAAAGAAGTTCTGGGAGCCCATATTCACCAGGCGGGAGCACAGAAAGGGAGCGAAAGTTCCCGGGTAGATATCCGGCATTTCAAGCATATAACCCAGGAAGAACTTCGTAAAATTGAGACCGAAGCCAACCGTATGATCATGGCAAGCCAGCCGGTTGAAGTGACAATCGAGGACCGGACGAAAGCTGAACAGAAATATGGTTTCTCGCTTTACCAGGGGGGGGTTCCGCCGGGCAGGGACATCCGTGTGGTAAAAGTAGCCGGGGATATCGAGGCCTGTGCAGGTACACACTGCCGGAATACAGGTGAAGTGGGAGTGATCAAGATCATAAGGGTGGAGCATATCCAGGACGGTATTGAACGAATTGAGTTTACGGCAGGCCTGGCTGCGGTCTTCTATATGCAGCACCTTGAAAACATAGTCGCATCTTCGTCCGATGTCCTTTCAGTCCAGCCAGATAATTTACCTGCCACTGTTTCGCGGTTCTTCAATGAATGGAAAGAGCAAAAGAAAGATATCGACCGGATGAGCGCAAGGCTGGTTGACCTTGAGATGCAGACACTCGTCGCTGAATCCATCGGGGGCATTGCGGTTGTTATCAAGCGCATTGATCTTCCCGCAAAAGAACTTGCAGCCCTTGCGTCTTCCGTGTCGGAAACAGGAGGTGTTGCACTTATTGCCGGGACAGGTGACACCGTAAGGGTTGTGCTCACAAGTGGAGATCCACGGGTAAACGCGGGTGAGATTATCAGCCAGGTCTGCAGTCTTCTTGGAGGGAAAGGGGGCGGCAAACCTGCAATGGCCCAAGGCGGCGGACCGGATGCAGACCAGCTGGATCTTGCCTTGAAAGTGGGACGCGAAAGGATTATCGCGGCACTGAATGGCTGACAATGTCGTAATCCTGGAGCCTGGCGATGAGCGGGCACAGAAAATTTCAAAAGCGATGGGAAGCCAGACTGCAAGCGATATCCTCCAGATCCTTGCGGAAAACCAGAAAAGTTTAACCGAGATTACCGATCGATTGTCAATACCCCTGACAACTGCGAAATATCACATTGAAAACCTGCTTGAAGCAGGACTGATTTCGGTTGTGGAGACCCGATACAGTGTCAAAGGTCGGGAAATAAAAATCTACTCTTTAACAAACCAGCTTTTGATCGTTGCACCCCGGACTTCAAACGTGCGATCACTCCTGCTGAAATATGCGTCACTGTTCTGCATCGTAATCCTTGGGACCCTGGCGGTTTCTGTCGTGTCCCCCCTCTTTTTGCAGGGTATGATCTCCGGTGGCGGCGTGAATAGTGCACAGCGTTTCGCAACAGAGGAATGCAGTGTTCCCGCAGTTAAAGGAGTGGCAGATACATTCTGCGTAAATACAACCCTCAGTCCAGGGATGGAGACCAACGCAACAAAAAGTATCGCGGACACCGGTCTTGCCAACCTTACCACCGCACCGGGCCATGTAGCAACCCAGGTTCCCACCGTTATGACCTCCCCGTTCCCCCTTGCGAATGGCGCTGGTGCTTCCTCTCCTGCTGCTGTTCCGGATTTTGCTGTGGCTTTTTTCCTCGGCGGGATACTGGTGATCCTCGTGCTGGTAATCTATGAAATATATCTCTGGAAAAAATGGAAATGACGGTCCAGGGAAAATTACCCTTGATTTTCTTTAAATTAAATTTGGGTATAGTGTCATTTCAACCACC
>PMDE01000002.1:213-9157 GCA_003154335.1 Methanoregula sp. | reverse complement strand
CAAGGAACCAGTTTCCATTCGAGGGACGAAACACGCCGGCATTGATCGTCCCATTTGTCGGAGGAGCAGCTGTCACATTTATGTACCCGGTGTGTGTCGCGACGTTGCTTCCACCGAGATTGGTCGCTGTCAATGACACCGTGTAGCTACCTGCTGTCTGATATGCGTGCGCAGGGTTCTTTACTGAAGAGAAGGTTCCATCTCCAAACGCCCATCGCCAAGTAGCCCAGACTGCGGGAGAACTTGTCGAAGCGTCAGCATTAAATATGACGGTGAAAGGTGCTGCGCCTTCCCGGGGTGTGGTATTCGTGAAACTTACTGAGGGAGTAACCGGGAGCGGGGCTCTGGTTACCGTAATCGTACTTGATGCCGAAGTGTTATTTCCTCCGGTATTCATCGAAGTCAACCTGACCGAATAGGTTCCNNCTCCACCCGGTTGCCCCGGCAGCTATACCGGTAAATGTTACGTTGAAGGGTGCGTCCCCGGAAGTTGACGGAGAGATTCCAAAGCTGGTTATACCCGGCGGAGCAATCTGTTGCGACACATTTGCTGCAGATGCCGTTGAATTGAGGGCTATAACAGGGAAACCAACAGACCCGGCATACACCGTATCATCACCCACAACATTCGCAGCAGAAACCCTGTATTTGTATGAGGGTTCTGTATTCGGAGGAATTGTTGAGTCTATTGCCATTGCCGAGACGCCGGTCTGTGCCACAGTATAGGATGGCACCCGCATCAGGTAAGACCAGTTGTTCTCCGTAACATTTGATTTCTCAATCATCCAGTCTGATTCATGGTTGGATCGATCTATCCACGCCAGAAACACAGCAGTGGTATTTGTCGTGATATTTTTCACGTTACCCGATCTCAGGGTGTCAGGAGGACTACCGGGGAGTGTAACTGCAACTGCCTGCGAATGCATCATATCCATCTCTTCATGAGCAAGGATATGGCAGTGCCAGACATACTCCCAGCCCAGGTTGACCATATGATTCACTACAGTAACCTGAACATTCGACGGGTCAAAGAATCCTCCCGGTGGTCCGGCTAATACCGTACCGAGAGGCATGTTCGGGTCAATCGGGCGGACGCTGTCAGGAATGGTAAAAGGTAATGTTGGGGCGACCGGTCGCAATGCAATAATCGTGTCCTCAAGGGGGCTGACCCTGAGTGTCTCTTTCCAGCCCAACTCGGTTGCATCAGGAGCCCGGATGAACCCGTCCCACCCCACCCTGTTGATAACCTGAACATTATACATGTGCCAGTGGAGAGGATGAGTATCGACGCCATTGTGGGTGATCTTCCATATCTGGGTACCATCTCCCGGTGACGACTCATTCATCGACCCTATTGAGGTCATTAAAACATCAGTGGGAGGACTGCTGTACCCATAGGGCATGAAATTCGACGTGATCGAAGTCTGCGAAGGTACCTCAAGCCCCAGCATCCCGCTCATTCGACCATAATCGTCGTACACTGCACCCATCTCATCATGCAGGGCTTTCGGCTGGAACGAGATATTGAGCTGTACTCCAGACATGGTCGTAAAATTCTTGAAGGCATCAGCAATTCTCACGAAATTATTGGTTGTAAAAACCGCGTTGTACGCACTGTTGTACGCTGTCTGCGGTACAATGATCGGCGGTTGTGATACTTCAAAGACACCTCTCTTCGAGCTCGTTTTTGCAAATACTGAGTTCAGGGTGGCAATGTTATACGCTGCGGCAACCGGTGAAGCAGCAACTTTGATTTGCATAATTGTCCGAATGTTGGGACCGTACCCTGCCTGTGTGGTCGGGACACCACCAGTCGAAGTCCGATCAGGAGCACCGGTATAATAGTCATACTGCGAGACACCTGCCGGGAACGCTGCAGGAGCATCGTTGTAGAGGATGAGGGTTTTTCCTGCATATTGCGAAAAGTCGACGATAACATCAGCCCTCTCAGCAGCAGCGATCAGGAGTGCATGCTTATCGGCATTCCCGAAGTCAAATCTCGTCGGATCTGTAACCCAGGTGATCGGCTGGTTCGGCACTACGACCGGCGCCGGCAGGAATCCGCCTTCAGTACCAATCTGGATGAACGACGGTCCCCGTGTTGCCGGATCGGGCACTCCGCCTTCCCTCCCATCTGTCGGCCAGTTAGCCGGGAAGCCGGAAGTTGCAATGGCGGGCACCATTCTGACTTCTGTATTATTTCTGCCATCTGCGGATGTAACATTCGTATCAGCCACATACAACTGCAGGTTAACAAAACGGTCATCTGCCGCGTTCAGGACGCGGAACCGGTATGCTTTTGGCTCTACAGTCAGACTGGGATACGCTGCACCGTTGACCATAGCTGTATCCATGTAGGCTTCCCCGGCCATGGAAGGATTGGGTGTCCCTGGTATCATCGGCGGCTCTCCGGGTTGTCCGAAATAGGGATTTGTAACAGGCCCATGCGTAACATCGGTTGGCGGGAAGAACCAGGGACCATAATGCCAGCGTCCGAAGGGGTTTACCCCGGTATCAACATAAGGGTTCTGTGCCGGCATGTATACATGTGGGTACCAGAGATCACCGGTATTCGGTATCCCGGGTGTTGTCCCCCAGTTCCAGGTCGGGTCCTGTGAAGCAATAGTGGTCGCATCAACGAATGTTTTGTCCTGGATAATCAGGGGAATCCCGGTTCCGGGGAGAACCACGGCATTGGTGGGATTGACGCCGGCAACGTTTGTTCCGAGCGTCATATCTGATTCAACCTGATCGGTCAGCAGGTACCCGGCTGCCTCGCCGGCATATACATTGAGACGCGTAATTCCCTCAGCGTGATCATGGTAGAACATGAGCCTCGCACTCTGCTGGTTTGTATAGAAAAATGTCATTGAACCGTTACCCGGATCGGGCATATCCGGAACATTGTAAACACTGACACCCTTCGGATAAGCTGTTGATTCATTTGCAGGAGTGATCCACTGGAATGTGGTCCCGTCGCTTATCCAGGGAGTGTTGCCACCATGGAGATGGAGGGTGGCACGGTTCTGTGTATAAAAGTTTGGCGTTGTATTCATCCCAATCGGGCCCATTCCCGCACCCATAACGGTAGTATCCACCGGGATGAAGAGATTACCTCCGGCGCCCACCGGGAGATTGTTGGTGAACTTGATACGCACGGGTCGGTTTGCCGTGGCGATTATTAACGGTCCAAGATAATTGAATTTACTTACATTCGGATCTACCGTATTGGTCTGCCGATAGCCCCGTAGCGTGGTATTGGGGAGGTCAGAATGCATCTTTTCCGTGTACTGGCCCAGTTCAATTTCATAGTAGTCAGAGCCGTTGAATGTTGTAGTGTCCGGAACAGCAACCGGAATATATTGTCCAAGGTTATTTGCTCCTGCGGCATTCAGTCCCGGAAGCGTGTCAACAAACTTCCGGATTCCACCGGTAAATGGCCCGCCGAGTATTGCCGTTGCTGCGCCTCCTGTTCCCGTTGCATCCGATATGATAACAACCGGCGCCGAATATCCGGTGCCTGCATTGGTTACAGAAATACCAGTAATCATACCGCCGGTTACTGTTGCCGAAGCTGTTGCCCCTGATCCGGTAAAGTATACATCTTCAATCGTTACAACAGGAGCAGTGTACCCTGTTCCACCATTATCGATAGTGACACTGGCAATTTTTCCTTTTGGTAGGGGAGTGTTTGCCCAGTTAGGATATGGGCCAAAATAATGAGGCACTCCGCCGGGGTCCATCGCCGGCGCTGCACCAACGATACCTCTGCCCGGAACTTGATTTGTCAGAGAAGTTTTAGTCAGAAATGCGTCACGTATATTCTGATAATCCACTGCCGCAGCTTCTTTCTCAGCCTGTGATACCCTCGTGCTGTTCATCCTCAGTTTGAATTGAGGCATGGTCACTGCATTCACTTTAGTAGCCGCTAAAACCGGTAGATCTTTTTTGATACGGTCAGAAGCAGTAACCGGTGCAGAAACTTCCTTTGGCTGGAAGGTGAACATAGTCGTTACATCCGGAATAGTTGTCGAATACACTGAAACCGGATTCAGAGTCTGGTTGAGCACTACCGTTCCGGCAGTTGTTCCATCTGAACCATTAGTACTGCTGAAACTTTCCGCGCTCGCGATACCGGTAACCAGCACAAGAGCTCCTGTCAGGAAAATTAACGTCAGTAATTTTCTGCAGAACTTTGTGGTCTGGTCTGTTCGTTTTACCTGATATTTTTGTTCCCTTTTCATTTGATAAACACCCCATCTTTAATCATTATCGCCAGAGTTAGGCAATATGGATTAATGGATCCAGGCAGTTCCTTGCTAATACTAATTCCCGAACCCTCAGTAAAACTGTCAGAAAAACAACATCCCGACTATGACGAGAAATAGACGTTACGGATATTAACCTTTTGGTTCATTTTCAGTTATTGAAACGTTGGTATATGATGGGATAAATAAATATAGTACTTCGGCGTTTTTTTTATCATGACGTCTGATACGATACTCAAGGGGATAGCTGCCCTGCTCTTCTTCCTTGGCATCGTGATTGCCCTGACCGTCTGGTTTATTTTTCCGGTCTGTGAAATGCACGGCCAGTATACAGAAACACTAACAGGGATGAAACTTCCCATGCCCTGTGGATACAGTGCCAGGGCTGAAACCGGCATCGGGGCATTAATTATTGTTGCGGGGGGACTGCTCATGGCGCGACGTACTCCAGAAACGAGGCAGGCAGTCGGCGTGTTCAGTCTCGCATGCGGTGTCCTTGTTGTCCTGTTTCCTACCATCATTATCGGGATGTGCAGGTCTGCAGACCATCCTTGCCGTCAGTTAACGCTTCCTGCGCTCGAAATACTGGGAGTTGTTGTTATCATTATCGGAGGATACCTGCTCTGGAAACGTGAATGAAATGGGTTCCCGTCATGAGTTTGGTTTTCTCATATTTATTTCGAGAAATCTTACAAATCGCCCCTACAGGAATATTGTGACGATTTTTGCATTTGCGCTCATTGCTGCCACTCTCTTTTCATCATATTATCTGACGGCCGGGGCACGACAAAGTCTTGATACAGGCATGTCACGCATGGGGGCGGATATTCTTGTTGTGCCCGAAGATTACGTATCATCAGGGGAGGCTGTTATTCTTATTGGCCAACCCAATAGTTTTTTCTTCGGGGACTCGGGGTTTGAGAAGATCTCCCGCATACAGGGGGTGTCAAAAGCAAGCCCCCAGATCTACATCGCTACCTTATTTGCATCCTGTTGTGCAGCTCCAGTACAGATGATTGCAATAGACCAGAGGAATGATTTCACTGTGTCTCCCTGGCTGAAACAAAACAAGGGTGTAACCCTCGGAAAAGACGATATGATCATCGGAAGTTCGGTTATCCAGAATGTAGGTAATGATCTCATATTTTATGGTCACACCTTCCACGTTGTGGGTATTCTTGAAAAAACCGGAACGGGAATCGACAATTCGGTGTTTACCCGTTTTGAAGATGCGTACGTGATGGCAGATGAATCCAGCTTAAAAGCGGTTCAAAAACTGGTAATTCCCCCCGGAATGGTTTCTGCAGTCCTCGTAAAAGTAGATCCGGGAATATTGCCTGCCAGTGTCGCAAGCGAAATTCAAAAGCAGGTCCCAGGAACAAAAATAATTACCCCCAATGGCCTTCTCAATGCGGTTAATGGGCAACTGGGAGCTGTGACCCGTCTCCTCTATGGGTCGACACTGGCAGTAACAATCGTATCCGTTCCCCTCCTTGGATTCATCTCGGCCATGGTTGCCTCTGAAAGAAAAAAAGAAATTGCCATAATCCGGGCGCTCGGTGCATCAAAGAATTACGTGGTTAAAATGATGCTTGCGGAGTCATTCGCATTATCAATCTCCGGTGGTTTCATCGGCATCTTTGCGGCTATAATAATCCTGGTCGGATTCCAGGATTTTATTTCATCTTCCCTGAAAATCCCCTTTATTATCCCTTCACTGGTTTCGATACTGGCAGGTGGAGGAAGTGCCCTCCTTTTTTCGATAGTGGTAGGGGGGATTTCCTCCCTCTGGCCGGCAGTCAGGATCATTCGTTCAGAACCGTACGAAACAATCCGCAGAGGAGAATCTTGATAAAAGCCTCGGGTTTAACCAAAGCCTTCAGAACTCATAGTACTGAAGTTCTGGCAGTTGATTGTGCTCATGTTGAAGTAAAACCCGGAGAATTTGTCCTGATTTTAGGACGTTCGGGAAGCGGAAAATCCACGTTTCTCGGAATGCTTGCGGGCCTTATCCGGCCCACCACAGGTTCAGTCCGGATAGAGGGAATTGAGATCAGCAATCTATCCGAAGACAACATCGCAGAATTGCGTGCAAAAAAGATCGGTTTTGTGTTTCAGTTCTCCGGGCTTATTCCTACACTCACCGCACTGGAGAACGTGATGCTGCCCACGCTTTTCTATAAGAATGGACCGGGTAGCCGGATATCAGCTGTGGAACTCCTCAGAAAAGTAGGGATGTCGGAAAGGGAAGATGCTTATCCCCGCACTCTTTCAAGTGGCGAAATGAAAAGGGTGGCAATTGCACGGGCCCTTATTAACAAACCCGCTCTTCTTATCGCGGATGAACCTACGGGCGATCTCGATGTTGATACTGAGTATGAGATAATGGAGTTATTCAGTCTGTTGAACAAGGAGGGGATGACAATAATCATGGTAACCCACAACCCTGATTTGGTAAAATATGCAACACGAACATACGGGATGCATAAAGGGAAAATTCAACAAAACATCGGGACTGTTTCATTCAGGAAAGATCAACGGGAATAATAACCTTACCATATGCCACAGGATTTGCCATGAACCAGACAATGGATGTTGGAACTTTCATTTTTGCAAGCATCCGGAATAAACCGGGCAGAAACCTGGCAACGGCATTCTGTTTTGCCTTTATCGCTGCTAATATTTTTTCCGCACAGGTCCTGATGGCAGGTTCAGCAGCAGGTGTTGAACGTGGGCTTACGAGGATGGGGGCTGATCAACTCGTGGTCCCTATAGAATACATGGCATCATTCCCGGCGAGCGGATCAGGAAATACAGTTGCAATAGTAAGGGTTGATCCATCTCCCTTTCGTTTTAATGCCAGTATTATGGATTCTCTCGGAAAAGTCACCGGAATATCGGGAATGAGTCCCCAACTTTACGTTACCACCCTGGATTTGCCGGAGTTTTCATCATCTCCTGTTGAAATCTTCGGCATTGATCCCCTGAGGGATTTTACGATACAGCCCTGGTTGCGGCAGCCCCTTAATAAGCCACTTGGCCCTGACGAGATTATTGTCGGCGATGGAATAAACGGGGAGATATCATCGGGAATTTCACTGAACAACCACGTTTACACCATTGTCGGAAGGCTGGATCCAACACAATCAGCATCTGATCAAACACTTTTTCTTCGACTGGATGATGCATACACCTTTGCAACCGCCGGGAGGATTGGTTTTCCTCCGCAACCACAAATTTCGAGAGGGGATATTAATGCCGTGCTCGTACGGGATTCAGCGGGAGAAGATCCCCATTCAGTCGAAACCCGTATACGGCGATCTTTATCATCCTCTTCCGCACCAAAGTCTGGTGCTGTTATCGGGCAGCATTTTGCCCTGGATCCGGTCTCCCGGGAGATGCAGGACATTCCAGCCATCCTGAATATTATCTCAGTTTTAGTAGTGATCGCTGCACTGCCACTCATTGCACTTATTGCAGCAATGGTCGCTCAAGAGAGACAGCGCGAAATCGGACTTCTCAAGTCTATGGGTGCAAAAAAAAAGGATATTTTCTTCATTGTTATCGCAGAATCCCTGGTCCTTGCAGCAACCGGGGGAATTGCCGGTGTGGGTGCCAGCTTTGCTGCTCTTTTCCTGCTAAATATGCTGGGAATTCTCAATAGTGCACTTCTTGTTTCATTCCAGATGCCTGCATCACCGGATATTGGTATGATGGCAGGTTTGGCATTGTTCGTTGTCATAGCGATCGGGACTCTGTCTTCCCTCTGGCCTGCGTACCGGAGCAGCACAATGAATCCCTACGACGCAATCCGGAATGAATGAAAGAATGTGTATTTTGAAAAAGAGTAACCTGTTTTTTGTCAGATTCAAGTTTTTTTCAAAATTCGAAAAAAAGTGAATGAATTTTTTTTTTGTGAAATCCTTATACCACATTTGAAAACTGTTACCTGATTACGGCAGATCTGCACCTCAATTAATGGCTTGTAATGCCCTTAACCCGACTTGCATTTTGTTCCACGCTCAAGACCATCCGATACCCAAAAACCCTGCCGGAGCTCTGATAGGAGGGGGTTTCTCCGACAGAGGTTTCATAAAACGGGCGTTTTGAACAGCCCGATTTCGCGAAAACAACATATTTTAAAATCCTAATGGATACGGTCTGGAAACAAAATAAAAGATGATTGAATAAAATAATAAATCGCTTAAATCAATCCACCAAAAAAACATTTTTTTCTGTTAAGTATTTAACGAAATGAAAAAAATTAAAAAAAATTATTTCTTAAATCCATTCACCGATTACAGGTTTATCTCCTGTTGTACCGAAGTGGAATGTTTTGTTGACGACACCGGTCATGGTAGTATCAAGGAACCAGTTCCCATTCGANNTGGTATCAAGGAACCAGTTTCCATTTGATGGCCGGAAGACACCGACATCAGTAATACCGTCATTGTTCCAGTCTCCCACCACAGGAATATCTCCCGTTGTTCCGAAGTGGAACGTCTTGTTGACTACTCCGGTCTTGGTAGTGTCAAGGAACCAGTTTCCATTCGATGAACGGAAGACACCGACATTCGTTACGCCGGTATTGTCCCATTCTCCTACTACTGGTGTATCTCCGGTTGTTCCGAAGTGGAACGTCTTGTTGACTACTCCGGTCTTCGTGGTATCAAGGA